>CAXTRY010000137.1:0-6236 GCA_964246805.1 uncultured Acidobacteriaceae bacterium
TTCGACATCTTCGCCGTCCGGTCGAGCTTGTCCCAGGCGAAGGGCTTGCCGTCGATGGCCCGTTTGACTGTTTTGAGCAGCACCACCGAAAAGACTTGCCTATAGGTAAATCGCTGTATCCAGATATGGAAGAGCAGCCAGAAGTCGCCCTTGCTGGCCTTGTTCTTCCGCTCCAGCGCGAACGCGAGCGAAGACGCGGTGAAGTCGATAATGAGGAACGCGAGAAAGAAGCCGAGCAGCTTATAGAAGCCGGCCGCCGGGGTAGTCTCCGGGTGGAAGTGCTTATCCAGAAAGTAGTGGAACACCCCGAAGACAAACATGAGGTCGATCAGCGGCGAGACCAGTGGCAGCAGTATCTGGAAGATCAGAATATTCGGAAGCGCGAACAAACCCATTGCACGGTGCTTGGCGATTGCGCCTTTGTGCTTATAGATGGCCTGCAAGATGCCGAACGACCACCGAAACCGCTGCCGCATCAACCCATCCATGTTGACGGGAGCCTCGGTAAAGGCCAGCGCCGAATCCTCGTAGATCACGCTATAGCCCTGCTCCAGCATATTCATGGTCAGGTCGGCGTCCTCGGCGACGGTGTTCGTGTGATAGCCGCCACCCGCCTTCACGCCCGCAGTCCGCCACGCGCCGATAGCTCCCGGCACGACCATCACCACATCGAATAAATCCAGCGCGCGCCGCTCGAAGTTCTGACTCGTGATGTATTCGAGCGCTTGCCACCGCGTCCAAAGGTTGACCCGATTCCCTACCTTCGCGTTCCCCGCCACCGCCCCGATCTTCGGATTGGCAAAGTGGCAGACCATGTTTGCAATGGCTTCCTTCGCGATCACACCATCCGCGTCGATCCCTACGTAAATATCTTCATAAGTCGTTTCCAACGCGTAATTCAACGCGTCCGCCTTACCCCCGTTCGGCTTGGTCAACACCGTCAGCCGCCCCGACTCGATCTCCTTCGGATACGCCTCCCGCGCCACGGCGCTCGTCCGGTCCTTCGACCCATCGTCGATCACCACGACGCGGATATTCTTATAGGTCGACATCATCACCGACCGGATCGTCCGCACGATCACTTTCTCCTCGTTATAGGCCGGGATCAGCACCGCCACGCTCGGCTCATAGCCGGGAGGCGCAAAGTTCTCCCGCTTACGAAAGCGATCAATCACCGCCAGAATGCCGATAATGACCAGCCGCGCGCTCATCAGGATGTCGCCCACGAAGAACACGCCGATGACAATGTGGTTGAAGAAGCTGATGAAGAAGAACGCAATCGAATCCACCACCGCCAGCCATCGCTGTTTCGGCGTGAGGGCGGGCATCACCTCGGCGCGCGTCTTGCCCATCAGCCGGGACACCGGAACGATCTCGTATCCCTTCGCCCGCAGCGTCTCGATCAGCACCGGCAACGCCGCCACGGTCGCCGAGCGGTCGCCGCCCCCGTCGTGCAGCAGGATTACCGACCCCTTGGTCCACGGCTGCGCATCCATCTGCGCGATGGCGCTCAACACGGAATCCGTAATCTCTTGAGGTGTCTTCTTCGGGTGCTCGTCCCAATCATTCGTATCGATTTTGTCCCCGACAATGACATAGCCGAGGCTCTGTATACGATCGATCGGCGCGGCCTGATCGTTGGTGTCGGGATCCTGATCGACCGAGTACGGCGGCCGGAAATATAGCGGCTGCACTCCCAGCTTCGACGCAAACAGCCGCTCGGCCGAGTTCAGTTGCAGGTCCACCTGCCCGTTCGAGATTTCACTGATGTCGGGATGCGTAAACGTGTGATTGCCAATCTCATGGCCTTCGCGGTACACCCTCTTCATCAGACCGACGTTATCTTGCGCCTCCTCGCCGATCATGAAAAATGTACCCGAAGCCCCATATTTTTTGAGCACGTCCAGTATTTTGGGCGTCCAGGCCGGGTCCGGTCCGTCGTCGAAACTCAGCGCGATCTGCTTCGGGTGATAGCCATATTGCTCGATCGTGTAGGACAACGGGTAGGAGTCCATGCGTTCTTGCGTCACCATGCGATACAAAACAGGCACGGAATCATCGTCGTCAAGCGTAAGTGTTCGATGGCCCGCTTGTGGCCGGCGCGTGACACGCAGAATATCGCCGTCACCCTCCGTATCCACCGAATACCCCGGATCGACGTTCGCCAGCGCCGACAGCGGGTCCGAGTGGCTTGGCTTGTCCCATATCTTCCAAAGCGAACTGTCTTCCGACCCGAGTTGCCAAAGCGCGAATGTTTGTATGCCCAACTCTTGGGCGGCCCGCATCTCGTTCACCGTCGTTACCGCATCCAGGAACCAGATCTCATGTCGCTGCTTGGCGTCGTCATCGTCATAGGCGAAGTGCGCATTCAGCGAGTCCTCATCCAGGGTAACCTGCGACTCTGAATCCGCCGCCGCCTGCCAGGCGTCCTGCGTCGCCAGATTGCGCGAATAGATCACCTTGCCCGGTGCCGGAGCTACAGCTTTTTTACCCTTTACCGCGCGAACATCGGGCGGCAGCGCTGTCACCCAGTCATATCCATAGCTGCCGATGGAACAAATCAGCTTCTCTTTGGGCACTGATTTCACAATGCGCTTCAAATTGTCTGTAAACCAGTCCTGCGCCGCAATCGGTCCGGGCCCGCTTTCGGTCTGGTGCTGGTCGTAGTTCATCAGCAGCAATCCATCCGAGTGGTCCGCCAGATATTTCAGATCGAAATCGTCGTCGGCCACGGGCGTGTTGACGTATAGCCGCAGATTGCGCGCGTGGAAGTCCGCATAGAGCGCCGTCACCAGCGCCATAAAACTCGGCTGGGCTTCCGTGGGAATCTCTTCAAAGTCCAGCGACAACCCTCGATAACTGGGGTTCTTCGCTAAAAATGCATCGATTTGTTCGACGAAATGCCCTCGCGCCGCGGGATTAGTTAGGAAGCCGCCGATAGAAGGCAAAAATTTATTTACCGTCGGATCGTAGTTATTGATAAGGGGGAAAATTTCCGTGTCTTCATGCGCATCGGCGATCACGCGCGCCACGCGGTTTTCCCGGTCGACTGTATGCACTCCCCCTTCATCCACGACGGCAAATGGACGGTTATCGATGGTGTATGCGGTTAGCGTCCCGTCGGGCGAGACCATGTGCAGCCACTCGGGAAAGAGCAGGTCGATCTGCTTGACGTGCTGCTTCAACGATGAATAACTGGCTGGGTCATCCTCCACGTAATAAGCGGCGCGCAGCCCTTCCCCCGTATTCAGTGGGATATCCGATGGATTGCGATCTGTCTTCCGATGCGGAGCGCGGTGCAGAACGCCCGTCTTGGTTACAGGAGCGGGAGGGTTCGTCAGCGCACGATAGTTCCGCTTCACCGAGGGCAGCAACAGCTCCGGCAGCGGCTTGATGCGCAGCAAACCGATGACAAAGATCACGCCGATGACTAGACCTAAGAGCGCCAGTACATCGAAAATCCGGCGCAGCCGCTTCCAGCGCTTACGTTGCGGATCGTAGAAGACGGGATTATTGGTCATCGAGTCAAGAGCGTTCCGAGCCGCTGTGGACATCGTATGCACCTCGCCGTCGCGAGTCAACGAAGCCGCCGGCACCGCTCGGTCGCCAACACCGTTCTTTACAAAGCGGGCAACGCCGTATCATTGCAGTTCGATGAACTTTCGCGCGCCCACCTGGTTCTGGACTGCCCTCGCCCTAGCAGCCGGCCTGGCTTTGCGCCTGTGGTTTATCACTCATGCACAACACCTCTCGGGGGACACGCTCGTCTACGGCGGCATCGCTCGCAACTGGCTGCTCCACAACGTCTACGGCTATGTGGAAGTGAATGGCCTTCCCCGCCCTACTTTGATCCGTCTACCCGGCTACCCTTTGTTTCTCGCCATTTGCTTCCGCCTCTTCGGAATAGCCGACTACATCGCCATCCTCTACGTTCAAGTCGTTGTCGATCTTGTCTCTTGCCTGCTCATCGGCGCACTCGCCGGACGGCTCTTCGATACTCGGGCGCGCCTCGCCTCCCTCTGGTGCGCCGCGCTTTGCCCCTTCACTGCCGCCTACACCGCCGCTCCCCTTACCGAGACGCTCACCCTCTTCTCCATTACAGCCGCCTTTTACGTCTTCGATCGCTGGTACTTCGCCGGTGCCGGCTTCAATCGCTGGCTTGGGCCCCTTGCCGCCGCGCTTAGCTACTCTTTGCTCCTCCGTCCGGAACAAGCTCTCCTCGCCGCCACCATTCTTCCCGCAATGGTGTGGTTATCGTGGCGCGCCGATCTCCGGTACGCGCGAAATCTGCTACCCACCGTGACCGTCGCGCTGCTCATCGTCCTTTCGCTTATCCCATGGACCATCCGCAACGAGCGCACCTTTCACGTCTTTCAACCCCTTGCCCCTCGCTATGCCACCAATCCGGGAGAGTTCATCCCCTTCGGCTTCCAACGCTGGTTTCGCACCTGGGCCATCGACTACGCCGCCACGGAAGATGTCTACTGGAACTACGATGGAGCCGAGATCGAGCTCGACGACATCTCCCCCCGCGCCTTCGACACCCCCGCGCAACAAGCCGAAACAGCCGCCCTACTCGCCGACTATAACAAGGGCACCACAGCCACCCCGGAACTGGACGCCCGCTTCCATGCCCTGGCCGCCACCCGCATCGCCGCCTCCCCGCTCCGTTATTACGTGGAACTGCCAACCGCCCGCCTGCTCAATATGCTCCTGCGCCCCCGTACCGAAACCCTTACGACCCATCTTGAATGGTGGCGCTTTCATGAGCACCCCGGCGAGTCCACCTTCGCGCTCGCCTCCGCCCTGCTCAACGCCGCCTACTTGGGGTTAGCCATATGGGGAGCCGCTCTCTGGAGCCGCGCCCGCGTCCACCGCACACTACTCTGGACCATGCTCGCCTTTGTCGCCTTGCGCTGCGCCTTGCTCCTTACGCTTGATAATTCTGAACCGCGCTATACGCTGGAGTTCTTCCCTATCCTCTTCCTCTTCGCCGCGCTCCCCTTCGCCCGAATCGAACGGCCTGTTATCGGTTCGTCACCTGCGTCTTCTCATTCGGCTTGATGTCATATGGCTTTTGATCCACCTTTTCGTTCACCCGGATGTTCCTGTAAAACGCGGTCCGCTTATCGTCCGAAGGCGTCGAGAACTCCTGCTTCAACGACACGTCGCGCGCCGTATCCACCCAAATCGTCACATGGCTGAACATATTCCGCACCCCGCTATCCATCGACACCAGATCGAGCTTCGCGCACGACACACCGTCGATCGTCTCCGAGCCCTGGTCGGCGATCGTCCACTGCTTCCGCAGATCGCTTCCGCTTCCGCCAAACCCCAACGTCAAAAAGCTCTCGTACTGCCCTTGGTTCTGCTTCGCCGCCATCCTGATCAGCGTGTTCTGCGCTGGATCGAAGACCTGCAGCATCCCTCTCTCGTAGCTCAAAATTGTGACCGAGGGCCGCGCGATCTTCGCGCCCATCGAAGTTCCGCCCTTGTCCCGCTTGAAGTAGATTCGCCCCGTCTTGCTCGAAGTCGACCGCACCACCCGCTCAAACAAGTCCCACTGAAAATCGGCCTCGGCCGAGCGGAACTTCGCGCTCGCCGCGTCCATCTGCGCCAGTATCGTCTCTAAATGCGTACTGGATTGCGCTCTCGCCCCTAGCGCCGGCACCACGACGATCCCCGCAACCAGCCACTGCAAAAATTTCATAAGCCTCACCACCACTGACAAACGATCACTGTTCCCTACCGTAGCACCCACGCGTTATACGCGATTACATTGCCTTCATGGTCACGCAGCGGCTCATAGCGCTCCAGCGTCACCTCGCCCGAGATCGGCTCGATCGCCCGCAGAATCGCCGCCCGGCGCTCTGTCTCCGTTGCCGGATTGTGTATGTCTTCCGCGCGAATCTGGTAGAGAAACCGGCTGCTGTTACCGCTCGTACCCGCCTCCCGCACCAGCACCTCGCTTGCATGGGTCGCCGCCGTCTCCGCTGGACGATCGTTGAAGTTGATGAAGTGGGGCGACACAAAAAGAAAGAGTAGGATCGCCGTCACCATCACGTCATAGTGCAGGCTTCCCCGCTGCTCCGTCCACCAGAAGTACCGGCTCACCAGGTTCATCGCTTACCCGCCTGCTTTCCTATTATGGTATCCCCGCCCATATATGGCACCAACACCTCCGGCACCCGCACCGTCCCATCCGCCTGCTGATAGTTTTCGAGGATCGCCAGGTA
>CAXTRY010000138.1:0-6187 GCA_964246805.1 uncultured Acidobacteriaceae bacterium
TTGGCCATGTTAGTAGACCTTGCCGGCTTGCAGAAGGAGGTGCTCGAGGATGGGGCCGAGCGCGAGCGCCGGGAAGAAAGTAAGCGCGCCGACGATGACGATGGTGCCGATGAGCAGCACGGTGAAGAGCGGAGTGCTGACGGGGAAGGTTCCGGGCGAGGGCGGCACGAGCTTCTTCTGGGCGAGATTGCCCGCGACGGCGAGCATCGGGACGATCATGAGAAACCGGCCGATCAGCATCGCGGCGGTCAACGAGTAGTTGTACCAATGCGTGTTCGCGTTGAGTCCGGCGAACGCCGAGCCGTTGTTGCCGGTGGCCGAGGTGTAGGCGTACAGGATCTCGGAGAGGCCATGCGGGCCGGCGTTGTTAAGTGAGCCAAGCCCGAGATTCGGCATCAGGAGCGCGACGGCGGTGAAGCCGAGGATTGAGAGCGGAAAGATGAGCGCGTAAAGCATCGCCATCTTTACGTCGTAGGATTCGATCTTCTTGCCCAGATATTCAGGGGTGCGACCGACCATCAGCCCCGCGATGAAGACCGCCAGGATGACGAAGATCAACATCCCGTAGAGGCCCGATCCGACGCCGCCGAAGATCACCTCGCCGAGCATGATGTTGACCAGCGGAACGAGGCCGCCGAGGGGCATGAAGGAGTCGTGCCAGGAGTTGATCGCGCCGCAGCTCGCGTCGGTGGTGACGGTGGCGAAGAGGGCGGAGTTGGCGATGCCGAAGCGTACCTCCTTGCCTTCCATGTTGCCGCCGGCTTGCAGCGTGGAGGGGTGTTGATCGATGTGCATCGCGGCGGTGTGGAGCAGCGGATTGGGCTGCGCTTCGGCGTAGTACGCGACGAAGACACCCACGAAGAAGAGCGCGGCCATGGCGGCGAACACGGCCCAGCCATGCGCGGGAGCCTTCGTCATGCGGCCGAGCGTGACCGTCAGCCCGGCGGGGATGAGAAAGATGGAGAAGATTTCGAGGAAGTTCGAGAGCGGCGTCGGGTTCTCGAATGGGTGCGCGGAGTTGGCGTTGAAGAAGCCGCCACCGTTGGTGCCAAGCATTTTGATAGCCTCCTGCGACGCGACGGGCCCTTGGGCGATCGACTGCGTGGTGACGGTCTGCGTGGTCGATTTGCCATCCGTGCCGGTCGTGGTTACCGTCTGCGGCTGAACGAGCGTGGCCTGGTCGTAGGGACGGAAGTTCTGCACGACACCCTGCGAAACCAGCAGCAGCGCGTAGAGAAAGCAGCCGGGCAGCAGCACCCAGAGCGAGGCGCGCGTGGTGTCGACCCAGAAGTTGCCGAGTGTCTTCGACTCCTTGCGCGCGATGCCGCGAATAAAGGCCACGGCCAGCGCCATGCCGACCGCCGCCGAAAAGAAGTTGTGATAGGCGAGCGTGAGCATCTGCGTGAGATAGCTCATCGTCGATTCCGGAACGTAGGATTGCCAGTTGGTGTTGGTCGTGAAGGAAGCGGCGGTGTTGAGCGCGAGGTCGGCGGGCACGGCGGCGAGGTGCTGCGGATTGAGCGGCAGCAGGTGCTGGAGCCGCTCGATCGCATAGGTCACCAGCAGCGTGACCAGCGAGAAAAGCAGCATGGCGACGCTGTACTCGGTCCAGCGCATCTCGTGCGTTTCGTTGATGCCGGTGAGCTTGTAGATGAGCCGTTCTACAGGCCGAAAGATAAGGTCGGCAACGGTGTGCTCGCGCTCGAAGACGCGCGCCATGTAGACCCCGACCGGCTTTGCGCAGATCAGGACGAGAGCGAAAAAAACGAAGATTTGGAACCAGCCGTTGGCGGTCATGTTCAGGGCTTTCCGTTAGAACTTTTCAGGCTGTAGCAAGGCGTAGACGAGATAGACGAGCAGAGCGAGCGTGACGAGGCCAAGCAGGGCGAGTTCCACGCTACCGGCCCGCTTTCGTCGCGCCGAGCCGGTCGCAACCGCTGGTGTACGAGATGGCAATGAGGAAAAAGGCGATCGCCGCGCCGATACAGAGAAGGTCCGTCATCGTTCAGACTCCATGGCCGCGCGGAATGCACGCCGGCCCATGAACGACTATCGAGCTTTCGACATCAAGAATGTATAAAGGCCGCGTAGAGAGTTCGTAGCGGTGTGCTCCGGTTCAGTAAGGTTGGAGCACCGAGTGGGATTTGAACCCACGAATACCGGTTTTGCAGACCGGCGCGTTAGCCACTTCGCCATCGGTGCTTCTCTTGCTGAAATAACAAAACCCACCCGGCGCTCGCACCCGGTGGGTTCCCTGCGTCTCGAACAAAACCCGGGTCGATCTGCCTAGCGCCCCAACAGTTTGCGGTGCGGGCGACAAAGCAGAGACGGGATGGACAAGATCGTCATCGAAGATTGCCCGCGCCAGCTATGCTGGTTGGGAGCTGGTTGGCTCCGTTGCGGATATCCAGAACATACGTGCGAGGTGAGGGCTGTGTCAACTGAAGGAGTGCGGAGCTATGAGTACGCGCAAGTCGATGTCTTCGCCGAGCGTCCGCTTGAGGGCAATGCGCTGGCGGTCTTTGCCGATGGGCGCGGGCTTTCGACCAGGGAGATGCAGGCCATCGCGCGGGAGACGAACCTGTCCGAGACGACGTTCATCCTGCCCAGGGAGGAGGCCGTGGAGCGCGAGCGCGGCGTGCGCGTACGCATCTTCACCGTGGAGGAGGAGCTGCGCTTTGCCGGGCATCCGACGCTCGGGACGGCGAGCTGGCTCCATTGGCACCACCCCCTGCTGCGCGGTGCAGAGGAGATCATACTGGAGCTGTCCGTAGGGCCGATTCCGGTGCGCTTCCGCCCGGCGGATGGTGGGCCGGGCGTGTTCGGCACCATGCGGCAGAACGATCCCAGCTTTGGGACCATGCATGAGCGAGCGACTGTGGCTGGGCTGCTGGGACTGACGGCGCAAGACTTCGATCCGGAGTTGCCGGTCCAGACTGTTTCGACCGGCATGGCGTTCTGCATCGTCCCTTTGCGGTCGGTCGAGGCCATGACGCGGATGCGGGTGGAGCTTGCGAGAGCCGAGGCATACCTTGGCGCAAGCGACGCTAAGTGGTTCTATTGCATCACGCGGGCGGAGCCGGGCAGCGGCGCGGACTGGCGGGCGCGGATGCAGCTCTCGAACGGCGACGATCCAGCCACGGGCTCGGCGGCGGGGTGCGCGATCGCCTACCTGGTCAGGCATGGGCTGGCGAGGAGCGAACAGCCGGTGGTGATGGCGCAAGGCATCGAGATGAAGCGGCCGAGCCGTCTTTACGCGCGGGCGTCTCGTTCCGGGGAGACGGTTTCGGGAGTGCGGGTCGGCGGCCGCACCATTCCCGTGGCAGCAGGACGGCTTATCCTTCCGTGATGCACGGGCTTTTCAACAGGGGCCCGGGAGGAATCACCAATGTTAACGGCCTCTTACCGAAAACACGTGGATGAGCAAGACCTAATCTCGTGCATTTGCACCAAATCTTCGCCCTTGCAAAGCTCCTTCGCGCCCCGTAGTGTGGGGAAGCGTTGACGAAGGCGTGATGAGTTTTACCGCCTTCGGTGACAAATTGCTTTCGCCTGTACTACTGATAATTTGAGTTGAGAGACGCCCGGCTCCCTTGTGGCCGCGGCTCTTGCCGGTCTTCGGCTTTCCGGCCCGTGCCTTTTCGGTGCCGGCTCAGTGCCGACATGCCTGCCGAGCCGCTCCTGGTGGAGACGTGGCTCTCTCGCACCCTGTGCTTGCCGGACTTTTCGTGCGCATAAGGGCACTGTCTCCTTGCGGAGCAGACGGGAGAGCCTTGCTCTTCGGCGTCTGTCGTGCTTCGGAGCGGCTGCCCTTCCCGCGCCTCGATTGCGTCTCGATCGCGCAAGCATGGGTGAGACCGCCACTTCCCTTGACGGAAGCGCCTGCCAAACAGCAGCCGTTCCCTTGAGGCCCAATCCGCCGCGACGCCACGAATGGCGCTTCCGGCAGAAGCGAGACCGACACCATGCGCCCCAAGAAAGTCATCCTCTGCGTCGACGACAATGAACAGGTCCTCTCCGTCCGCACCTTCCTGCTGGAGACGCGCGGGTATCGCGTGCTCTCCGTGGGCACGTCGGAGGAGGCCCTGGATCAGCTGCGCGCCGCGTCCGTGGGCACGATCGACCTGCTGCTGTGCGATCTGCTGATGCCGCAGATGGACGGCAACGAGCTGGTGCGGCGGGCCAAGCAGCTGCATCCGGGGCTGCCGGCGATGATCGTCTCAGGCACGGTGAACGCGGCGGACCGGGCCGTCCATGCGGACGTGTTCCTGCCGAAGGGCGCGTGCTCGCCGGCGGAGATGATCGAGCGGATACGGGTGCTGGTGGCGCGGAAGCGGGGACCGAAGAAGCAGGTGGTCCGGCAGGAGAGCGCCGAGGGGTACGCGGCTGCGGTGGCTTCGTAAAAACATGTTTTTGATGGGTGATCTAACAAAACAAAAGGGTTAGAGGGTGATCCCACAACGGAGGGTTCACGTGGCCTTTGCGCTTCGGGGGTGAGCACGGGTGATTTGAGGGCTTGATTTGTCAAGCACCACAACTCTTTAAAAGACAGGGAGAGCGGAGGGAGACCGGGCTTGCCAAGCGCGGTTGAAGCCTACCTTAGCCGACGATGAGACTGTCGGAGAAGGTGAGGCACCCGGAGTTTAGGGGGGCTGACACGATCAAAATAATAGCCTTCGGTTAGAGTGAGTACGGGAGAAAACGTGAGAAAGCCACTGAAGCCACACCATCGCACGATCAAGACGGCCAAGCATCCCTGGGTGGCGAAAGATCCCGGCATCGTTCCCGCGACCTCCCAGGCGGCGTTGAAGACGGCGATGAGTCTGGCCGGGCTGCCCACGAGCGACTTCGACGATCTGCTGTGGATCATGGCGCAGGAGTCCGCCGGCGTGGTCGATGTCCGCAACTCCAGATCGACCGCGCGGGGATTGTTTCAGCTTCTGCATAACCAGTACGATTTGAACCCGCATGGCGAGAAGTCGTTCGGCAACGCGGTGGAAGAGTGTCAGGGCGGCATCAACTACATCGTTGGCCGCTACCATACGGTCCATGCAGCGCGACTCTTTTGGGAACAGCACCTTTGGTACTAGCCATGAACATGCTCCGGGCGCTTTGCTTGCTTCTCGTCGCTCCTCTTTGCTTGGCTCAAAGCGGATTGCGTGTTCCCGGCTTTGCGGATTACCCCGTCGCCCCGCGACGGCTCGAAATGCCTCACAAGATCGTTCTGCAAGGCGCGCGCGACCGGCGGTACGCCTCGATGCTGCGCGCGGCGTCGACGCGTCAGCCGGACTTTGCGGGACATTACATTCTGGCTTCGTGGGGATGTGGAGCTGGATGCGTGATGGCGGCAGCGATCGATACCGTGAATGGGAGAGTTGTCTGGGTGCCGTTTACCGTATGCTGCTGGCCGTTGGAGATCACGGAGCCGCTAAAATACAAGCCGGACAGCCGCCTGCTGATCGTGCAGGGACGCCGGGATGAGAAGGGGCCTGACGGCAATCATTACTATTTGATCGATTCTGCGAAGAGGCGGTTTGTTCCGGTCGTGAGCGATGCTCGGTGAGAGGTGTTGCTTCGTCGGACGAGCCCGCGTTGTTATGGTGGATCGCCGTGTCTCTCGTAGTGTGTCGATCCCATCCTAACGATATGTCATTAGGATGGGGCCCCGGCGATGCTCAAGGTTACCTGGTTTGCTCTGCCGCTTTGCGCGCGGCGAGGAGGACGGCGGGGTAGGTGTACGGCGACCATTTCAGAACGTAGCCGTTGCCAAGCTCCGTGGTGAACTTGAATTTGTATGCATCCGGATGCTCGGAGCCGGTGGAGGTTTCGTACTCCCACATGGCTTGCCGGTGCTTGACCCAGGCGGTGTGCATGTTCTGGAGCATGTGGTACATGAAGTAGAGCGAAGCGTGCGCCTGGCCCGCGGTATCGTCGGGCATGAACTGGACGTAGCCGTAGTTCGGCTCCTGCCCCTGGCACGAGCCCTTGGTTTCGATCCCGGGGATGCTGTTCATGAGCCGGATCAGGTCGAGGACGCCTTCGTCGACCGCCACGGATTGGCCCGAAGGGAGCTTCAGCAGAACCGAGGGGTGGCCGAAGGCGATGTAACCGTCTTTCGACCGTTCGCCGGATTTCGTGTGATTCGATACTTGGAGCGTCATGGGTCTAGGGTAAACGCCGCGTTAGC
>CAXTRY010000139.1:0-6101 GCA_964246805.1 uncultured Acidobacteriaceae bacterium
ACGAAGAGGTCGAGGCGGCCGTCGCCGTCGTAGTCGCCCCAGGTGGCTCCGGTGGACCAGTTGCCGAGGGCGACACCGGCATTCTCAGCCACGTCGGTGAAGGTGCCGTCGCGGTTGTTGCGGTAGAGGCGGTTCTTGCCGAAGTTGGAGACGTAGAGGTCGGGGAATCCGTCGTTGTCGAAATCGGCGATGGCGACGCCGAAGCCCCAGCGGTCGTTTTGAACACCGGCTTTGGCGGCTACGTCGGTGAAGGTGCCGTCGTGATTGTTGTGAAAGAGGGCGGCATGGGGCGGCGTGGCTTTGCCGGAGATCCCGTCGTAGGTCCCGCCGTTGACGAGGTAGATGTCGAGCCAGCCGTCGTTGTCGTAGTCAAGCAGGCCGACGCCGGAGCCTACGGTTTCGAGGATAAGGGGTTTGGCGGGGGTACCCATCTGGTGGTGCCACTTGGCGAGGCCGGACTGCTCGGCGATGTTGCGAAAGACGATGGGGCCGGATTTGACGAAGCCTCCGGCGGTGATGGGGCGATGTTCCGCGTCGAGGACCGCGGCGTGGGGGGTGCCGGTGTTGGCGGTGCCCATGGCGGCGGGCTGCTGCGGGGTCTGGGCGGAGAGGGTGGCGGCGAAGAAGAGTGCGAGGAGGACGTGGTGCCGCATGGGTGAAGGATAGCAAATTGGGGCGTGGGAGTGGACTCACCCTCACGACGATGAGACTGTCGTTAGAGTGGGGTACCCGGCATTATGATGGAGGCCTATCTGCATCTATTGCCAACATCAAGGTGAAAGCGCATGGAGTCAATCTCATTCCGGTCTTTCTCAGAACCCCAAGATAAGGTAGGAGCGCGCGACTGGCTGGCTCTTGCCACGGGCCTCAACGTAGCGTTTACGGCTTGTTATCTAACCATAAAGCCACCCGAACCACACTCTAGTACGTTGCTGGAGAGGATGTTCATATCGGTGGTCTCCGTCAGCATGGCGTGTCTGATCGGTTGGTTGGGTACACGGATTGCGTTGCCACATCAGTCCGGGAGGTATTTTGGGGATTTTGCACAAACAGGCTTCCGCGGCTGGGTCTTTTTACCTTCAATCTCCCTATTTTTGCAACACGAATCCTTGTGGGCGCAGATAATCGCTGGAGCTTCGGCGATGCTGATGGCTGATTACATTTCACGGTTTATAGAAGCCCTAAGCAGGTCAACCAAAGATTTCTCACGGAATCAGCCTCATTCTAACCAAGCGATGTTTATGACGGACGCCCTCATCGCGCCGCGATCGCCGATACCTTTTTATGTTTCGGTAAGTCTATTTGGCGTACTTGCCGCTATAGCAGCTCAATGGGCATTTCTCGAAATATTTTTTTTATCGCTAGCGATATTTCTCACGGTTTTGCAGATCAAGTCGATGCAGTCACAAGTTCCATACAACAAGACCGAGGTGCGATCTCAGTCGTCTGTTTTAGTGGCAGTCGCGCTGTGTCTTACGTTCACTGCGCTAGCTCCTTTCATCAACTCATTTGCAGCGACCTTTACGGGCTGGTCTCGACCGCGTCTTCAGATTGGCACAGGTAAACAGAAAGCTTCTGCAATGATTTTCCACACGATTGTCTTGTGGCCAAAAAAGAACGAGGAGAAGATCGAACGTACTTATGTTGCGCGAGCCGTACGCATCTCTCCCGGTAGAGCGAGAGTGTGGTCGATTCCATTCACAGGGCCCTATTGGTACATGAAGGTTGCAGGTGAAGTACCCGATACGGATGCAAGAGTGACTGAAGGCGATCCGCTTAAGGTGAATGTCCGGTCGGGGGACCGCAGACCGCTCGTCATGGAGGCGCATCAGCATCTGTCCGAGCCTGTCGATTTGGCTTGTTGCCGCGAGTTGCAGGTTGTTATACGCAACGATGCTTCGCTCGGCGCGACTGCAATTGGTTTAACGCTTGCTGATTCACAGGCAAATCATTCCGAGGACTGGGGATCGAAAGTTATTTTGGCTGATAACAGCGATCTCGCACACAGCGCCTTGGCTACTTCCGAAAGAACAATCAGCTTTTCTGTTCCTGAGCATGGAACCATCGAGCGGTTCGACGAGATCACAGTAACACTCAAATCCGACGAAAAGCGTTTAACTTTTGGACGCAAGGTGGCGGTGGAAAGATTTGTCTTGGTCCCACGATGAGCATGATCGTGGCAGCTGCGAACGCAGATTCCCTTCGGGAATGACAAACAAAAAGGCGGCGATCAGGTCCGGCGGCGATCAGGGAGTTTTCAGGGCGGCGGTGGTCTCGCGGACGATGAGGCTGGTGGGGATGCGGAGTTGGGGCGAGCGGATGCGGCCGGGGTGGCCGAGGTGTTCGAGGAGGCTGAAGACGGCGGCTTCGGCGAGGTCTTTGCAGGGCAGGCGAATGGTGGTGAGCGGGGGCATGGTGTATTCGGCGATGTGGACGTCGTCGAGACCGATGAGGGAGAGGTCGTGGGGGATTTTGAGGCCGGCTTCGTAGACGGCGTGCTGGACGCCGATGGCGGTCATGTCGTTCGAGCAGAGGATGGCGGTGGGGCGGGCGGGAAGCGCGAGGATGCCGGCCATGGCGTCGCGTCCGCCGTCGAGGGTATGGTCGCCTTCGATGACCCATTGCGGCTCGACTTTAAGGCTGCAGGCGGCCATGGCGGCAAGGAAGGCGTCGCGGCGGGTGACGGCGGTGCCGAGCAGGAGCGGACCGCTGATGAAGCCGATCTCGCGATGGCCGAGAGTGGCGAAGTGCTCGATGGCCTGGTGGATGCCTTTGGCGTAGTCGACGGTGATGATGGTGCTGCGGGGCATGTCGGGGGCGGAGTCGATGGAGACGAGGGGAAGGTCGCTGTGGGCGAAGGGATCGAGGAGCAGCTTTTCGATGCCGAAGGTCATGACGGCGACGCCATCGACCTTGCGTTCGAGCATGCGGCGGACGCAGGCCTCGGAGCGCTGGCGGTCGTAGGTGGTGGAGGCGATCATGATCTCGTAGCCATGCTCGACGGCGAGGTGCTCGAACTCCTGGATGAGCTCGGGGAAGAAGGGATTGGTGATCTCGGAGACGATGAGACCGAGGAGCTTGGAGCGGCCGGAGACGAGGGCGCGAGCCTGGGTGTTGGGAAAATAATTGAGTTCTTCAACGGCCTTCCAGACGCGGGCGGCGAGATCGGGGTCGACGGTGGCGACGCGGTTGATGGTGCGGGAGACGGTCGCGATGGAGACCCTGGCGAGCGCGGCGACGGTGCGGATATCGAGTTTGGGGGGCTTGCCGTCGCGCTTGGCGGAGGAGCGGGTGCGTTTCATGGCGGTTGATTGATTGTGCCATCCAGGAGCGAACGGGTCTATCGATGATCCGAGGGATGTTTGAAGGATGTTCCGAGGATGTCCATTACGGCATCTTATTGAGGGGGTGCGCATGAGAATCATCGCGCACCTGTGAGCCGGGTACATCGTTAGCGGCCAGTTAGAGGAAGTGAAATGCCATTTCGAAATCGAATTGCCATCCTCGTTGTTGCTTTCGCGCTTCCGCTTACCGGCCAGCAGATCGCTCCCGTGCCCAAACTGGCACCAGTTGCTCCGGCTGCCGAGAAGAAGATCGTTCTGGATGTGGTGGTGGGGCCTAAGTCCGGGAAGAGCGAGGGGTCTACCGGCGGTTTGCAGCAGGGAGACTTTACGGTTCTCGACAACAAGGTGCCGCGAGCCATTACTTTATTCAGGCCGTTGACCGGTACGGAAGCACCTATCGAAGTGATTCTCCTGGTCGACGCGGTGAACACAAATTACGAGAATATTGCATTCGAGCGGCAACAGATTGAAAAGTTTCTGAAAGCGGACGCGGGCCATCTAGCCTTGCCGACGGCGCTTGCCGTGCTGACCGATACCGGGATAAAGCTTCAGCCGGGGTTCTCCACCGATGGCAAGGCGCTAAGCGACTCCCTGGATCAATACACGGTGCCCTTACGCAGCATCCGCCGCTCGGCGGGATTCTATGGCGCGGGCGAGCGGCTGGAACTTTCGCTGAACGCGCTTCGGGAGTTGAGTACACGCGAGGCGACACGTCCCGGACGGAAGATCGTTCTTTGGGTATCTCCGGGCTGGCCTCTGCTTTCCGGTCC
This sequence comes from uncultured Acidobacteriaceae bacterium, assembly GCA_964246805.1. GTDB lineage: Bacteria > Acidobacteriota > Terriglobia > Terriglobales > Acidobacteriaceae > Edaphobacter. Next base: position 4,115 of record CAXTRY010000139.1, read on the forward strand.
GGGGGTGCAGCTTACCGAGAAAGAGCAGAGACAGATCTTTGCCGATATTGTGGGTCTCTCCACGAGTCTGCGCCGGTCGCGGATCACGCTGTATAGCGTGGATCCACTGGGAGCGCGCGAATCGGTCGGGCGTACTTTCTACTATGAGGAGTTCTTGAAGGGCATTGTCAAACCGAGCCAAACCGAGCTTGGCGACCTGGCGCTTGAGGTGCTGGCCACGCAGAGCGGCGGATTGGCACTGAACTCAAACAACGATGTTACCGCCATGCTGCAGCGCTGCATGGCGGACGCCGCGGCTTACTATGAGCTTTCTTTCGACGCTCCGGAGAGCGCACAGCAAAATGAGTACCACCACGTGGAAGTTCAAGTCGATAAGCCCGGCTTTGTAGCGCGTACACGCGAAGGGTACTACGCGCAGCCGGAGACTTCCATGCCTGAGAAACCGTAGGGGCTCGATTGCTTCTGCTGTTCGGGGCGCTCAGGCGATCGCTTTGCCGACTAGAGCTTGCGCTTCGGTTTGGACTTGCTTTAAATGGGCCTCGCCCTTAAAGGATTCGGCGTAGATTTTGTAAACATCCTCGGTGCCGGAGGGGCGGGCGGCGAACCAGCTATCGGCTGTGACGACCTTCAGGCCGCCAATGGGGGCGTGATTGCCCGGAGCTTCGGTGAGGATGGCGGTGATGGGGTCACCGGCGAGTTCGTGAGCAGTGACCTGCGAGGGGGAGAGCGCGGCGAGTTTGGCTTTTTGATCCTTGGTGGCGGCGGCGTCGATACGCTCGTAGGCGGGAGAGCCATAGCGGGCGGTAAGTTCGGCATAGAGTTGACCGGGGTCCTTGCCGGTACGGGCGGTCATCTCGGCGGCGAGCAGGCCGGGGATGAGGCCGTCCTTGTCCGTGGTCCAAACGGTGCCGTCGGTGCGAAGGAAGGTGGCACCGGCGGACTCCTCTCCGACGAAGCCGAGGGTACCGTCGATCAGGCCATCGACGAACCATTTGAAGCCGACGGGGACTTCGAGCATGGGCCGGGGGAGGCCTTGGGCCACGCGGTCAATCATGCTGGAGGAGACGAGCGTCTTGCCGATGCCGACGTGGGCGGCCCAACCGGGACGATGCGTGAAGAGGTACTGGATGCAGACGGCGAGGTAATGGTTGGGATTGAGCAGGCCGGCGGAGCGAGTGACGACACCGTGCCGGTCGTGGTCGGTATCGCAGCCCCAGGCTACATCGTAGCGGTCTTTGTTGGCGATCATGGAGGCCATGGCGAAGGGGCTGGAGCAGTCCATGCGGACCTTGCCGTCCCAGTCGCAGGTCATGAAGCGGAAGGTCGGGTCTACGAATGGGTTGAGGATTTGAAGGGGAAGGTGGTATTGCTCGGCGATGCGCGGCCAGTAGAAGACGCCCGCGCCGCCGAGGGGGTCGACGGCGAGGGTGAGGCCGGAGTGGCGGATTGCTTCGAGATCGACGACATTGGGGAGGTCGTCGACGTAAGCGGTGAGGAAGTCGTGGCGGTGGGTGGTGTCGGCGCGGAGAGCTGCGGCATAGGAAAGGCGCTTTACGGCTTTCAGGCCGTCGGTGATGATCTCGTTGGCGCGGTTTTCGATCCACTTGGTGGCGGCGGTGTCGGCTGGGCCGCCGGACGGGGGGTTGTACTTGAAGCCGCCGTCGTCGGGCGGGTTATGTGAAGGGGTGATGACGATGCCGTCGGCTAGATCATTAACGCGATTGCGGTTGTAGGTGAGGATGGCGTGGGAGAGAGCGGGCGTGGGGGTGTAATCGAGCGTGGCGTCGACCATGATCTCGATTTCGTTGCCGGCGAGGACCTCCAGGGCGGCGGCGAAGGCGGGCTCGGAGAGGGCGTGGGTGTCCTGCGCGAGGAAGAGGGGACCGGTGGTGCGCTGATTGGCGCGGTACTCGACGATAGCCTGGGTGATGGCGAGGATGTGGTCTTCGTTGAAGGCGGTGGCGAGCGAGCTGCCGCGGTGGCCGGA
>CAXTRY010000140.1:0-5950 GCA_964246805.1 uncultured Acidobacteriaceae bacterium
GCGCTCGCCCGCCTGCCCCGCCGCGAACAGTTGCCCCGCCGTCGCCCCATACAGTGCCACGTTGCCGAGGATTACATGCTGCCCGCTGTCCCGCGCCGCCAGCCCACGCGCCCGGATCACCAGCTCGCCGCCCGACAGGCCCTTGCCGACGAAGTCGTTCGCCTGTCCGTCCAGTACCAGCTTCATTCCTTCAACGGCGAACGCCCCAAACGACTGCCCCGCCGTCCCGCGCAGGTTGAAGGTCACATCCGCCGGCACCTCAGCCTGGGCCCGCAGCAGCGCGATCTCCCCAGCCAGCCGCGCCCCCATCGCCCGGTCTCGGTTCGCAATCGGCGAGTCGACCGTATACGCCTGCCCGCCCCGGATCGCCGCCAACGCCGGCTCCACCCAGGCCTCATCCAGCGCCGGCTCGACATCCGGCCGATCGTTACGCTCGCCCTGCCAGCGCATCGGCCCTTCGTTGACATGGGCCAGCAGCGGCTGCAGATCCAGGCTCCCGTCGAACCGCACCTGCTCCAGCAGATCGACCCGCCCGACCGCCGCCTCGATGGACGGCAGCCCATACCGCGCCAATAGCTGCTGCAGGTCGCCGGCCAGCTGTTCGAAGAAGCGCACCAGATGCTCCGGCTTGCCTCGGAACTTTGCCCGCAACTCCGGCTTCTGCGTCGCGATACCTGTCGGGCAGGTGTTCAAATGGCACTGCCGCGCCATATCGCAGCCCAGCACCACCAGTACCGACGTGCCGAAAGCATACTCATCCGCGCCCAACAGCGCCGCCACCAGCACATCACGCGCCGTCGCCAGCCCGCCATCGGTCCGCAGCCGCACTCGGCCACGCATCCCGTTCTGCATCAATACCTGCTGCGCCTCGGCCAGCCCAAGCTCCCACGGATTGCCCGCGTACTTGATGCTTGAGAGCGCCGCCGCGCCCGTCCCGCCCGTATTCCCGGCGATGACGATGAAGTCCGCATAGGCCTTCGCCACGCCCGCCGCCACCGTCCCGACGCCGCAGCTCGACACGAGCTTGACCCCGACCGCCGCGCGCGGGTTGACTCGCTTCAGGTCGAAGATCAGCTGTGCCAGGTCCTCGATCGAGTAGATGTCGTGGTGTGGCGGCGGCGAGATCAGCGACACCCCCGGCTGGGCGTGACGCAACCGCGCGATCAGCCCGCTCACCTTGAAGCCCGGCAGCTGCCCGCCCTCGCCCGGCTTTGCGCCCTGCGCCACCTTGATCTCGATCTCCTCGGCATGGGCAAGGTACTCGGCCGTTACGCCGAAGCGGCCGGAAGCTACCTGCTTGATCTTGTTGTTCAGCAACTGTGCCGGAGCGGTTTGCGCCTCGATCATCGGCTCGGCCACCGCGACCGACCCCGAGATGCGCGCCTGCACTTCGCTCAACCCGTCGGGCAGTACCTGGATCTGGTTTGTCAGCGCCGGCTGGAGCTTATAGACGTCGCGGTCCTCGCCGCCCTCACCCGTGTTGGATCGGCCGCCGAGCATGTTCATCGCCATCGTAATGGTGCTATGCGCCTCCGGGCTCAGCGAGCCAAGCGACATCGCGCTTGAGATGAACTTCCTCGCCAGGCTCTTGGGCGACTCCACCTGTTCTATCGGCAGCTCCGATCCAGCGGGCCGTATCTCCAGCAGGTCGCGCAGCACCGCTGGGGTGCGCGCGGCTACATCGCGCGAGAAGATCGTAAAAGCCGATGTAGGGTCGCTCGGGAGAGCAACACCCCGTGCACTGCCGACGACCGATTGCAGCGCCTTCACCGTCCCCGGCTGCCACGCATGCGGCTCGGCGAACTCCGTCTTGCGGAAGCGCACCCAGCCGTAATCCGGCAGATCGGCGGGCATGGCATCCGCGGGATCGGCTTGCCACGTTTCGCGCAGCTGCCGCTCCAGCTCCGCGAAGCCGATACCCGACAGCGGCGCGGGCGTATTCACGAAACATCGGTCAACCACACTCTTATGCAGCCCTAGGATGTCGAAGAGGTGCGCCGATCGATAGCTGTCGACAACGGAAATACCCATCTTCGACATGACTTTCGCAAGACCCGCATCGAGCGCCTTCAGCATCTTGCGCTCACTCTCCGCCGGATCGGCGCCGGCGGGAGTCAGGCTCAAAGCCGTCTCCAGCGCCAGCCACGGACAGACCGCGCCCGCGCCATAGCCGATCAGCACGGCGGCATGATGGATGTCGCGGCAGTCGCCCGCCTCCACCGCGATCCCGGACAACGTCCGCAACCCGGCATCCACCAGCGCACGATCGACGATCCCCACGGCAATGGCCATCGGGATGGGCAGCAAAGCCGTGCTCGCGGAACGATCCGTCAGCAGCAGGATGCGCGCGCCCTGGTCCCGTACCAGCTCGATGGCTCGCGCTGACAGATCGTCCAATGCGGCCGTTAGCGTTCCTATCGCCGGAAAGACGCACGGCAGCTCCTTCAGTTCCAGCTCCGCTGCATGACCATGGTTCCGAGCCCGTAGCGCAGCTACTTGCCCCAGCGACAGGAACGGCGACGCCAGCGACAGCCCCGCCAGCGGCGCGTTCTTATCCAGTATGTGCGACCACGGTCCAAGCCGCGTGTGCAGCGAAACCACGCAGGCCTCGCGCAAAGGGTCGATCGCCGGGTTGGTTACCTGCGCGAACCGCTGCCGAAAGAAGGCATATACCGGTCGAGGCGAGCGGGCCAGAAATGCCAGCGGCGTATCGTCGCCCATCGACCAGACAGCATCCTTGCCATCGAGAGCCATGGGCTGCAGAATCATCTTGACGTCTTCGCGCGTGTAGCCGAAGCCTCGCTGGACCGCCGCAAGCACCTCAGGCAAGGGCGCGGCTATGGGTAATGAAGAAAGCAACGTATCTTCGGTGAGCATGGCATAAGGCGCGGTGGCGTCGAAGAGCGCCAGCAACTCCTCGTTTTCATAAACCCGCCTTGCCTGAAGATCGACCACCAGCATCTGTCCGGGACCCAGCCTCCCGCTGTGCGTCACCTTTTCAGGGTCGAGATCGACCAATCCAGCCTCCGAGCCGGCGACCACCAAGCCATCGCTCGTCATCGCAAACCGGCAAGGCCGCAACCCGTTGCGATCAAGGACCGCGCCCACGACACGCCCGTCCGCGAAGGCGATTGCCGCCGGTCCGTCCCAGGGTTCGGCACAATCGGCGTTGTACCGGAGAAAAGGCGTCGTCCGCAGGCCCATCGCCGCCGGCGGCAGCAGAATACGCACCGATTCCGATAGTGTGCGCCCGTTGCGTGAAAGCAGCTCGATCGCTTCATCGAGCGAGGTCGAATCCGTTCCGCTCCGCGTCAGCACCGGTTTGCATTCGACCGGCAGCGTCGAGTCGCGCGCCTCCATCCGCGACCGGTTCCCCCATACGGTATTGATCTCGCCGTTATGCGCCATCGTCCGGCCCGGCTGCGCGCGATGCCACGCCGGCAGCGTATTGGTTGCATATCGCTGATGAAAGACCGCGAACGGCGTCGTATAAAGGGGCGAAGCGAGGTCGGGATAAAACTCCGGCAGAAGTACCCCGCTGCACATCGCCTTATAGACCAGCGTCTCGGATGAGAGCGAACAGATGTAGCCCTCCACCTGGCCCAGTTCATATAAGCGCTCAAACTGCTTGCGCGCCAGGTACAGCCGCCGCTCCATCGTCTCTAAGTCGCCGCCCGCGCCATTGATGATGAAGGCCTGGCGGACGCGCGGCATGGTGCTCAACGCAATCTCCCCCAGGCAGCCGGCTGCAATCGGCACATCGCGCCACAGGAGAACGATAAAATCGTGCGAAACGAGACAGCGCTCAAGCACCGCCTCAGTCCGAGTCTCCCCTTCGGGAATGAATACCATCGCGATACCCAGCGCCTGACCGTCCGCGACCGCGGCACCCGTGGCTTGCAGCAACAGATCGCGCGGCACGGCGGTCATCACACCTACGCCGTCGCTGCTCTTGCCATCCGCCGCGATGGCTCCGCGATGTGCCAGACGACCGAGCGCGGTTAACGCCTGGGTCAGAATCGCGTGCGAGGGGATTGCCTCTACGGACGCGACAAAGCCCACGCCACAAGAGTCATGGTCGAAGCGAGCATCGATCAGCGACGCTACCGTGTTCTGTTGTGGTGCGGTGTAGGGGTCCATGGCTCACTATACTTCGCGCCGGCTTGGCTGACCTTCGCGATTCTTCAAGAGAATGGGAGAATTATTACTGGATCGTCGTTATGTATAAATATGCATGTTCATGTATATTTATACATGGCAAGCGGGTCTTTAATCTCGTTCACGGCAATTCAATCTGAACACGATAGGTTAAGTTCTAGCAGATGAAGCTTCAGCGGCATACGGCCATTCGCGATCTTTTGGCTCGGGGAGCAATCACCAATCAAGACGAACTCCGGCACCGGCTGGCCGAACGCGGCTTTCATGTGACGCAGGCTACACTGTCGCGCGATATTCATGAACTGCGCCTCTCGAAAGGCTCGGCTGGCTATTCTCTACCGGCGGCGGTAACCGAAGAAGATGAGGGTCCAGGCATACGCGAAGTCCTGCGTAGCTTCGGACTGGAGGTACGGCAGGCGACCAACCTGCTTGTACTGATTACCGTGACCAGCGGCGCGCAGCCGGTCGCCTCGGGGATCGACTACGAAGATTGGCCCGAGGTTGTAGGCACCATCGCCGGCGATGACACCGTCCTGATTATCTGCCCGGATGAAACACGGGCCGGTGCGTTGAAGACCAGAATGGATGAGCTCATTGGCTGAGCAGGGACACACTACGGAGCAGCCCCGGATCGCCGTCGCGGGTGTCAGCGGCTATGCGGGCGCGGAACTCGCGCGGCTGCTGCTGCGCCATCCGCGTTTGCCCGCGCACCCTTCATTTTATGGTCGCGCGGGGGAGACGCAGAGTCTCTCGTTGACAGACCTTCATCCCCAGCTAGCCACGCATGATGGTCCCAGCGATCCCGTGCTGCCTTTTTCGTGGGATGACCTGATCGATCGCCGCATCGGCTTGCTCTTTCTGGCGTTGCCGCATGAACAGTCGCGCGAGTATGCTCCCGAGGCGCTGGCACGAGGCCTTCGTGTCGTCGATCTGAGCGGCGCATGGCGGCTGCAGAGCGATGAGTTGCGTGTGGTCTACAATCTGACGGACGCCGATTCGGCGCGAGCAGCGAAGGTTCAGGACGAGGCTATCTACGGAGTGCCTGAACTCTACCGCGAACAAATCGCGACCGCGCGGCTGGTCGCCAATCCCGGTTGCTATGCAACCTCCATCATCCTCGCGCTTGCGCCTTTGCTCCGCGCCGGTCTGATCGATGTCGATCATGGCATTGTCTGCGACGCTAAATCCGGCGCGAGCGGCGCCGGCAAAGCGGCCACCGCGAAGACGCATTTTATGCACGTGGCCGATAATCTTTCCGCTTACAACGTCTTCGGCCATCGCCACACCGGCGAACTACTCGAACAACTCCATCTCGCTGCCGGCCAGATACAGTTCACGCCTCATCTGTTGCCGATCCCGCGCGGCATTCTCTCGACGATCTACGTTCGTCTGCGCAACGCTTCAACATCCACGGCCATCGCATCCACGTTCGCCGACTTTTATAACGATAGCCCGATGGTGCGCCTCCATCGCTCGCCGGCGCTGCCGCAGATCCAGCACGTCGTCCGCGCAAACTTCTGCGATCTCGGCTTCGAGCTCGCGCCCGACGGCAAGCGCCTCATAATTATCTCCTGCCTCGACAATCTGCTGAAGGGCGCGGCCGGACAGGCCGTCCAGAACATGAACCTGATGCTGGGCTGGCCGGAAGAGGAGGGGCTGCTGTGAAGTTCGTCGTCAAGCTGGGAGGGGCGACCCTCGAAGATAAGGCGCTGCTGCACCTCTGCGGCAAGGCCATCACCGACCTCGTCGCGGACGGCAACCAGGTCGCGGTCGTCCACGGCGGCGGCGTGCA
>CAXTRY010000141.1:0-5725 GCA_964246805.1 uncultured Acidobacteriaceae bacterium
TCCATCAGGGCCAGCGCCTGCCGCTCGGCCTCGAAGCGGGCGACGACCTGGCCGCTGCGGTTGACGAGGAATTTTTCAAAGTTCCAGGTGAGCTCGGGGGCTTCGAGAACGGGCAGACCGTAGCCGCGGAGCTCGTCCTTGAACTTCGGGTTGGCGACGCGGGCGACGGGCTGGGCTTCGGTGAGGAGTTCATAGAGGGGGGCCTTGCCGGGGCCGGTGGCAACGACCTTCTCGAACATGGGGAAGGTGACGTTGTAGGTGGTGGCGCAGAAGGAGGCGATCTCGGCGGCGGTGCCGGGTTCCTGGCCGGCGAAGTCGTTCGCGGGGAAGCCCAGGATGGCGAAGCCGCAGTGTCTGTAGGTGTTATAGAGCTTCTCCAGGGCCTCGTACTGGGGGGTGAGGCCGCACTTGGAGGCGGTGTTGACGATGAGCATGACTTTGCCCTGGAAGGGGCTGAGGGTGGTGGGCTCACCGGCAAGGGTGCGTAGGGGGATGTCGTAAAGGGTGGACATGGATACGAGTGTAGCGCGGGCGTTTGGTCGATTTTCTTCACGACTTCCTAAAAGGATTCAGAAAATCGATCTAACGGAGCCGAGACACAGTAGCATGAGAGACGACATGGCCTTTCTTGACGTTCTTTTTGGTAGACCTCTCGCGACGAGCGAAGAGCGTGCTGAGCATATTGGGGTCTCCGCGGGGATACCGATCTTCGGCCTGGATGCGTTGACGTCCGCCGCGTATGGACCGGAGCAGGCCCTTTATTTGCTGATTCCATTGGGTTTATATGGCGTTAAGTATCTGCTGCCGATTATTGTTTCGATTTTGATTCTGCTGGTAATTGTGTTTTTCAGCTATCGGCAGACAATCGCGGCGTATCCGAACGGCGGTGGATCGTACACGGTGGCGTCGGAAAATCTTGGGGTTGGCCCTGGCCTGCTGGCGGCGGCGGCGTTGATGATCGACTACATTTTGACGGCGGCCGTGGGGATTTCGGCCGGCGTGACGGCGATCAACTCCGCGTTGCCGAAGTTTGCGCCGTATCAGCTGGAACTTTGCCTGCTGATTTTGTTGCTTCTGGTGATCGTGAACCTGCGCGGCGTAAAAGATACGGGCGCCGCGTTCATTGTGCCGACGTTTTTGTTTATCGGAACGCTGATTACGCTTGTGGCCGTGGGCGTCTTCAAGACGCTTGCGGCGAGCGGGCATCCGGTGGCGCTGGGCGTGATGCCGCCGCCGCTGCCGCAGACGGTGAAGTATCTGGGCCTGTGGATGCTGATGAAGGCGTTTTCAAGCGGCTGCGCGGCGATGACGGGCGTGGAGGCGGTGTCGAACGGCGTCATGGCGTTCGGGGAGCCGCGCGCGAAGAAGGCGCAGTACACGCTGACGGTGATTATCGCGATCTTGATTCTGCTGCTGTACGGGACGGCGTGGCTGGCGAAGCATTATCAGATCATGGCGATGGACCCGGACCAGCCCGGATATCAGAGCTTGCTGAGTCTGCTGGTGTCGGCGGTGTTTGGGCGCAGCTGGTTCTATTTTGTGACCATGGGCAGCGTGTTTCTCGCGCTGGCACTAAGCGCGAATACGGCCTTTGCGGACTTTCCTCGGCTGGTGCGAGCGATTGCCATACAGGACTATCTGCCGCATGTCTTTATTCTGCGCGGACGTCGGCTGCTGTTTTCGCACGGGGTGTACGCGCTCTCCGGGCTGACGGCGATCATCCTGATCCTGTTCAAGGGAGTGACGGACAAACTGATTCCGCTGTACGCGATTGGAGCATTTCTGGCGTTTACGCTGTCGCAGGCCGGGATGGTCGTGCATTGGCGGAAACAGGAGGGTGATCATAAGGGTCGCGGCTGGCACATCTTCGTGAACGGTCTGGGGGCGGTGGCCACGGGGCTTACGACGATAATTGTGCTGGCCTCGAAGTTCAGGTCGGGTGCGTGGGTCACGGCTCTGCTGGTGCCGACGCTGATCCTGCTGATGTGGGGGGTGAAGCGGCACTATACCCGCGTGAATATGGAGATGGCCGACCCGACTCCACTTCGGCTGACCAACCTGGAGCAGCCACTGGTGGTGATCCCCATGGCTCGCTGGGACAAGATCACGGAGAAGGCGCTGCGGTTCGGGCTGCTGATGTCGAAGGAGATCAAGGTGGTACACATCCATATAGAAGAGGGTGAGGATGGGCTGGAATCGGTTTGGGATGAGAAGGTGAGGGGGCCGATCGAAGAAGCGGGGCTAGCGCAGCCGCAGCTGATTACAATCGATTCGACGTACCGGCTGACGATCTCGCCGCTGATGGACTATATTTTGCGGCTGGAGAATGAGAATCCGGGACGCAAGGTGGCGGTACTGCTGCCGGAGCTGGTGGTGAAGCACTGGTGGGAAAACCTGCTGCACAACCAGCGGGTCCAGCTTTTAAAGTTGCTGCTATTGCTAAGGGGGAATCAGCGGATCGTGGTGGTGAATATTCCCTGGTATTTGTAGGGTGGAGTTCGATTGGGATGCGGGGAATGAGGAGCATCTAGCGCGGCATGGGGTGAGCCAGGTGGAAGCGGAGAAGGCATTGGGCGATCCGGTTGGAGAAATCGTCGGCACTCATGTGCAGGACGAAGAGGTTTGGTACCGCTATTTAGGGATCACCGCGAGAGGTAGACTACCCAGAGTGGCGTTCACAATGCGAGGAGAAGCTTACGTCCCATCACCGCGTTCGATGCCGACCGTCCTACCGCGAGAAGATACTGGCGAGGAGAGTTGCAATGAGCGAGACGATACAGGTTCGCAAGTTTGCGAGCGAATCGGAAGAGGCCGACTGGTGGTACGACCATCGTGAAGAACATGGCGAGATTATGGCGAATGCGATGGAAGAAGGTCGAACCATGACGATGAAGCAGTTTCTTGAGAAGCACGGCTTGGAGTCGCCTCTGACGCCGGTTCCGCTGGACTCGCAGGATGTGCGGCGGGCGCGTAAACAGGCGGATGCGCGTGGAATGGACGCGGAGGTTTATATTCGTGGGTTGCTGCATGAGGCGTTGATGAAGAGCGATGCGGCCTGAAAGTGCGAACTGCAGATGAGAGCTAAGCGTATCTGGCGTCATGGCAGGAGCGGGTTGTTTGAGGTAAATACCTATGATGGCCATGATGAGTTCGTGTGCCGCAATGCGCGTCTGTCTCTTGCGGCAGTACAGGCTGGCTTTGTAGTAATGGGGCTGTAGGGTGGGGATTGATGTGCGGCCGTTGAAAACGTAGATTCTATTCGGAGTGACAAGCGGAAAAGCGAGGCGTATCTATGCTGATCGTCAAGCGGCGGCTTGCCGGATGGCCCAGGTGGGGCTGAGGGTGCGGAGGCGGGCTACGGCGGCGGTAACGAGGGCGATGGCCTCGTCGACTTCTTCCCGCGTGGTGAGGCGGGAGAGGGAGAGACGAATGCTGGCGCGGGCGCGGGCGGGGAAGAGGCCCATGGCGGTGAGGACGTGGGAGGGTTCGGTGGCGCCGGACTGGCAGGCGGAGCCTCCGCTGACGGCGAGGCCTTTGAGGTCGAGGGCGATGACGAGCGCTTCGGCCTCCACGTGGTCGAAGTAGAGGTTGGCGGTATTACAGACGCGTGGGGTATGTGCACCGTTGATGCCGGACTCGGGGATCTGGGCGAGAATGGTTTGTTCGAGGCGGTTGCGGAGGGAGGCGAGCTCGTGGGGGTTGTCCGAGGCGCGGCTACCGACCCCACCCTGCCCGGCGGTGAGGCTGCCGGGCGAGGATGGGGCGCCCACGGTATGCGGGCCTGCGTTTAGCCAGGCTTGGGCGAGTTCGGCGGCCTGGCCGAGGGCGACGATTCCCGGGACGTTTTCGGTGCCGGCGCGGCGTTGGCGCTCGTGGGTGCCGCCGTGGAAGAGCGGGGCGAGGCGGACATTGCGTCGGACGAAGAGAACGCCCGTGCCCTGCGGGGCGTAGAGCTTATGGCCGGAGATGCTGAGAAGGTCGACGTGGCGGAGTTCGCCTTGGGGGCTGAGGTCGAGCGGGAGCTTACCGGGGGCCTGGACGGCGTCGGTGTGGACGAGGGCACCGGCCGCATGGGCGATGGCGGCGAGCTCGGCTAGGGGTTGGATGGTGCCAGTCTCGTTGTTGGCGAGCATGACGGAGACGAGGCGGGTGTTGGGCCGGAGGGCGGCCCGGAGGGTGGCGGCCTCGATGAGACCGGAGGGGGTACAGGGCAGATAGGTGACTTCGACGCCTTGTTTTTCGAGCGCTTCGGCGGCGTGGAGGACGGCGTGATGCTCGATCCGGGTCGTGACTAGATGATCCCCGGCCTTGAGGACGCCGAAGAGGGCGAGATTATCGCTCTCGGTGCCGCCGGAGGTAAAGACGATCTCGGACGAGCGGCAGTGAAGGAGGTGGGCGACCTGCTCGCGGGCACGGTCGACGGCGGCGCGAGCGTGCTGTCCCTGCTGATGGATCGAGCTGGCGTTACCGAAGCTCTCGGTAAAGAAGGGACGCATCGCCTCAAAGACCTCGGGGAGGACGGGCGTGGTGGCGTTGGCGTCCATGTAGATGCGCCGCATAGTTATTAGAGTACGCTCGTCGCTTTGCGTTCCAAACGCGCGGAGGTTAGGGCGAGGGCAAGCGTAACGACGGTGACGGCGGCGCCGGCGAAGGGGAGCTGGCGGTAGGTGGCTCCGGCGGTGAGGAGGAGACCGCCCAGGGAGGCACCGGTGGCGTTGCCGAGATTGAAGGCTCCCTGGTTGAGGGTGGAAGCGAGGTTTGGGGCGGCGGCGGCCTGGTCGACGATGCGGGATTGGAGGGGAGCACCGGCGGCGAACTGGATGGCTCCCCAGATGAGGATCATGGTGACGGCGGGGAACGTGAATGGCTCTGCGGCGTAGAGGGCGAAGAGGCTTGCGATCAGGGTGAGGAGCGCGGCGATCAGGAAGGTGAGGGGACGCCAGTCGGAGAGTTTGCCGCCGAGGAGATTGCCGATGGTGATGCCGACTCCAAAGAGCAGAAGGACGAGCGTGACGCCGTGCGGGGAGACGTGGGTGACGGCTTCAAGCATGGGAGCGATATAGGTGAAGACGCAGAAGAGGGAGACGGAGGTGAGGGTGCTCATGGCAAGAACGAGCAGGACTTGCGGCTGGCGGAGGACGCGGAACTCATGCAGGAGGTGGGCGGTGGCGGCCGGCTGTTGCGGGACGAGCAAGAAGACGGCCGTGGCGGCGGCGAGGCCGATGGGGACGATGGCAAAGAAGGCGATGCGCCAGCCGAAGGCTTGTCCGATGGCGGTGCCGGCGGGAACGCCGAGGACATTGGCGAGGGTAAGGCCGGAGAACATGAGCGCGATGGCCTGGGAGCGTTGGGTGCGCGGGACGAGATTCGCGGCGACGACCGAACCGATGCCGAAGAAGGCTCCGTGACAGAGCGCGGTGAGGACGCGGGCGGCGAAGAGGAGGTTGTAGGTGGGGGCAAGGGCGCAGGCGAGATTGCCGAGAATGAAGATGCCGAGTAGCAGGAGGAGGGCGCGTTTGCGTTCAAACCGCGCGGTGGCGAGGGCGACGACGGGCGCTCCGAGGGTGACGGCGAGGGCGTAGGCGGTGACGAGGACGCCGGCTTTGGGAATGGAGACGTGGAAGTCGGCGGCGAGGTTGGGGAGCAGGCCCATGATGAGGAACTCGGAGGTGCCGATGCCGAACGCGGCGATGGCAAGGGCGAGGAGGGGGGCGCGGGTGAGGAT
>CAXTRY010000142.1:0-5708 GCA_964246805.1 uncultured Acidobacteriaceae bacterium
CTGCCGCCGGTGGAGGTAGCGAGGGGATTGCCGTTGTTGTCGGTGCTCCAGGATTCGGTTTGGAAGGCGATGAAGACGGCGGTCCAGGCTTTCGCCATAGGGTCGTAGAGGAAAAGGGCACCGTCCTGCCAGACGCCGTTGCTGCCGCTGTGGCCTCCGGCGGTGGGGTTGCCCTGGTTCATGTGGATGTCGTGGATGCCGATGACGCGGCTGCCGCTTGAGAAGGTGCTACCAAAAGCAAAGATGGTCCACTTGGCGGCGACGGCCTGGTTGAGCAGGGTGTCGACCGCGTTGAGCATCGGGTTCGCGGCCATGGTGAGCGCGATGTTCGAGGGAAGAAGCGTCATCTGCGCGAGCGTAATCATGGGTTTCCCCGTGATCTGTTCGCGGACGAAGTCCAGGGCGAGGCCGCCGGGCTGGCTGGCGAGCGAGTGAAGGCCGGGGGTAAGGGCGAGGAGGGCGGCGGGGTCGGGCGGCGTGAAGTTGAGGAGGATGGCATAGAGGACCTCCGAGCCGTCGACCGACTGGACGTTGACGGCTATGGTGAACGGGCCGCCGGGGGCTTGCAGCGTAATGTCGTAGTGGTTGCTGGAGCCATGAACAGGCTTGCCGGCGGAGGGGACGCCTTGGAGGACGCTGTAATTGGGGATAGGCATGGTGCTCTGCTAGTCTCCTTCGAATCAAGCGATGTCGAGCTTATCGTACTGCATCATGGCGCGGCGTAAAATAAACCGCGAGGGGTTACCAAACGATGGCACACATGGTGTTTTGCGTAAAGTATAAGCAGGAGCTGGAGGGGTTGGACGAGCCCCCGTTCGACTCGGATTTCGGGCAGAAGATTTATAAGAGCGTGTCTAAAAAAGCATGGGGCGAGTGGGTGGAGCGGCAGAAGATGCTGTTGAACGAGTATCGGCTACAGCCCTGGACGCGGGAGGCGCAGGAATTTCTGGTCGAGCAGATGAATGGGTTCTTCTTCGCGGAGGGGGATGGCGGGGCGCTGCCGAAGGAGTTTGTGGCTCCTTCGCGATAAAGTCGGTGGTGCTCCGAACCCATCCTAAACGGTGGTGGGCTGTCGCGAAGGTGGGGGCACCCGAGACCTCTTCGTGTACACTATGGCTTGCAGGATACCCCCCGCAGCGCCTCCGCATGGAAGCGTGTGCGAAGACAGTCGGGACGTGGCTCAGCCTGGTAGAGCGCACCCTTGGGGTGGGTGAGGTCGCTAGTTCGAATCTAGTCGTCCCGACCATTTACTTCTTATTTCAAACTAAATCCAGCCGCCGTCGATGATATAGCTTTGGTTCGTCATGGCGGCGCTGTCGTCCGCGGCAAGAAAGAGAACGAGGCGGGCCACCTCTTCGGGGAAGAGGGTACGTTTGAGGCACTGGCGGGTGAGGATTTCGGCCTCATAGGCGGGAGACATCCAAAGGCGCTGCTGGCGTTCGGTGAGGATGGCTCCGGGAAGGACCGTGTTGACGCGGATGTTGGCGGGGCCGAGCTCACGGGCGAGGGAACGGGTAAGACCGACGATGCCGGCTTTGGCGATGTTGTATACGGAGACGTTCTCGCCGGGGATCATCCAGGAGATAGAGCTCATATTGATGATGGAGCCGCGGCCGAGGGCCTTCATGCCGGGGGCCACGGCCTGCGCGGCGAAGAACTGGTGGCGAAGATTGACAGCGAGGCGCTCGTCGAAGAAGGCGGGGGTGACTTCGTCGAAGCGGTGGCGGGTGTCGCTGCCGGCGTTGTTGATGAGGACTCCGATCGGGCCTAGCTGGGCGGCGGCTTCGGCGATTGCGGATTGAAGAGCTTCGATGTCGGTAAGATCGCAGGGAAGAAAAAGGGTGGGCTGCGCGAGTTGGGTCTGTAAGGCGCGGGCGGGTTCGCCGGCAATGTCGAGGAAGGCTACGCGGGAGCCCTGGGCGGCGAAGTGCGATACCACAAACGCGCCGATTCCGGAGGCTCCGCCGGTGATGAGGACGGTACGGTTTTGGAGGCTGGGGTAGGAGGCGAATTGGGCCATGACGAATATTGTGGGGCTTGGTCGATGGCGAGGCAAGGCTATGCGGCGCGAGAAGAGCGAAATCCAGGTGATCTCTTCGCTGTGGCGCAAGGGCGCGCTTGAGGCCAGGAGGGCGAAGTTCAAGGGACGGCGCGCGAGAGACCAACGGCCATCGGGCGATTACTTGACAGGGTGAAGCTAGTAAGGAATGCTTAGAGGCTAGGCACCCTTCTTACGCCTGATGTTTTGTGCTGTCTGGATGCTTATCGGACGGTGTGCGGGTGAATGGAGTTTTAAATACGATGTCAGCGATGTGGTTGCAGAGCTTTCCGGGGAATCTTGGTAATTTGAGCGGTTTAGCGCTGCCGATTTTGTTCTTCGTGGTGCTTTATTTCTTGATGATTGCGCCCAATCAGAAGAAGCAAAAGAAGTGGCAAGAGATGCTGGGACAGTTAAAGTCCGGCGATAAGGTCACGACGAACGGCGGCATTCGCGGTACGATTTTTTCTGTGAAGGACGATGTGGTGGTGCTGCGGATTATGCCCGATGGGGTGAAGCTGGAGTTTGCCAAGAGCGCGATTGCCGCGGTGACGACGCCGGACGAAGCGTAAGAAATACAAGGATAAGAAAGAGATAAGGATTGGAGCTTAAACTCCGTTCCAAGACGATTATGGGTAAGAACCTGGCCGGCAAGACGGCATTCATCCTCGCAATTCTGGTGGTCTTCTGTTTTGGAATCGTGGGCTTTCCGCGCCATGGATTTCGGCAGGGGTTGGCCGATCATATCCACCTCGGCCTCGACCTGAAGGGCGGCATCCACCTGGTGATGCGGGTGAAGGTGGAAGAGGCGATCTCAGGGCGGACGGACAACGATGTGGCGCGGCTTGAGGCGGACCTACAGAAGGCTGGCGTGGCGGGTACCTCTGTCGGCAAGCTGGACCCCTCGCATCTGGATACGATAGCGATCGCGGGAGTGGGCGCGGGGAAGGCAGTCGATGTGCGTAGCTTGCTGAACGGCGGAACCTATTCGGATTACGATGTGGCGAGCAATGCAGATGGAAGCTTCAAGCTGACGATGAAACCGACCGCGGTGAGCGCCTACGAAAAACAAACTTTAGATACTTCGATCGAGACGATCCGGGAGCGCATCGACAAGCTCGGCGTATCGGAGCCGACGGTGCAGCCGTATGGGCTGGGGGCGAACGAGATTCTTGTGGAGCTGCCGGGCGTGGACGACCTGAGCCGGGTGCAGGACGTGATCCAGTCGACAGCGCGGCTGGAGATTCATCAGGTAGCGGGCGGGCCATTTGCGAGTGACCAGGATGCGTTGCAAGCGAACAATGGGTCGATTCCGCCGGATTCCGTGCTGATGCGCGGGAGCGGGACGACGGGCGGCGCGGATCAGGTATGGCTGCTTAAGCGGGTAAGCGAGGTTGCGGGAAACGACTTTCGCGATGCGCAACCCTCGACGGACGAGAATGGGCGGCCGGACATTACGTTCAATCTGACGACGGACGCGGGGGATCGCTTCTATAAGTACACGGACGAGCATAAGGGCGCGGGGTCGATGGCCATCGTGCTCGATAACCGCGTGCGCGAGGTGGCGGGAATTCAGTCGGCGATCCGGGATTCGGGACGGATTTCGGGCGGCGGATTTACTAAGCAATCAGCGGCGGATTTGTCGCTGATGCTGCGGACGGGTGCGTTGCCGGCGTCGCTCGAATTTCTAGAGACCCGGACGGTTGGACCAAGCCTGGGCGCGGCTTCCATTCGGCAGGGCGTGCTGGCGGCGGTGGCGGGGATGCTGGCGGTGATGGCATTCATGCTGATCTACTACCGAGGCGCGGGTGTGAATGCGGACCTGGCTCTGTTCTTGAATCTTGTGATTTTGCTAGGATTCATGGGATATACGGGATCGGTGCTGACGCTGCCCGGGATCGCGGGCGTGATCCTGACGATCGGCATGGGCGTGGACTCGAATGTGCTGATCTTCGAGCGAATTCGCGAGGAGTTGCGAACCGGCAAGACGGCGGCGGCATCGGTGCAGCAAGGGTTCGCCCATGCGTGGATCACGATTATCGATACGCACGTAACGACGATCGTTTCGGCAATGATCTTGTTTCTATTTGGGACAGGGCCGGTGCGTGGATTTGCGGTGACGCTGACATTCGGTTTGTTGGCAAACTTATTTACGGCAGTGTTTGTATCGCGGACGATCTTCGACGCGGGCTTACAGCGGCGAGAACGCGGTGCCGCGCTATCTATTTAGATTTCATGGTTGAGCGGGGTGCGGAGTCTTTCTCCACCACTTCGCTCCGGTCGAAATGACGCAGATTGAGAGATTTTGAGGGTTTAGGAACGTGGAACTGTTTCGTGGCGCGAATGTCGACTGGCTAGGCAAAAAGTGGTACTTCCTTGGGTTTTCGCTGATCTTTTCAGTGGCGGGCATCCTGAGCATGTTGTTCTGGCATGGGCTGCCGCAGGGCGTGGACTTCAAGGGCGGGACGATGGTGTATGTAAAATTTCCGTCCGCGCCGAATGAAGACCATCTGCGTCGTGCGCTGGACACAGCGGGGGTGCGGGATTTTCGCATCCAGAAGATCAGCGGGCCGCTGGGGCAGTCGGCAAATGAAGAGGTGATTGCGCTGCCGCAAGCTACAGCCGGCGACGCGGCGCACGATGCCGGGCGATCAAGCGTGATCAACGCATTGAACGCCGGTTATCACGATTCTTCGTTTGAGGTGCAGCAGGTGGAGATCGTGGGGCCGACGGCGGGCAAGCAGTTGCAAAAGCAGGCGTGGCTGGCGACGATCTATTCGCTGATCGGGATGCTGGTGTACCTATGGTTCCGGTTTGAGCTTATCTATGGCGTGGCGGCGGTTGTAGCAGTCTTTCACGACACGCTGATTACGGTGGGCGCGTTTTCGCTGACGAACCAGGAGATTACGCTGACCGTGATCGCGGCGATCCTGACGCTGATTGGATATTCGATGAACGATACGATTGTCGTCTTTGACCGCATTCGCGAAAACCTGGCGCAGTCGCGACGGGAGTCGCTTTCAGATGTAGTGAACCGGAGTATCAATCAAACGCTGACCCGAACGGTGATTTCGTCGGGGCTGACGTTTCTGACGGTGCTGTCGCTGTATCTGTTTGGGGGCGAGGTGCTGCATGGCTTCTCGTTTGCGCTGGTGGTGGGCATTTTGATCGGCACCTACTCGTCGATCGCGGTGGCCGCGCCGATGCTGGTGGCGTATCAGGATTGGCGAGCAAAGCAGGGGAAAGTGGCTACGCTCCCAGCGGTGCGACGCGCCAAAGTATAGAACGCGCTCACGGATTGACGGATAAACGGTTCGAGCAATGTCGAATAGCGCCAAGGAGACCGACGCAGGTTTGTCACCGTCTCCAATTATCCGCGTTTTTTCATGACCATATTATCCAGTTTACCGAATTGGAACAAAAAAAGAGTCGTCGGTGTCTAAGGTTGGTAGCCCTTCTCGCAAGGCCAACGAGGCTGCCCATGTTTGAAACTTCGCTGATGGAATCCGGCGGACAGATCAAGACCAAATCCAAGTATTGGATGATCGGGACGTTTATTTTTAACGGCGCGATCCTGGCGACTTTGGTTCTGATCCCGCTTCTCTATCCCGAGGCTCTGCCCAAGACCGCCATGACGGCGATGCTGACGGCTCCGCCCCCGCCCCCACCT
>CAXTRY010000143.1:0-5704 GCA_964246805.1 uncultured Acidobacteriaceae bacterium
ATCCGCAGCACTGGCCGGTGGCGGGGGCGCGGGTGGCAGTCCAGGCGACGGCTTCGGGGTTTGTGCTGACGGCGGTGACCGGGGCGGATGGAGAGTTCTCGTTTGCGGCGGTGCCGCTGGGGGAGTACCGGGTGACGGTGGTGGGCACGGGTTTTGCGGAGGAGCGACGCGCGTTGACGCTGGCGAGCGATACGTCGGCGGTGCTGCATTTCGAGCTGCGAGTGGGCGCGGTGCGGGAGGAGGTCTCGGTCGAAGGCGCGGGGGCGAGCGTGGACAGCGTGACGCCTGCGATGCTGATCGACCGGGAAGCGATTGCCGCGACACCGGGGGCCGACCGGACCAACAGCCTGGCGATGATTACCGACTTCGTACCGGGGGCGTATGTAACGCACGATCAGCTGCATATGCGTGGAGGCCACCAGGTGAGCTGGCTGATCGACGGGGTGGAGATTCCCAATACCAACATTGCGGGGAATCTTGGGGCGCAGATCGACCCGAAGGACATCGACTACGTTGAGGTGCAGCGGGGGAGCTATACGGCGGATGTGGGGGACCGCACGTATGGCGTCTTCAACGTGGTACCGAGGACGGGTTTTGAGCGGGATCGCGAGGCGGAGGTGGTGCTGAGCGCTGGAAGTTTCTTGCAGACGAACGACCAGGTGAGCTTTGGCGACCACACGGAGCGGCTGGCTTACTACGCAAGCGTGAACGGGAACCGGAGCGACTATGGGCTGGCTCCGCCGATTGGGCGGGTGTACCACGACGCGGCGAATGGGTATGGCGGGTTTGGGTCGGTGATTTGGAACCGGACGCCGAAGGACCAGTTTCGAGCAGTGGCGCAGGTGCGGGAGGACTTCTTCCAGATTCCATACGATCCCGATCCGAACAGTTTCGAGAATGGCCAGTTCGATTCAAGCGGTCTGCGGGATGGGCAGCGGGAGAGCGACGCGGTGCTGGTTTTGTCATGGCTGCACACGTTTGGGCCGAGCGCAGTGTTGCAGGTGTCGCCGTTTTACCACCGCAACCGGGCGTCCTACGGGCCCGGGGTAAATGACACGCCGGTGGCGACGATTTCGGACCGGGCTTCCAACTATGGCGGGGCGCAGGCTTCGGTGACGGCAACGGTGGCGCGCAATACGGTGCAGGCGGGGGTGTATGGGTTTGGGCAGCGGGATGGATACCGTTTCGGAGCGCTCTTCAACGACGGATCGGGATGAGTGCGTTTTCGATTCCGGATGGGGCGACGGGCGGGGTGTCGGAGGAGTATCTGTCGGACAGCTGGAAGGCGGCGGAGTGGCTGACGCTGATCGGCGGGGTGCGGGCGACGCGGTTCCAGGGACAGTTTGCGGAGAGCGTGGTCGCGCCGCGGGTTGGAGCGGCGGTGCGTGTGCCGAAGCTGGGATGGGTGTTTCGCGGGTTCTA
Source organism: uncultured Acidobacteriaceae bacterium (assembly GCA_964246805.1). Lineage (GTDB taxonomy): Bacteria > Acidobacteriota > Terriglobia > Terriglobales > Acidobacteriaceae > Edaphobacter. The sequence goes on from CAXTRY010000143.1 coordinate 1,423, forward strand.
CGGGCGGTTCTATCAGCCTCCGCCGCTGCTGACGGCGACGGGGCCGGTAGTGCAGTTCGCGCAGGCGAACGATACCGCTTTCGAGCCGCTGCATGGAGAACGGGACGAGGAGCATCAGTTTGGGGTGCAGATTCCACTGCGCGAGTGGGTGATCGATGCCGACACGTTCAAGACGCGAGTGAACAACTTTCTCGACCATTCGAACATTGGGGATTCGAGTATCTATTATCCGGTGACGGTGGACGGGGCGTTGGTGCGAGCGTGGGAGGTGACGGTGCGGTCGCCTCGGCTGAGGCGGTTTGGGCAAGGGCATCTGGCGTATTTGAATCAGATCGCGGAGCAGCAGGGGGCGTTGACAGGTGGCCTGGTATGCGCGCCCGTAGGGTCGCCGCAGTGCGATGTTGCGCCGGGGTACCGGCCGGTGGATCACGACCAGCGGAATACGTTGAGTGCGGGGTGGAACGCGACGCTGCCGTGGAGGATGACCGTGGCGGGGAATCTAGCGTATGGGTCGGGGTTACGAACGGGAATCCCGCTCCGGCTACGCCATATCCGAATGCGTATCTACCGGGGCATACGACGGTGGACTTATCCATTGGGCGGAGCTTCGGGGAGAGGATGACGGCTTCGGTGACGGCAACGAATGTGGGGAATCGGCGGGTGTTGCTGGATAACAGCCTGACGTTTGGGGGATTTCATTACAACGATCCGAGGGAGGTGTTTGGGGAGGTGCGGTATCGATTTAAGTTTTAAAGTTATTTGTTTTGGGTTGCCAGCCAATTTTGCGCGGCAATAATTGCCGGATCGCTGGCGATGGCGGGGATTTTAGAAAGATTATTTCGTTCTAGATTAGGCTCTACTCCTTCGGGATAGGCGTGACCGTTTCGGTCGAAGACTTGTTCTGTCACGATGTCCAGTAACGCTCCATCCGCGAGTGGCCAACCCGCTCCTGAATCGGTAAAGCCGCCGGTGCGTTGGCCGATGAAGCAGGTCTTCGGACGGCCTTTCAAGGCGACGGCGAAAACCTCGGCGGCGCCTTGCGTTTCGCGGTCGATTAGAACAGCCAGGGGAGAGTCTTTGGGGGTATAACTTAGTGCTTCGTCGATCCGCTCTTCGACATAAGGATTGGCAAAGCGGACCTGTTCAAGGATCGTGCCATCTTTGATGGATGTGGTGTGACTAGATTTGGGACTGCGGAACTTCAGGATAGTGCCATTACCGAAGAGAGGCTGAAGACCGGCGAAGATCGGGGCAAAGCTCGCCCACTTATTCTGGCCGCGAAGGTCGAGTATCCAGCCTTGCGCGCCGGCTTGGATTCCCTTGTTGACCAGGCTGTACAGCGTCTCCGCCCAGCGGTGGCGATAGCGGGGGTTCAGGGATTCCGCGTGTGAGCCCATGGCCGTGGTAACTACGAGATAGGCGTATTTTTTGTCCGCGTGACGAAGCATCGCTAGCGAAAAGGAATCTCTCCCAAAAAATGGGGATATGGAGGGTGGAGTGAGTGGGCGTCCATGGGATGCTTCTTCGGCGGCGCGTAAGATGGTGGTGGTTTGAAGCTGAATGGCAATGGGCGTACCGTGAGGTTGTTGCAGGCAGGTGCCTTGGTTGACTTTCAGTTGCGTACAGGCAAAGACGATGGCGGGATAGGTTTCTTGCGTGACCTTTGCGTCTCGCGCATAAGTGAACGCTTGCTTGCGTAATGCGGGCCAGTCTATCTCTTTGCGATGCAAGGAGTAGGACTGCATGAGATCGAGCGCGGCATTGAGGTACTGAGCCGCGTTGCTGGACGGCTGCGCAAAGCCGGAAATACCTACGGAAAAGAAGCTCAACAAGGCTGTGGCGGCAAGGTAATAGAGCTTCATATCGACAGACCTGATCTGTCGATTTGATTGTATTGCGGTCGAAGCAAATTCCTACGCTTCTCTGCGAATGACAAGCCAGGGAATGGCGCTACGGCATGGCTGAAGCCATACCCTTCCAGGTCGTCGGCGCGGCAAGCACCGTTGCGCCGTAGAATCGGTGCAATGGGACGTGTGCGGGCGGCGGCGGGCAGATCGGCAGGCAGGGCGTGAAGCGGGTTTGGCGATTGCTGCTGTATGTGCGGCCGTATGCGCTGTACTCGTTGCTGTCGGTGGGGTTGATGGCGGCGGTAGGGGCGATGGCGGCGTTCCGGCTGCTGTTGGTAAAGCCGATCTTCGACCAGGTGTTGAACCCGGACGCGCCGTATACGGATGTGTTGATCTTCCATCTGCCGCATTTGCGGCGGGCGTTGAACCTGCATTTTCTGGTGCCGAGCCACTTCCACAACGCATGGAACGTGGTGGCGTATGCGCTGGTGCTGTCGGCGGTGATCAAGTCGGTCTGCGATTACGCGGGCACGTACCTGGTGAACTACGCCGGGTTCGGAATGATTACGGACCTGCGGAACGATCTTTACGACGCGGTGCTGCGGCGGTCGGTGGGGTTCTTCCAGCGGCACACGACCGGGACGCTCTTGTCCACGCTGATCAACGACATCGAGCGGGTGCAGACGGCGATGTCGAGCGTGTTGGGGGAGTTTCTGCAGCAGTTTTTCACGCTGGTGTTTGTCGTGGGTGCGGTGGTGATTCTGGGGGGCAAGCTGGCGTGGGTGCTGCTGCTGTTTATCCCGGTGGTGATCTCGTCGGCGCGACGGATTGGCCGGAGCGTGCGGACGACGACGCGGACCGGACAAGACAAGCTGGCCGAGATCCAGAACATTCTGCACGAGACGATCACCGGCAACGGGATCGTGAAGGCGTTCGGGATGGAGCTGTGGGAGATGGAGCGGTTCCGGCGGGCGGCGGGGCGGCTGTTCCGCGCGAATCTAAAGTCGGTGTCGGTGCAGGCGATCTCGTCGCCGCTGATGGACGCGGTAGGGTCGATCGCGATCGCGCTGCTGCTGTTTGTTGGGCGGCGGCAGATCGTCGGACACCACATGAAGACGGGGGACTTCATCGCGTTCCTGTTCGCGGTGTTCTCGCTGTACGATCCGGTGCGGAAGTTTGCGCTGTTCTACAACAGCTTTCAGCAGGCGCTGGGGGCGAGCGAGGAGATCTTCAAGTTCATGGACGCGCAGGATGATGTGCGGGAGCGGAAGCGGGCGTTCGTGCTGAAAGGGTTTGGGGAAACTATCAAGTTTGAAGATGTTGCATTTAGCTACCCGACGGATGAGGGGCCTCGGCGTGTACTGGATGGGATCGATCTGGAGGTGAAGCGCGGGGAGGTCATCGCGTTTGTGGGGCCAAGCGGGGCGGGTAAGTCGACGCTGGTGAACCTGCTGCCGAGGTTCTTTGACGTGAACGCCGGGCGGATCACGCTGGACGGGCATGACCTGCGAGACGTGACGATCGCCAGCCTGCGGGCGCAGATCGGGAAGGTGACCCAGGAGACGATCCTGTTCAACGACACGGTGCGGAACAACATCGCGTATGGGCGGCCGGACGTGCCGATGGCGCGGGTGGAGGCGGCGGCGAAGATGGCGCTGGCGCACGACTTCATTCTGGCCATGCCGGACGGGTACAAAACGGTAATTGGAGAGAAGGGAGCGCGGCTCAGCGGGGGCGAGCGGCAGCGGCTGGCGATCGCGCGGGCAATCCTGAAGAACGCGCCGATTCTGGTGCTGGACGAAGCGACTTCCGCTCTGGATACGGAGAGCGAGCGATTTGTGCAGGCGGCGCTGGCGAATCTGATGCAGGGACGGACGGTCTTTGTGATCGCCCACCGGTTGTCGACGGTGCGGCGGGCGACACGGATTGCGGTGATCGAGGCGGGCCGGATTGCCGAGATGGGGACGCATGAGGAGCTGATGGCGCGGGGAGGGAGCTATCGCCGCCTCTATGCGATGCAGTTTGCCGAAGACGACTTGGTGGCCGTGGAGGGGGTGGCATGATGTATTCGATGACTGGATTTGCAAGCGTGGAGGGAGAGGGAGCTTCGCTGACGATCAAGGGGGTGAATCATCGCTTTCTGGATCTGTCGCTGCGACTGCCGCCTGGGTGTGACGCGATCGAGGCTGAAGTGCGACGGCTCGTGAAGGAGCGGGTGCGGCGGGGCCATGTGGATGTGACGATGCAGATGGTTCGGCGGGAGGCGGTCGCGGCGGGGTTGGAGGTGAACCGGGAGCTGCTGGCGGGACATCTGACGGCGTTTCGTGAGGCTGCGGAGGCTTGCGGGGTGGTGGGGGCGGAGCCGGATGTAAATGCGCTGCTGCGAGTGCCGGGGATGTTGCGGGCTCCTGCTGTCTCGGTTGAAGAGGATTTAG
>CAXTRY010000144.1:0-5674 GCA_964246805.1 uncultured Acidobacteriaceae bacterium
GGGTAACTTCTTCCGGCATGGGGCGAGTGTATCAGGGGTCGCGGTGCCGTGGAGCGTTTTCACGAGAGGCATTCCGGCAACGAACCGGTTTCCCGCTTCGGGTGCCATAGCTTTGCGCCGTGTATGGAACTTTGCAGTGTGGTGAAGAGTCTATGTATTAACGTATGATGTTCCCGTTCGTTAGATATTGGGAACTATGAAAAAGCATCCTCCTGAAAGGCGGATCGTTCGATGAGCCATCCTTATTTGAGCATCGTGGTTCCCGCGTATAACGAGGCGGCGCGCATTGAATTGACGTTGGATAAAATCATGACGTGTGTGGAGAGTCGCGGGTGGGACGCGGAGGTGCTGGTAGTCGATGACGGCTCTCGTGACGAGACGCCCGAGATTGTAAAGCGGTGGATGGAGTCGTATCCACGGCTGCATCTGGTGCAGAATCCGGGCAATCGCGGTAAGGGCTACTCGGTACGAAACGGGTTATTGCAGGCGGCGGGAGATGTGGTGGTGTTTACGGACGCTGATCTGTCGGCTCCAATCGAAGAAGCGGAGCGGCTGCTGGCGGCGCTCGTCGCGGGCGCGGATGTGGTGATTGGATCGCGGTGGATGGACCGGACCCGGCAGACCATTCAACAGCCGCTTTACCGGCAGGTATTTGGGCGGTGTTTCAACTGGATTACGCGGCGGGTGATGGGACTGCCGTTTAAGGATACGCAGTGCGGATTTAAGGCGTTCAAGCGGTCGGCGGCGCAAGTGATCTTCCGGCTGCAGCGGATTGAGCGATGGGGGTTCGATCCTGAGATTCTGTTTATCGCGCAGAAGCTGAAGTATACGGTCGCGGAGGTGCCGGTAAGCTGGGGGCACGATGAGCGCAGCCGGATAAGCTATCTAAAAGATGGCATAAAGATGCTGGAGGACATGACGGTGATCCGTTCGAACTCGGCGCGAGGACGGTACGATGAGGCGATCGCGGCGATGATGGATACGAGCACGATGGTGACGCCGCAGGTCAAGCACGGAGTGAAGCGGGCTGGCGGGGCGGAGTCCACGCGTTAACGGGAAGTCTCCACATCGAGCAAGGAGGGGGAAGCGATCTCGACGGCTGTAGGGTGTTAAGCTGTGCTTAGGTGGTGTATTTGCTGCGTTCGGCGTTTATTGCACTTTCCCGGAACAAGGGGCTTCGGAGTTTTTCAGAGCGGTCTTCGCTGGGGCGTAGGCTGTCCGGGCGGTTTGTCGCCGGGATGACGGTGGAGGAGGCGCTTGCCGCGTGCAGGGCGGTCAATCGCGAAGGCATCGCGGTGTCGCTCGATTCTCTAGGAGAGAGCGTCGCGGTCGAGGCGGAGGCCCGCGCCTCGGCTGAGATCTATCATCGACTGCTGGACGCGATTGCGGCGGAGGGGCTGAACGCGAATGTGAGCGCCAAGCTGACGCAGATGGGGATGGAGTTTGACGCGGGGCTGGCGGAGCGGATTACCGGCGAGATTGCGGCTCATGCGGAGGCGACAGGAAGCTTTTTGCGGGTGGACATGGAAGGCAGTGAGCTGACAGAAGCAACGCTGGGTGTAGTAGAGCGGCTCCACGCGCGATGGCCGAGCCGGGTAGGGGCGGTGCTGCAATCGTATCTTTACCGGACGGAGGCGGATACGGAGCGGCTGCTGGGGCAGGGAATTCGTATAAGGCTGTGCAAGGGCGCGTACAAGGAAGCGGGGACAGTCGCGTTTCCGGCGAAGAGCGACGTGGACGCGAATTACATAAAGCTGGCGGAGCGGATGGTGAGTTCCCACGTGTTTTGCGGGATGGCGACGCACGATGAAGCGATCGTGAAGGCGATCTGCCGGTTTGCCGGCGAGCGGGGAATTGCGAAGAGCGCGTTCGAATTCCAAATGCTGTACGGAGTGAGGCGCGATCTACAACGAAAGCTGGCGGCCGAGGGCTATGGGGTGAGGGTATACATTCCGTTTGGAACGGAGTGGTACCCGTATTTTATGCGGCGGCTGGCGGAGCGTCCGGCAAATGTGCTGTTCCTGGCGAAGAACTTCCTGAAGAACTAACGCGCGGCGCTTTGGGTGGGTACGGGTTCGGCGAGGAGCTGCTCGATAAGTTCGGTAACCTGATTTTCGAGTTGCTCGTGCGCGGGTGGATTGGCGGGACTGGCGAATCCGGCGTGGATCTCCTTGACGCGGCCATCGCGCCCGACGAAGAAGGAGGTGGGCCAGCAATTAAGGTTGTTGGCAATGGTGATCTTCTCGTTGAGCTGATCGGGCTCGCCCGCGAGGAGGACGGGGTAGGTGATGCCGTAGCGGGCGATGAAGGCGCGGAGGCGGGTAGGGTCTTTCAGTTGATCGGCTTCTTCAAAGGAGAGGTCGACGACTTCAAAGCCTCGGGAGTGGAAACGGGTATAGAGACTTTCGAGGAGTGGAGCTTCGTCATGGCAGTTGGGGCACCAGGAGCCGCCAACGGCGACGAGGAGAACTTTGCCTTCGAAGCGAGCGTCCGTGCTGGAGACGAGCTTGCCGGAGAGGTCGGGCGCGCTGAAGCGGAGGGGCGCGGCGGGGTCTTTGAGCGTGGTCTGCTGCGTGGGGTCGGTGGGGGCAACGAGGTGCTGCCGGCGGGCTTCGGCGGGTCGGCGAGCTATCAGGTCTTTTTGGGTTTCGCTCAGGAGGTTGCTGACGAGGAGACTGCCATCCGGCTGGGGCTTGATGCTGTAGAGGGCGGGCCCGGCGGCGGTAAAGTGGGAGAAGAACGCGGTGCCGGTGGCGGCGTCATATTGGCCGTAGAGCGTGCCGGTATCGCCGTCGATGCGCTGGATGACGGCTTGCCGGCCTTCTTTGCCGGCTCCGATGCGGAGCTGCCAGGCCGACTCGCCCTTGGCGCTGTGGACGGCAATCTCCCAATCGCCCTGGAGGCTTGACGGCATGGGAGTGGAAGGAGCGGCCGCGTCGGCACGGCGGAGCGTGAACGGCAGCTTGTGATTGCCGATGGTGAAGGTGCCGGAGAGGGTATCGCCGGAGAGGGTGGCGTCGAGGGTGCGTGCGAAATAGTTGAAGGACAGGACGAGGTGGTTACCGGTGAGCGTCGCGGTCGTGGCGGGGCTGGTCTCGGGGCCGTTGCAAAGGGCGGCGTATGGCGATTGGCTGCTGCCGGAGAGTTTGAGCGTGAGGGGAACTTGTTGGCCCTGGACGGAGGCGGTACCTTGCCAAAGGGCGGCGAACGAATGAGTTCCTTGTGCGATTCCGGAGACAGAAAGGAGGAGAAGAATGGCGAGAAGCTTCATGGAAGACTCAATTTATTTTGACGTACCGGGAGGAAGGATTGGGAAGGAGTGTCTCGTATGCACAGACGCCATGAGGTGAGCTTAGAAACAGCCGCAACAACAAAGCTGGAGGGGAGACGACATTCAGTTACGTTAGCCGCGCCCTCGGGTATTGTCAATCTTGAAGCCGGTCTGTGGGAGCTACCCGGTACTCCAGCGAGGCCAGGCGTTATGGTTCTGGGTTGTCGCTAGACCTCTTGAGGGGAAGATAAGGCTCGACCGTCAGGAGATTGGAGAGAGTCGCGCGTTCACCCTCGGAGAATTGGCCGCGGAAGCGATCAGAGCCGAGGACGGCCTGCCGTTCCGGCACGGGCATCTCGCGCATGTCGCGGAAGGCGCGCGCCACCAGGCGGCGGCGATCAGGTGGAAGGCTGCTGAGTTGCTGCATGGCCCCGCGAATCTGCTGCCGCTGGATGGGGGAGAGTTGCTCCATGGCCTCGGTCCGTTCGAGAAGACGCTGGCGCTGCTCGGCCGGCATGGCGTTCAGCTGCGTCAGGCGATCGCGCATCCGCTGTTGCGTCTCGGCCGGAAGGCTCTGGAAGCCAGGTTCATGCTCCAAGGCACTCTGCTGCTGCGACAAGGGCAGACTGCGGTGACGGTCCATCCATTGGGCAAGGTGCTCTTGCTGGGGTTTTGAGGACTTGGCGGCTGGCGGACGCAAATTGGACCGCGTCTGCGGTTGAGCCGAAGAAATGGTAGGGACAACGCAGTACACGGCGAGCACCAATGCATGTGCCGTGGACCTAGCGAACCGTGATGGAGTGGAGAGAGGCATGGCAATTGCGTGCGCGAACCTGGTTGGATAAAGCTCCGATGGAATGTGATCAGCTTACTGCGAGATGACTCCTTTCGTAATCAATATTTACAGTTAGCTTCTGGGTGAAGGCGCGGCATCTTCGACCGGTTGCTCGTCCTGCAGGAGTTGGTCCATCTGTTGAAAAGTCTGATCGTTCTTATCAAGGATTTGCAAGTCGTCCACGGTGGCGGAGACTTGAGTGGAGCGTGGGGGACTGGAGAGGGTGGAAACACCGGCAAAGGTGCCACCGCCGATTAGCAGGATGGCCGCCATGGCCCCTGCAAGCATGGGGCGGAACTGTGCGCCGGTATTGAAGAGAATTCGGGTACGCAGGAGCTCAAACCAGCCAGCCGGGGGAGCGGCCGCCTCTTCGCGGAGACGCACGGCGAGCCTCTGGTCGAAGTACGGTGAAGGTTCGGGTGCCTGCCAGGCGTCAAGCAGGATGAAGGTGGACTGGAAGGAGGCGTACTCCTTTCCACACGGCTCGCAAAGGCCGAGATGCGCCTTCGCGTCGCTCGAAATCGACCGTGGGTCGAAGAGAAGCTCGGGAAGCTGGTCGCGAAAATCATTGCACTGCATGGTGGCCCTTTCGTACTGTAAGACGGGGTGAGACGCAAGCGTTAGACAAAGTCTTTTAGGCTTTCGCGTAGGGTCTGATAAGCGCGAAAGAGGAGCGATTTGGTGGCGGACTCGGAGAGCTTAAGGATGTCGCCGATCTGGCGATAGTCCATGCCCTCGTACTTATGCATCAGCACGGCGCTTCGTTGGCGTTCGGGAAGAGCGAGTACATGCTGCCGGATAGCGTTGAGGCGTTCGCGGCGAAGCAGGGCAGACTCAGCTCCGGGAGTGGCATCGGCGACATCCGGCGTAGTACCTGTCTCCGCATCGGCCTCGTCAAGGTAGACGGTCGACGCGGTACGCTCGTGTCGATTGTCGCGAGCATGGTTGACACCGAGGTTAGTGGCGATACGGTAGAGCCAAGTGGAGAAACGGGCTTCGGCGCGGTAGGTCTCGCGGGAACGATATACGCGAAGGAAGACCTCCTGAGCGAGCTCTTCGGCGATCGCCTGGTTGTGCACCATGCGAAACATGAAGTGGATAATCGGCTTTCGGTATTTAGCGATGAGATGGTCGAAACCCGCCATGTCGCCTGCGCGCAGGGCGAGCATAATCTCGGAATCTTCCAGGTGGGCGAAGTCGCCGGGGGCGTGAAAAGCTGCCATCGCTGCGTCCACATTGCCGGGATGAGGGTGCGTCGGGTTGATCGCCAGCGTAGCCATAGTATCTATGACCCTGTTTCCGGTTTCAGGTTGCGTTATAACGGGGAGATCGAGACCCGATGGCGGCGTATGTTCGGCGAAGCGATCTGGGGGCAAGGAAACGGGACGGCTTGTTGGAACGGGCGAGGGCATGAGACGCTTTATTGTACTGCTACAGCTTACGGGCGAGCTGGGTAGATGCTATACTAACCTCCATGCAAGGCCTGTTGTGGGACGGCTTGGTGTAGGTTTGCGGGCGCATAACTCAGCGGTAGAGTGCCACCTTCACACGGTGGAAGTCGTAGGTTC
>CAXTRY010000145.1:0-5642 GCA_964246805.1 uncultured Acidobacteriaceae bacterium
ACGGGGGGCTGATGCAGACCGACGAAGCTCGCGTTGAGCTGAGGCGGCGTGGTCCTGGCGATCTGCTGGGCGATCTGCTGGGCGAACGCGCCCGAGGCGGCAAAAAGGAGCGCGGTGGGAACGATGGCGGCTGCCCGCGCGGTAGGGTGGGCGAAGGAGGTCATCGATCCAGCCTTTCAAAGGTTTGCTCGGTGAGCTTGTTGCCGGAGAGGACTTGCACGGAATAGGTGGACTTTGGAGCGGCGGCGATGCGCGGCGCGCGGCGATGGGCGGCTTCCGGCGGCGGCTCGCCGGCCGTGGAGGGCTTGACAGTTCCCGGCAGCGAGGTTTGGGGGGTGAGATCGGCTACGTCTTTGCGGTCGGCTCCGTTGCGGAGGACGAAGAGGATTTTGCCCAGGGAGCTGGCGAGGGTCAGCTTTTCGGCGTCCTGCGGCGTGACCAGGAGAGTCACGACGGAGGCCATTTCGGCTTTGCCGGAGGGGTCGGCTTCCATCTTCTGGCCGGAGGTGAGGACGCGGGCGTTCTGAAGAACGGTGGAGGTGATCAGGTCGCCGACGCCGGGCGTGGTGGAGGCGGGACGGTAGGTGACGAGGACATCGACGAAGGTGCCGGGCAGCAGAAATCCGGCGACGCCGGCGACCTCGTCGGAGCGCACCGCGATGGCGCGCATGCCTTCGGGAATATGGGCGGTAAGGCCGTTGCCGGTGCCGGCGGCGGCGAGATGGTGGTCGCGGACGATCTCCCCGGCGGCGATGGGGAAGAGAAGGACGCGTCCGTTGAGTTCTTCCGGCTTGCTGAAGGCTCCCTTGAGGGGCTGCGAGGCGGGCCAGTCGGCGAGCGTGAGCATGGAAGGCTGGATCTGCTCGCCGGCTTCGAGGTTCCTGGTGGCGGCTACAAAGCGGTGCACGGGGGCGGCGGCGGCTACGGGTTTGGCGAAGCGGCGGCTGAGGATATAGGTAAACAGCCCGGAGACGACCAGGGCGGCGAAGAGAGCCGGCATCAGGCGGCGGGCGTTCATCGGATCCCCGGCGCGGACTGGAGCGTGACGGTAAGGATGCAGCCGGCGGCGATGGCGAGCGCATAGGGGAGGCGAAGGATGGCATCGTTGCGGACGTTGAGTTCGGGATGCGGGGTCAGGCCCTGCTCTGCATGGTGGGCGGCGAGGGCGAGGACATTGCCGCAGGTCTCGCGCAGCCGTCCGCGATACAGGGCGAAGCCGAGAGCAAGGGTGCCGCCGGCGAGGGCGGTCAGAATAAGGAGGGAGGCGGCATGGGAGAGACCGAGCATCGAGCCGAGGGCCGCGATAAGTTTGACGTCTCCGGCACCCATGCCGCCGGCCAGATGGAAGACCAGAAAGACCAGACCGCAGAGAAGCAGCGCGCCGAAGGAGGAGAGAAGATCCCGCCAGCCTCCGGAGCAGAAGTGAAGGGTCAAGCCGACGAGCATGGCTGGACCGGTGAGCAGGTTGGGGATGCGCCGGCTCTTGAGATCGAAGAACGACGCGGCGAGCACGCAGGCGATGGCGGTGGCGGGGAGAACGAATTGTGCGACCAGCTGGTGCATGGTTTTCCCAGACGAAGCAGGATACGAATCACCGTTGAAGCCTTGCGGGCGGTTCGTTCTGTGAATCTTCCAAGTTCTTCGGACAAGTAATGTGCCCTATGGGAGGTTTATCGGATGGAATAGCGGGAGGATGAGGGTTTGTTTGCATCGGGCCCTTCGCGGCAAGGGATTTGCGGCGAGGAGACCACGGGACGCGGCTTTAGACGGCGCTCTGAAACGATGTGCCGATCGCAGTGAGCTGATTGCCTATGATCGTGCCGAGATTGCGAACGGCCGCGATCGCGCCCAGGCCGATAAGAGCGGCGATGAGCGCGTATTCGATCAAGTCCTGGCCGCAGTCGTCGCGGAAAAAGCTTGTTCGCGCAGGCATGTGAGTCACCTTTGAACGATCGCCGCGTGTCCCCGGCAGCTAGAAGGAAGCGATGACGATGTTGATGCTGTTGTAAACGGCGTTGAGGATGGCTATCTGGATGTATCGCATGGACGCGGCCGCGCCCAGGGCGACGACGGTGGCCACAAGCGCATACTCGATCAGGTCCTGGCCGGAGTCGTTGCGTCTGATCGAAACGGCTACCCGAATAAAGTGTTTCTTCAGATGATTCATGGGGGAGAGCCCGAAGGTTTAAGAAGAAGGAGACCGGACGCCATGTACGGTCTCCCCGAACAATTAGGTCGCGCTGGTGATGGAGGTGCCGATGGAGGTGAAGGCGCCGGTGATGGCCGTGCGCAGGGTGGTGAGGGAAGCGACGGCGCCGAGGCCGATGAGGGCGGCGACGAGGGCGTACTCGATGAGGTCCTGACCGGACTCGTCGGCGAGGAAGAGGTTGAGGGTCTTGTTCAGCTTGTTCATGGTTGGTCTCCTTGGAAGATTGTTCGATTCATCCGGCGAATGGACCAGATGGGTGACTTGGGACGAGGCGGCCGCGAAGGTCTCAGACGCCGGACGAAACGATAGGTCGAAAGCCGTGGGCGAGGGATATTTTCCATGCCTGTGGCCTCTATCGGCGCGGTGGTACGGATGAATAGAAAAGGTGAGGGAGCTTGGGTACTTTGGGGTAGCGAACCAGGAAGTAAAGAACGCGCGCGCGGTGCCGATATAGCGTGTGGAGCACGATATATCCCTCTAGGGGAAAGGAGGACACACTTATGAATCCCGACATGATTCGCATTGTTGCCAGCGCGCTGGCGGTGACGGTTCTGGGCTTTATCGTTTATCGCCGCAAGTCGAAGGCGACGGCGTAACTCCTTCAACATTCCGAACAAATAAGAAGAAGAGACCATGAAGACGATCACGATCATCAATCAATCGGCAGGCACGGAGATTGGGCACTGTATCGGCTGCGCGGACAAGTCGCTGACGCGGCTTGTGGGCCTGCTGGGCAGGACGGGTCTGGATACGGGGGGCGGGCTGTTGATTCAGCCCTCCTCCGGCATCCATACGATGGGCATGAAGTTTACGATCGACGCCGTGGGCCTGGATGCCGATATGCGCGTCGTGAAGCTATGGCCGGGCATGCGGCCCAACCGCGTCTCCACCGTGCACTTGAAGGTGCGAAGCGTGCTGGAGCTGGCGGATGGACAGATCGAGGAGTGCCGCATTGAAGTAGGGCACGTGCTGGAAGTGATTGCGAACGATACGTGGTGTTCGCAGAAAGCACCGAAAGTGGCGGCCCCATTCTTTCCGGCCATGTTCGGGATGGGGGGAATGTCCGGGGCCTGGGCGGGATAGGTTAGTCGATGGGGAGAGGCAAGGGCACGGCTACGGCTGTGCCGGTTTGCTTTTAAGGGCTGTCGCGGTGAGGGCGGCGGCGAGGAATCCAGCGGAGGTGAGGGTCAACGCGGGACCGATACCGCGTCCTTCAGAGACGCGGCCCACCAGGAACGGCGCGGCGGCGGACGCGACGCGGCCGAGATTGTAGGCGAAGCCCATGGCACGGCCTCGCAGGGCAGTGGGGAAGGCTTCGCTGGAGATCACGCTGAAGCCTGAAAAGTAACCGGTTCCCCAGAAGCCGACGACGGGACCGAGCCAGAGGACGGCGAGCGGACTTCGTGCAAGGGCGTAAAGCGGTACGACCGCGGCGGCGAGGACGAGATAAGCGATATAGACGCGCTTGCGGCCGAAACGGTCGGCGAGCCAGCCGAAGCTGGTATAGCCGAGAAAGGTGCCCGCCTGCATGAGGATCGTCCAGGTGGCGGTGTGGACGATGTCGAGGCCGTGGCCACCCTGGGCGATGGGCAGTGCAAGGAAGCTGGGCACCCAGGAGAAGAGTCCCCACCAGGCGAAGAGGCTGGCGGCGTTCATGGTGGTGACGACGAGGGTGGAGCGGAGCAGGGGCGCGCGGAAGAGTTGGGCGAAGCGCGCGGTATTGATGGGCTGAGCGTGCTGGATAACCCAGGCTTCAGGTTCCTTGACGCGGCGGCGTATCCAGGCGGTGAGTAGGGCGGGTGCCATGCCGACGAGGAAGACGGCTCGCCAGCCGAAGTGGGGTTGGAGGAGCGCGGCGACGGCGGCGGCGAGCGCGTAGCCGATGGCCCAGGAGCTTTGGACGAGGCCGAGGGCCTTGCCGCGATGACGGGCGGGCCAGGTTTCGGCGACGAGGGCGGCTCCGGCGGCCCATTCGCCACCCATTCCCAGGCCGAGGAGCATTCGGCAGAGCGCGAGTTGCGGAACGGTGTGGACGAGGGCGCACAGACCGGTACAGACGCAGTAGATCAGGATGGAGAGCGAGAGGGCGCGGGTACGGCCGAGGCGGTCGGCGACGAAGCCGAAGGTGATGCCTCCGGCGGCGGCGGCGATGAGGGTGAGCGAGAGGATGCCTCCGGCGATGGCGGGGGACATCCCCAGATCGCGGCTGATGGCGGGCATCATGAGCGAATAGAGCATGACGTCCATGCTGTCGAGCATCCAGCCGAGCGACGCGGCGAGGAGGGCGTTGCGGCGCGCGGGGTCGCGGGCGAGCTGCCGGAAGGTGCCGGGGAGTCGATCGAGGTCGAGCATTAGGTCGAAGGGCATGGAGGTTGTGTTGACGATACCGCAGCGGGGTTGTCCATGCTGCTTGTTTGCCGCTGCTTGTTTGCCGTAGGGGAAGAATAAATGCGAAGGGAGCGGATGAGCGAAGATGGTGGGATGCGCATAGCGGTGGACAGCGGCGGGACTTTCACGGATTGTGTATGGGTGGAGGGAGGGGAGCTGCGGGTGTTAAAGGTGGCTTCGACTCCGGGGGAGCCGGGAGCGGCTGTGCTTTCGGCGGTGGAGGAGGCGATGCGAGAAGCGGGGGCGATTGTGCCGGAGGTTCGGCACGGGACGACCGTGGGAACCAACGCGATGCTCGAGCGGAAGGGGGCGCGCGTGGCGTACGTGACGACGGCGGGGTTTGAGGATGCGATCGCGATCGGGCGGCAGGCGCGACCGAGTTTGTATGACTGGATGCGGTCGCCGCTGCCTTGCCTGGTACCGGAGGAGCTGCGGTTCGGAGTGATGGAGCGTATATCGGCGGAGGGCGTCGTGTTGCGCGCGCCGGCTGATGAGGAGCTTGCCGAGTTGCGGGAGCGGGTGCGGGCGAGTGGAGCGGAGGCTATCGCCGTGTCGCTGCTTTTCGGGTTCGCCAACCCGGTGAACGAGCGGCGGGTAGCGGGGGCGCTGGCGGAGCTTGGATTGCCGGTGTCGGTATCGCATGAGATTTTGCCGGAGTTCCGGGAGTACGAGCGCGGGGCGACGGTCGTGGTGAATGCATACCTGCAGCCGAAGGTCGGGCGCTATTTGGGCGAGTTGGAACACGGTGTGGCGGAGCGGTTCGCGGGCGGGACGGTGAGCGTGATGCAAAGCTCCGGCGGGATTGTGGGGGCCGGGCTGGCGGCGCGGGAGCCGGTGCGGACGGTGCTGTCCGGCCCGGCGGGCGGGGTGCTGGGAGCCTGGCGGGTAGGGCAGCTGGCCGGGTTTACGAAGATGATCGGTTTCGATATGGGCGGGACGTCGACGGATGTTTCGCTGATGGATAGGGACGCCGGGCTGCGGACGACACGCGAGGCGATGGTGTCGGAGGTGCCGGTGGGGGTGCCGATGCTGGAGATCCATACGG
>CAXTRY010000146.1:0-5606 GCA_964246805.1 uncultured Acidobacteriaceae bacterium
CGGTAAGGGTAAGGTCATGGGTGGAGAGCGCGCCGATGGCTCCGCGGGTGATGAGGGCGCGGGCGACGGCTTCGGCGGCTATGCGACGGTCGAGGGAGTTGGTGCCGGAGAAGATCTCGTCGATCAGGAAGAGGACGGGGGTGGGTTGCTCGGCGAGCTGGAGGATAGCGTGGAGGCGTTCGACCTCGGCGAGAAACTTGGACTTGCCTTCGGCGAGGGAATCGGTGAGGGCGAGGGACGCGCCGATGGCGAGCGGGGAGATGTGGGCAGCCGAGGCGCGGATGGGGGCACCGGCGGCGGCGAGGACGGCGTTGAGGCCGATGGCGCGGAGGAGAGTAGATTTGCCGGCCATGTTGGAGCCGGAGATGAGGTAGAGGCTTTGGGCGGCGTTGAGGGCGATGTCGTTGGGGACGGCGGTAAAGGGGAGGAGCGGATGGGCGATGGAGGTGGCTTCAAAGATTGCCGAGTCTTCGGGGAGGATTTCGGGGTAGGTGTTTTCAGGATGCTCGAAGGCGTAGGTGGCGAGGGCGTTGAGGGATTCGAACTCGGCCCAAGCGGCGAGCCAGAGCTTCATGGCGGCGGCGTGTTGACGCTTCCAGGCGGCGATGGAGAGGGCGGCGTGGGTGCCTCCGGCGAGAAAGAGCGAGAGAATAAGGGAGATATTTTTAGTGCGCTGTTCAACAACGGCGAAGAGGCGCCGGATGCGGGCGATGGCGGGGACGGCGTCGGTGGGTTCGTCGGTGGAGTGCTGGAGCGCGATGAGATGCGGGGATTGGAGACGCTCGGCCTGGAGAAGGGCGATGCCGTCCGAGAAGATCTGCATCTGGTTGGCGAGGCGGGAGGAGGCATCGAGCAGGGGGAGGACACGAGAACGGGCGGTGAGCGAAAGGGCGATTTGGAGAGAGAGCAGCAGGAGGATGTTGGGACGGAGCAGGGACCAGGAGGCGAGGCCGAGGACGCCTGCAAGGGCGAGGAGGAGATATGCGGCGGTGACGGCGATCAGGGCGGGACGCAATGCCCGGGGGAAGGCGGGCGGCGGGGTGTCGAGCCAGGTGTCGAAGAAGTTGGCGGGGAGCTGCTGAAATGGGCTGACGCCGAGAAGGTGAAGCGATTCGCGGAGGTCGAGGCGGGGAGCGAGCTCGCGGATTGCGGCTTGACGGGCAAGAGTGGCTTCGCGGGTGTGGGGTTCGAGGAGGTCGCGAGCGAGGCCTCGCTGGCCTACACCGGTGCGGACAGTGGCAAGCAGGCCGAAGAGGGAGTCGGGTCCTACGATGGCGAGATCGCGGTCGTAGAGGTGGGTGGGGGTACGGAACTGCTCGCCGGTGTGGCCGGATTGCGGGGTGGAGCCAGTTGTTTGCGGGGCGACGCGGGCGAGGGCTCCATTGTAGAGGGCGAGAAGGCGGGTGAGGCGGTCTTGCTGGGCGCGGTTGCGGAGAAGATAAAAGAGGGCGGCGAAGGTGGCTAGCAACGCGAGGAGGGGCTGCCAAGCAGGGGCGTTGCGATAGATCGTCAGGTAAACAAGTAGAAGGGTGAGGCTCGCGAGGGAAAGGAGAGCTATGCGGAGATAGAGGCTGTGGCGTTCGAGAGTGTGGAGCGCGGCTGTAAGGGAGGTTTGGCGGGCGGTGTAGAGAGCGTGCGGGGACTTGGCGGATTCGGGCATTCGGATGGTTGGATGATACCGTGCGAATGAATACGCTCAGTGCGAGGCGGCTTCGATGAGCTTTTCGCGATCGCTTTTCATCAACCGTTCGAGATGGCCGCCTGCATGGCGTTGCCGAAGCTTTCCGTACAGCTTGAGGGCTTGCGGGTCGAGATGTTCGTCCCCGTTGAGAGCGGGCCTGCTTATTCACTATCGTAGCCGTGAACGCCGGGCGAGGTGTTGGTTCAGATGGCGGGGCGATGGTAGACTTCGAAAGCCGGGCCCTACGCGACGTAATCCCGCCAATCCCGCCAGGTCCGGAAGGAAGCAACGGTAACGGGCTAGTATGGGCGCAGTAGGGTCCCCGGTACTGATCTCCTCTCCCCTTCATAAAAACGCGCGATCGACGGTTGGCCGTCCTGCTGTGCGGTGACGCGCTATGCATGTGCGCTTGTTTGTAATAGTTTTGTATTCTGAACGCACAAGGGCGATCGGCGAGGGTGAGGTAACATTTTGAGTTTGCAGTGGAGGCCGCAGGCGCGGGTTGGGGCGAAGATCAGTTCGGTGGGAGTGTATGTACCGCCCAAGCTGCTGACGAACGCGGACTTGGAGACGATGGTGGCGACCAACGACCGGTGGATCGTGGAGCGGACAGGCATCCATCAACGGCATATCGTCGGGGCGGGGGTGGCGACGAGCGATCTGGCGGCGGAGGCGGCCCGGTGCTGTCTGGCGTGGCGGGGGATCGAGGCAACTGAGGTGGAGGCGATTCTGGTGGCGACGGTGACACCGGATATGATGTTTCCGGCGACGGCTTGCCTGGTGCAGGAGAAGATTGGCGCGCGGGGGGCGTGGGGATTCGATCTGTCGGCGGCCTGCTCGGGATTTTTGTACGCGCTGCAGGTGGGGGCGAAGCTGATCGAGTCGGGCGCGCATACGAAGGTGATGGTGATCGGCGCGGATGTGATGAGCTCGATCCTGGATTACACGGATCGGTCGACATGCATCCTGTTCGGCGATGGCGCGGGAGCGGGGCTGCTGCAACCACCGGGCGAGGGCGTGTTGGGGATGGGGGACTTCGAGCATGAGATCGATGGGGCGGGGGCGGCGAGCCTGTATATGCCGGGGGGCGGAAGTCTGCATCCTTCGACGGCGGCGACGGTGGCGGGCAAGATGCATTATGTCCACCAGGAGGGCGGGGCGGTCTTCAAGGTGGCGGTGCGGAAGATGGCGGAGCTGAGCGAGACGCTGCTGACGCGCAATCGACTGACCGCCGAGGAGTTGGACTGCTTCATTCCGCACCAGGCGAACCGCCGAATTATTGAAGCCACGGCGGAGCGGCTGGGCCTGCCGCTTAGGAAAGTCGTGATCAATATCGGGGAGTATGGCAATACAACGGCGGCGACGATCCCGCTGGCCATGCATACGGCGCTGGAGGAGAAGCGGCTGGCGAAGGGCGATACGGTGTTGCTGGCGAGCTTCGGCGGCGGCTATACGGTGGGGACGACGCTGCTGCGCTGGGAGATGTAAGCGGCGGAAGCTCCGGCGAGCGTTAGCTATCCCGTTTGGAACTGCTGCTGCATGGAACTAGCGGTGCTTACGGTTGGATACTACAAGCGCAGATTTGCGCCATGGGTGGCACAAGTTTCTGTCTAGGCTTTGGCGGGGGACCGGAGGGTACGCGAGGTGGTGTAGAGCTTATAGAAGGCGAACGCCATGCTGATGAGAATAACGGTCCAAAGGACGATGAGAATGGTGGTGGCCCATTTCTCGGAGAATTGCGCCCAGAAGTGCAGGACCTGCGGGCCGTAGACGATCCCAAGCCAGACGGCGGCGGCGTGGCGGAGGGCGCGGCTGAGGGTGAAGGTGACGAGAAACTTGCGCTGAGACATCCTGAGCGCGCCGGCGGCGAGCACAAAGGGGCTCAGCGGCATCGGCGGCGGAAGGACGGCCGGCAGGGCGACGGCGAGGATAGCATGATTTTCCATCCAGCGGGTGACGCGTTTGAGGATGCGGCGGGGGACGTTTTTTTCGAGGAAGGCCATGCCGCCTTTGTGTCCGACCTGATAGCTAAGATAACCTCCGAGGGCTGAGCCGGCGGTGGTGAGCAGGACGAGCAGCACGGGGTTCGTGTGGCGAGCTGCCAGCACGACGCACATGATATCGGTGACGCCGGGAAGGGGGAGCGGGACGAAGGAGGAGTCGACGACCGAGATGAAGAAGATGCCGTAGACGCCGAAGTGAAACATGATCTGGAGGAAGCGAGCGCTGCCTCCGGCGAGGGCGAATGCGGAAAGCGGAACCACCGTCCATGAAACAAGTAGGTGCGAGGCGGCGAGGGAGCTCATGCGGATAAGACGCGAAAGGGAGGCGGTAAGTTCCTAAGTCTCTTGCGATGAGATTCTGGAGACAGCTTAGGTCTGCACCGTCATCTGCCAAAGATCATCAGATAAGCATGCCGTTTAGTCAGAAGCTGCGGGTGGCTGCTATCGATTTTTTGAACCCCGCGCCGCTGATGTGGGATTTTGAACACGGGCCTGAGTGCTTCCGTTTAGCAGAGCGATATGTCGTGCGGTATACGCAGCCTTCAGTGTGCGCGATGGATTTGCTGTGCGGACGGGCGGACCTGGGGCTGGTGCCGGTGGCGGCGCTGACGTCGGGGTTGGCGATAATACCGGGCTGCGCGGTCGCATCGCGGGGAAGGGTGCGGTCGATTCTGCTGATTGTGAAGGTTCCGCACACGCTCGAAACGGTACGAGTGGTGGCGGCGGATACCGCTTCGCTGAGTTCGGTGGCCTATACGAAGGTGCTGTTCCGCAAGTTTGCGGGCTGCGACCCGGAGTTTATGGCGGCGGAGGCGAACCCGGCGGCGATGCTGGCCATGGCGGACGCGGCGCTGGTGATTGGCGATCCGGCGCTGCTCGCGTTGGAACATCGGGCGGAGATCGAGCGGGCGATAGGGCCATGTGTGTGGCTGGATGTGGCCGAGGAGTGGATACAGCGGACGGGGCTGCCGTGGGTAGCGGCGGTGTGGGCGGCGCGGCCCGAGGCGGTGAGCGATCCAGCGGCGTTGGCGCAGGATTTACAGCAGTCGCGGGATCACGGGCTGGCGCACATTGAGGATCTGGTGCGGGAGTGGACGCCGCGGATTGCGGTGCCTCCAGCGACCATCCGGGAGTATCTGAGCCGGAATATCTACTACACGCTGGATGCGCGGTGTTTGGAGGCGATTCGGGTGTTCCGGCGGTATGCGGCGGAGGTGGGGGCGTTACCGCCGGTGGAGACTGCCGGCTTGGGTATTCTCTGATGTCTGTAAACCATGTTCAGCGTGGCGGCATGTGCCACCGCGGCGGGCCGAAGGTGTTGACTTCGTTCGCGAGCACTTGTAGGCTCGGCGAGCATCCGGTGAGTTGCGGCGATTAGACAGACTGAGCAGGGGAAGACGGATGAATATGGTTATGGAAGGTAGCACTTCGGTGCGTGAGCAGACCAAATTGGGATGGATGGCGCTGGTGCTGACACCAGGCATGGGCGCGATTCGGTCGATGAAGACGGCAGAGCGCCTGGGTGGGGCGGAAGGTGTCTTCCGGGCGAGTTTGACGGAATTGGAGGCCGTGGGAATGCCGGCGGCTTCGGCTCAGTTTATGGGGGATGGGCGAGCGTTGAAGGTAGCGGAGGCGGAGGTGAAGCGGCTTGCCGAGGCTGGCGGAAGCTTCTTGACGCCGGCGGATGAGGCCTATCCGGAGCGGCTGCGGGAGATCTACGATCCGCCGGCTGTATTGTGGATACGAGGCCGGGAGGAGGTGCTGGCGCGGGCGGGGATTGCGGTGGTGGGGACGCGGCAGCCGTCGCCCTATGGTGCGGGCATGGCGGAGTTGTTGTCGCGCGATCTGGCGAATAGGCGTCTGGCGATCTTCAGCGGCATGGCGCGGGGAGTAGATACGGCCGCACACAAGGGGGCTCTGGA
>CAXTRY010000147.1:0-5569 GCA_964246805.1 uncultured Acidobacteriaceae bacterium
CCACCTCGCACCCCAGCGTATCCGCCGCCCTCTTGTAATCGTCATCCGTGAGCGTCGCATTCGGCATTGTGGTTGCCGCGGGCACGGGCGGCCCCGACAGCGTCGTCCGTATGCTGGATACCTGCAACTTGGCCAGCGTCGGGCCGTGATTGCTCACGACCCGTCCGGCAAGCGCATCGCCAGTACTTTGCGCTGAAAAGCCCGGATCGCCGCGCGAGTCTCGCCCCCGCATACCCCATCCTCAACAAGCCACATCTCAGTGGCGTGCCTGTGTTTGTTGAGCAGTTCCTGAACGATCTTTACGTCCTCAGGAAAATCGTGGTTAAACATCCCACCGACATCACCCCGGAGAATCACCATTGCCAATATCCTCCCGTGACCCAGTCTATAGAAAAGATCGGAGTGTACCGATGGCGAGGCGCATGATCGCGATGCCTCGTTTTTGGCGCAATCACTAGGCTCATCCGGCAAGTCCGGCGCATCGACCAGAAAGCGCATCATCGCCGCCCCGTCCGCTCCTCCGGCGCGTTTGCTTGAAGAAAGCTGCCGCCGTCCCGACCGAACCCACCTTCTGCGCCACCACCGACGAAATCCACTGGTTCAGCGAGACGCCATCTTCCCGCGCCAGCCGCTGTGCTGCATTCTTGATCGAATTCAGAAGCTCAACAAAAAAGCCGCCCGGCTCATGGACGCACCTTGCTCCGCATCATCCCGACAGCTCCCACCAGCCCCGTACCCAGCAACATCAGGCTGCTAGGCTCGGGCGTCGCGCTCACCGCCTGCCCGGTGACCGTAAAATTGCTCGAAATCCCCTGTGCCCTGTAGCCGCTGGAAGCCGAGGACGTGAAATAGCTCTGACCACCGCTATAGAAGGTATCTCCGCTGGCGACGCCGAGCGGGATAAGCCCGTCTTCGTAAAAGAAGTACATCGTGTTGCCTTGGAGAGTCAACGCCGGAGCAAAGCTGTACCTTCCTCCGGAAGCCGCCGCCGTTCCAAGCAGTCCAGCCGTGTTCGAGCTGAGTGCCGTCTCGGTTCCCGTATAGGCTGACGAAAATAGATAGCCGGTGCCGATCGCGTAAGGCCCCGACGCGAACGATTGAAGGCTGAACGTAATGTCGGCGAAGGTTCCGCCGGGCGTCGTAAACGATTGCCCGGCATAGCCGGCGGCCCCGCCAGTTTGTCCAGCCGTCACCTGCACCAACGTATCGCCCCATGCAGCCGAGCACGCCAGGCCGAGACTCAAAATACCCGTAACCATCCCGAAACGCATAAGCCCTCCACGAGCCGCCGCCATGCGGACCACTAAGAAACGGGATGATGATGCTCCGGCAGGAATCGATTGTCAAGCAATTTTTACAACCGTATCGGGTATCTATCCACTTACGCGCCAGCCGTCAAGGGCAAACGCAGCTCCGCGACGCACCCAGCGCCCGCGGGATGGTTATAGAGCACCACTGTTCCCTTGTGCGCCGAAGCGATCTGCTGCGCCAGCACCAGCCCGATGCCGCTGCCCTCGGGCTTGGTCGTGTAAAACGGCACAAAGAGGTTGGCCGGATCGATCAGTCCAAGCCCATTGTCGTGAACCTGCAAAACCGCAAGCAAAGGCGTCGCGCTCCACGTCATCCAAACGCGCGGCGCGGTGTTCTCCGGCGAACTGACCGCGGCCTCCACCGCATTGCGGATCAGGTTGATCAGCAGCTGCTGCAGCTGATCCGGATCGGCCTCCACGAACAGTGGCGGCCCCGCCGCAAGCTCGACAGTCAGCCGCGTCTCCAGCGGAAGCACCTGCCGCAGCAGCGGTAAGACCGACACCCTTTGGAGCCTCGGCGGCGGCAAACGCGTCATCTGTTGATATGCCCGGAGAAAACGGGTCAGCGACGCCGCCCGTTCCTCGATCACGCCTAATCCCCGGCGTAAGTCCTCCGCGTCGCTTGCCGCAAGGCTGCTCGCCGCTGGGACGCGCGACCGCAGGCTCCCCGCGATCGACATGATCGGCGTCATGGAGTTGTTGATCTCATGGCTGAGAACGCGAATCAGCCGCTGCCACGCCAGCCGCTCCTCCTCGCGCAGCGCGCCGGATACGTCGGCGAGCACCAGCAGCGCGTGTGGCCTGCCGTGCAGCCGAAAGGTCGTCCGCCGCACCGACCAGCGGCCACGAGGCCCGGAGACCGAGGCGTTCTGGGAGGGCTGCTCGAACAGACCTTCGTCCTCGATCAAGAGCAGCGTCCCCAGGGTAAGCTCCCCCGCGGAGCGTCCGAGGCTCGTCCGTCTTACAAGACCGAACGCCTCTTCAGCAGCCGCGTTCAGCAGCAACAGGCGTCCGCCATCGTCAAAGGCAAACACCGGAGCCTGCATCGACGTCATGACCCGTTCAACCAGCGTCAGCGCGTCGCGGGCCGAAGCGCGTTGCGTTTGCAGTGTCCCGGCCAGCGCGTTGATCTCGAGCGCAAGATCGCCCAACGCGTCGCCCCTCCTGGCCCCTCGCGCGCGAAAGGAGAAGTCGTCGTCGCGCAAAGCCGCCACCACATTCGTCAACGTCTGGAGCGGCCGCACCAGTTGCCCGAAGAACGTGGCGCAGGCGATCGCCCACAGCATCGCGACCCCAGCCGCAACCGCCCCGGCCACCGGCAGCGACGAGCTTCCCAGATACCCCAGCCATGCCGACGAGATCAGGACCGGCAGCGCAAGCGCCGCGAGCCACAGCCGAACCCGGTACTCATACTTGATCCTCCGCCCACTGGAGCTAAGCGCGAGCCGCTTTCGCGGGACGATCGGCCTTTGCGCGGGACCGGGCCTAAAGCCCATACTTCTCCATGCGCCGGTACAGCGCCCCCCGGCTCAGCCCCAGTGCCTCGGCTGCTTGCGTCACGTTTCCTTGCGCGCGCGTCAACGCCTTCTGGATCAGGATCGTCTCCACCGCTTCCAGGTCGAGATCTTCGAGGTTCTGCAACCCGGCGCGCGGGCTGGTAAGGCCCAGGTCCGCAAGCCCGATGCGCGTTCCGCGAGCCATCAGCACCGCGCGCTCCATCGCATGGTCCAGTTCGCGAACATTTCCCGGCCAGGCGTAAGCGAGCACGGCCTGAAGCGCGGCGGCCTCAAAGCCCTCGATCGCCCGGCGATACCGCTGTGCGTAGCGGGCGATAAAGTGCGCCGCCAGCGCGGGGATATCTTCACGCCGATTCCGCAGCGCGGGCAGCTTGATCTCAACCGTATTCAGGCGAAACAGCAGATCGCTTCGAAACCTGCCGGCGGACGCCTCGGCGTAAAGGTCGGCATTCGTGGCCGACAGCATACGCACATCCACCCGGCGCGTCGTGGAGGAGCCGACACGTTCCAGCTCCCCCGTCTCCAGCACCCGCAGCAGCTTGGCCTGCTGACGCATCGGAATGTTGGCGATCTCATCCAGAAACAGCGTACTTCCGCCGGCAAGTTCAAAACGCCCGATCCGGTCCGCGCGCGCATCGGTAAAGGCTCCCTTCACGTGTCCGAACAGCTCCGACTCAAACGTCCCATCCGACAACGCGCCCGTATTCACCGCGACCATCGTCCGCTGGGCCCGCCGCGAAAGCCGGTGCAGCGTCTGCGCGACCACCTCCTTGCCCGTCCCATGCTCACCCGTAATCAGCACGTTCGCATCCGAAGGCCCGATGCGGCTCATCAGCTCGATAACTGGATGCATCGCCGGCGCGGTGGCGATAAAGTCCGGCACGCCCTCCGCGCGAAGCAGGCGGTTCTCGGCTTCAAGCCACGCCGCGCGCTTCTGGGCGCGGTACAGCTCCAGTTGTGTACGCAACACCGTAAGCAGACGCAAATTGTCCCATGGCTTCTGGATAAAGTCGTTCGCGCCCCGTCGCATGGCCTCCACCGCCACGTCGACCGTGCCCCACGCGGTCATCACGATCACCGGCACCAGCGCGTCGCAAGCCCGGATGCTCGACAGCAGATCGAGTCCCTCCCGCCCGGAGGTGGTATCGCGTGTGTAGTTCAGGTCAATCAGTATCCCGTCATAGCTGGCCGAAGCGAGCCGGTCGAGCACCAGCGCCGGGGTACGCGCGCGCTCCAGCACGTAACCCTCCGGCACCAGCAGAAACTCGAGCGCGTCGAGGATCTGCGGCTGGTCGTCGGCAATCAGAAGGCGGCAGGAGGCTGGATTGGCTGACATCTATTTATAGGCTAAAGATATTTACAGGCTAGGGACGCGAAGGTGCTTGTACGCCGGTACGAGCCATCTCGATAGCGATATTGTAGGCCTCCAGCGTACTTCCAATCGCCCGCTGCAACTCGATGCGCGCCTTCTGGTACGCCGTGCGCGCCGCCACCAGCGCGGATTCGGCCGTCGCCAGATCCCGCCGCGCTCCCAGCGTCTGGAACGCCGACCCCGCGCCCAGCGCCTGCTCCTTCCGCGTAATGTCGAACGTCTTGCCCGCAAGATCGCGCGCCTTCGTCGCCGAGGTCACCCGCGCCTGCGACTGGTCGAGCGCGTATTGGGCATTGCGCACCTCGATCCGGATCGCCTTGCGCAGCTGCTGCGCCCGCAACTCCGCCTGCCTTGACTCAAGCTCCGCCCGGTACTGGTCCGACTTCGCCACCCGATTGCGAATCGGAATGTCCAGCGAGACGCCCACGTAATAATCCGGCGCGGAGTTGTTGAACGCATTGCCCAGCGCCCCCCCGTAGCTCGTCGGCGCGGTCGAGGGTGTCTTTGAGAGCGGGTTCGCCTCCCCCGCCAGACCCGTCCCGGCATAATAC
This sequence comes from uncultured Acidobacteriaceae bacterium, assembly GCA_964246805.1. Taxonomy (GTDB): domain Bacteria; phylum Acidobacteriota; class Terriglobia; order Terriglobales; family Acidobacteriaceae; genus Edaphobacter. The sequence goes on from CAXTRY010000147.1 coordinate 4,751, forward strand.
GCATTCAGCGCCACCGAAGGCAGCAAGGCGTTCGCCGCGGCCTTTCGGCTCAATGTCCGGCTTTGCAGGTCGATCACCGACTCCGAAAGCTCCAGACGCCGTGCCAGGGCCTGCGCGATGATGTCCTCGGTGGGCGCGCTCTCGACCGACTTTGCATCGCCCGCCACCGTGCTCAGATCGCTCGGCCGCACCGGCATCGCCTCCAGGATCGGATCGTCCAGGTTCTTCGTCAGTGCATTCTTGATCAGCAGCGATTGAAACTGAAGCTGCGACTTCGCAATCGTCAGGTCCTCCTCTCGGCTGGCCACTTCGCCTTCATCCTTCACCACGTCGAGCGCCGGGATCGCCTGCAACTCCAGCTGCTTGCGACCCGACTCCAGCGTCTGATTGGCGAAGTCCAACGACCGCTGCTTTACCTGCTCGTCCTCATACGCACTCACCAGATCCCAATAGATATTGGCGATCTGCGTCACCGTCGTGATCACCTGCAGCTCGAACGCCTCGTCCGAAATCTTCTGGTTATTCCGCGCGATCCGCAGATAGCGCAGGTTCGGCCCCAGTCCGAAACCCGCCAGCAGCTGCTGCGAAAACCCGGCCTGGTAGTACGTGTCCAGCTCCGGCGTCAGCAGGGTGTAGAGGCTGTTCGACGTCACCCGGTCGTTATTCACGCTGAAGTTGAAGGTCGTGCCTGTCGGAAACGCCTGCGTAAACCCGAAGTTTCCGACGATGCTGTTCGTATGCAGCAGCTGCACTCCATACGAGATGATATTCGCCAGCGGCTGCGTATTGTGTTGCAGATTAATGTTCCCCGTGATGAAG
>CAXTRY010000148.1:0-5556 GCA_964246805.1 uncultured Acidobacteriaceae bacterium
ATGTGGGGGCGCTCGATGCGGCGTTGGCGGGAGCGGCGGAGGTTGTCGGCGGTTTGCTGGGGTAGAAGGGTGCCGGGGAGAGTACCGCCGCGCATTTGCGACCGGCGCGGTATGCCTGAAGCGCTTAGACTGACCATGAGGATGTGCGACGTGGGGGGTGTGCTCGGAGGCCGCGCGGGGCATGGGCTTGCCAGGGCGATGCTGCTGTTGACGCTTTCCGCCCTTGGAGCGGAGAAGAGGCCGTCCGGTTCCGGTGTCGTCACGGGGCAGCCGTGGGTGGAGGCGGAGCGGCTGCGGGGACGGCTGGAGGCGATGCCGCCGGAGTCGCGCACGAAAGCGGAGTATGGGCGAGCGCTCGAGGCTTACCGGGCGGTGTACCACGGCAATCCGGGGGATGTGCATGCACCGGCCAGCGTGTATGCCGTGGCGGAGTTGCTGGTGGAGGAGGGACGCGGCCGGCGGGATGCTGCGCGGTTGAAGGCGGCGGTGGGCCAGTATGAATTTTTGCGGACGCAGTATCCGGCCAGCTCGCTGCGGGCGGCGGCTCTGTTGGCGGAGGGGCAGATTGCGCAGAACGATTTGCACGACATGCGAACGGCGAAGGAGCGATACCGGCTGCTGTTGAAGGAGGCTCCACGGAGCGGCGAGGCGGAGGAGGCCGGGGCGGCGATCGCGGCGATGGAGAGGCCACAAAGGCCCGAGACCACGGTGGAAGCTCCTACCCCGGTGGCTCAAAGAGATCTACCGGCGGAGGCTGCGCCTGCTCCGGGGGCGGCCATGCAGGGTGCCGCGCCGACGGACGGAGCGGCGCGGAGTGGAGGACTGGCGCGGGTGACGGGGATTCGGCACTGGTCGACGCCGAGCTATACGCGCGTCGTGATCGACCTGGGCGATAACGTGACCTATGAGGCGGCGCGGGTGCCTAAGCCCGATCGCATCTACTTCGACCTCCACGGCACGCGGCTGGCGGCGGAGCTGGCGGGCAAGAGCTTCGCGGTGACCGACGATGGCTTCTTGAAGCGCATCCGGGCGGCGCAGTTTCGCAACCAGATGACGCGGGTGGTGCTCGATGTCAGCGACGTGACGGAGTATTCGGCGTTTCTGCTGCCGAACCCTTATCGGCTCATCATCGACATTCACGGCAAAACCGAGGCGGGGGGCAAGCGGGTCGCGTTGAGCGCGTTGCCGCCGGAGGCCACGGTGATGCGGCCTGGGACATCTGGACCGCCCGTGCCGGAGACGACGGCGGTGAAGCAGAAGAGCGCGCAGGAGGTGGCGTCGCTGAGCACGCAGACGGACCGGGTAGAGGCGACGTCGCAGCCCACATCGCAGCCGATCGCGGCAGTGGTGGAGAAGCGCGCCGCTGATCCGAAGCCCAAGCCGAAGACGAAGCCGGCGGATGGTGTGGCGGTGGGCGATGCGGTGCCGGCGCGGGCGGCGGTACCCACGGCGGACGGCGAGACGTCGCTGGTGCGCGCGCTGGGCCTGAAGATCGGGCGGATCGTGATCGACGCGGGCCACGGCGGGCACGACTCCGGCACGCTGGGCGCGGACGGCATCGAGGAGAAGGACGTGGTGCTCGACGTGGCGCTGCGGCTGGGCAAGCTGCTGCGCGACCGGCTCGGCGCGGAGATCGTCTACACCCGCTCCGACGACACCTTTGTCGCGCTCGAAGACCGCACGGCCATCGCCAACAAGGCGCAGGCGGACCTGTTTCTGTCCATCCACGCCAACTCGTCGCCCGACGAGAGCGCGCGCGGCGTCGAGACCTACTACCTCAACTTCACGACCGACCAGGGCGCGCTGGCGGTGGCCTCGCGCGAGAACGCGGTGTCGGACCAGTCGATCCATCAGCTCGGCGATCTGGTGAAGAAGATCGCGCTCAAGAACAAGATCGAGGAGTCGCGCGAATTTGCCGGCGATGTGGAGCAGGGCCTCTACGGCGGCCTGCAGGCGGGCAACGCGGGGCTCAAAAACCGCGGCGTCAAGAAGGCCCCGTTCGTGGTGCTGATCGGCGCGAATATGCCGTCGGTGCTGGCGGAGATCTCGTTTGTGACCAACCCGCGCGACGCCCGCCAGCTCCATCGCCCGGAGTACCGGCAGCGCGTGGCGGAGAGCCTATACAAGGGCGTGGCGAAGTACGAGGCGGGGTTGGGCGCGTCGCGGCTACCGGTGGAGAGGGCGGCGGGGCCGTAGCGGGCCGACAATAAACTCTTACTTTCGCTGATGCGACTTATCAGGACTGATCGGCTTCCAAACTGTTTGGCCCAACCGCTTGGTGACAGAAGAGACGGACAATGCGTGCGGGCTTCGTACCAACCCAGATCAGTGCTTGGCCAGTTAAGACAGTGGAGTGATAGCATCGGCCAGGCACCGCGAAAGTAGCTATGAACAAATCACAGAGACATACCGTACATCGGCGTCGCCACCGCACATCCCATCCATCGACAATGCCGCACTTCGTTATACTCGCGCCGATGGTGATGAAGGATTTGATGTTGACGTTCGACCTTACGCCAATTCAAGCAGCCGCTCTCGTCGGCAACCTGGGAACCGAGAGTCAGAACTTTACCGCCTATCATGAGCATGGCCAACCGGAGAACAAAGGCGGGTATGGCTGGGCGCAATGGACGGGTCCCCGCCGCAAAGCCTTTTTCGCTTGGGCGGACGCCCAGAATCTACATCGGGATAGCGAAGCTGCAAGTTTAGGATATTTAGAGCACGAACTACAGACTTCGCAACGGCATGCTCTCAGCGCTTTGAAGCAGCAGACCGAGTTGAGCAGCGCGACCCATACCTTCATGTATCAATTCGAGGGTCCAGGCATCCTCAACGAAGCCGACAGGCAGAACCGCGCCCGGATTGCTTTGCAGGCATACGATCAGCTCAATCCCGTATCATCGGGAGCGAAAATAAAATGAGGCCGCTCCTTTTATTTCTGTGCGCGCTTGAGGTCAGCTTTGCGCCCAGCCTGGTTCACGCGGAGACAGGACGATGTGTGCTTCAAGTAAACCAAACGACCTATCTCAAGGGGCGCTGTGAAATCAAGGTAAACGACAATCAAGGGTCATTTTCCATAGGTGTAGGGGAAACACATCGATCGAGATACTTTGCGTATGTCAACATGGAAGAGGATGGCGCACATGGCTATTGGAATGAGACACCCGATTCCAATCACGCCCATACGAACCTCGGAATCTTGAAGCGCGACGGGGCATGCTGGACAAACGAAACAGCTCGTGTGTGCGCTTATAAATGAGCGCTGCGAACCGCCTTCCTCTTCGATGCGGCCTGGCTCACAGTGAAATAGCTTTTCAGTACAAGACTAGATTACCGCGACTAGCCTAGTTCTCCTCTCTAGGGACCGTGCGCAAGAAGGCCCCGTTCGTGGTGCTGATCGGCGCGAACATGCCGTCGGTGCTGGCGGAGATCTCGTTTGTGACCAACCCGCGCGACGCCCGCCAGCTCCATCGCCCGGAGTACCGCCAGCGCGTGGCGGAGAGCCTATACAAGGGCGTGGCGAAGTATGAGGCGGGGCTGGGCGCGTCGCGGCTGCCCGTGGAGCGCGCTGCGGGGCTGGTTCCGGGGCGAGTGGTTGTGCCTTAGCGCTAACCGGGAGCTTACTTCCGACAATGCGACTTATGAGGACTGATCCAGTAGCGGCGCGCCCACTTGCAATTAGAAAGCAATTTCTGTGATGTAGTCTGGTGGGTCAGGAGACGGATGCCTTGAGGCGAATAGCTGCGCTGCTTGAAGTGCTCGGGGTTTACCTTGCCGCAGGTGCGCTTGAGGACAAGTTTATCGGCCTGCTTGCTCGTTTGCAGATCGTATCTGTTTCAAACCCGTTTTCGCTACTCACCAGTCACACAACAGATGCCGATCTGCTGCTCGCCACCCGCCGTTTGCTGCTCATTTGGGTCCTGCAATATGGATCGTATTTCGCGCTCATCATCCCGCTGAATTGGTGGTATCGGCGGCGCGGTTCCAAAGATTACGGTCTCACGCGGGCCGGTCATTCCGTGAGATGGCTCGTTGCTGCGGGACTCGCTGCGGCATGCCTCTTTGAATGTCCAGTGCTCGTACTATCGCTCGTCGATGCCGCTCATCCTCTTGGCGCTATGGCTCCTTGGCGACAGGCCTTCTTCGATACTTCATGGCAACGATGGCAATTTTGGCTTTTTGCCGGGGTGTTCAGCTACGCACTGGTTCCGATCCTCGAAGAATTGCTGTTCCGCGGGTACTATCAGCGCCGTTTGGCTGAAGACTGGGGCGATGCTCCTGCCATCCTGGGTACGTCCTGCTTGTTTGTCTTTGCGCACAAACAGTACCTCATTCCAAACGCCTACAACATCGGCATGGTCTTCAGTCTGCTGTGCCTAGCCTTAGGACTGGGCATTGTCTTCGCGTATACCCGATCACTCATCCCTTCGATGATTGCCCACGCGATCATCAACATACCCATGACGCCCAAATGGCAAGTGGTTCTTCTGGTCGTGTTTCTCTTTGGTTTGCTGGTTTTCTTTAGACCAGGATTGCAGGCGATAAAGCGAGTCTTCGGGCGACCGGCTCTCGGTTCTTGCACTCTGCTCGCTTCCGTAGCTGCGGTGTACGTAATCTCCTCACAGCATTTTGCCTTCGTGACAAAGATCGCCATCGCTCTGTTGATGGTGGCGATTTGGCTTGAATGGAAAATGCGAGAACAAAGAACTGCCTTGCGCGCCTGATTGTTGTCAGCCTTACAGGAGCTTGTTGTTTATATCGGATCAGTACCGATAAACGCGGTTGTAGTCAGTTGACGAGAAGTCGGCTTATCGGAACCTTGAACCCGGCCGGTTAATCAACCAGTAAACAGCCGGGTAACTGTGCGAGAAGCTCGTTTCGCGTCAGATTGACCGAGCGCTAGTCATAAGCGGTGTGCGGCGGGAAACCGTCGAATACGACTCTTGTCTGGCCCGAGGATTGGCGTTTCGTCATGATGTCGATCGCTTCGAGACCGCACGCGTCGCAGATGACCCGAAGTGTGCTGTTTTGCTGCCAGCTGAGCTTCACCCGAGACGCTAGGGTTGCCACGAGCACCGCCGAATCTCCAAGGTCCTCATGGTTAATGACTTCCTGAGGGTCCTTGCCGGATGGAATCAGGACCACGTAAAACGCATCATGACTCAACGCCACCGGACGGAAACGCCGAACCAAGACAGCTGAAGAGCGTCCATCGGGAGCAGTGGCTTGTTCAAGCACAGTGTTGGTCATCGGAGCAGGGCGCACACATCCCACGCCAGCAAGAAGCACGCCTGTGAAACAGGCTAAGCGCAGTATGGGGATGAGGACTCTGGGTACAAAGCCGTAACCTAGCATACGACCCAGTATAGGCACCCGGTTCACTTCTGATCGATGGACGAGCAGTTGGCAAATCGTACACTTGCCAGCCACCGCCAACGGATCAGTCCCCACAAACGCGGTTCTCGGAAGCGATTCTGAATCGTCAAACAGCGCGTGTTGTCCAAGCTGCTTACCGCGAGCAGACTGGTGTAGTCTGACGGACTATGGGGTTTGTGG
>CAXTRY010000149.1:0-5470 GCA_964246805.1 uncultured Acidobacteriaceae bacterium
AAGGGCGCTTTGCGGGGCGGTCATTGCGTGGGCGTGGGAGCACGGGGCGAGCGCGATGGAGTTGGAGGTGCGCGCTGGTAGCACGGGGGCTCGGGCGCTGTACGTTGGTCTTGGATTCGTGGAGCGCGGACGGCGACCCGGTTATTACAGCGCGCCGGTAGAGGATGCGGCGTTGATGCGGCTGCAACGGTAAGCAGCGGCTAGGGCGGCCTATAATCAAACGTATGGTTCGTGATGGATTTCTGTATGCCGCCGGGCTGGCCGTGGTGGCGGGGTTGCTGTGGTGGCTGACCGGGTCGTCGCTGCTGGTGGCGATTCCAGTGCTGCTGGCGGTGTTCTTTTTGTGGTTCTTCCGCGACCCGAACCGGGCCATTCCGGCCTTGCCGGGGCAGATTGTCTCGCCGGCAGACGGCGTCGTGACCGAGGCGGAGTGGATTGAGACGGTAAGCGGCGGGCGGCTGCGGCTCAGCATCTTCCTGAACGTCTTCGATGTGCATGTAAACCGGTCGCCGGTGGCGGGCACGGTGCGGCTGGTGGAGTATCGCGCCGGGCAGTTTGTAAACGCGATGAACCCGGAATCGGTGCTGCACAATGAGCAGACGCTGGTGCTAATCGAGGGGGACGGCGGCGGGTATGAGGTAGGTTTCAAACAGATCGCGGGCCTGCTGGCCCGGCGGATTGTAACGACGGTAAAGGCGGGCGACCGGGTGGAGCGCGGACAGCGGGTCGGCCTGATCAAATTCGGATCGCGGGTGGATGTGTTGTTGCCGGCGGAGGCCGACCTGAAGGTGCGGACGGGCATGCGCGTGAAGGGCGGCGCGACGGTGCTGGCGGTGTTGCCGCAGCCGGGCGATGCGAACGACCTGTTAGAGGGTCGGGACGAGGCGGTTTGATGGCGGAGGTCTCGCCGGCGATCGAGGGCAGAACAAGACGGCGGCCGAGCCGGGGAATGTACGTGTTGCCGTCGCTGTTTACAGCAGGCAATATCGCGGCCGGCTACTACGCAATCACGCAGGGGATTCAAGGAACATTGGCCGATCATCATCCCTTCGACCGCGCGGCGCTGGCGATCGGGTTTGCGGTGCTGTTCGATGGCGTGGACGGACAGGTGGCGCGGCGAACGCGGACGACAAGCGATTTCGGCAAGGAGCTGGACTCGTTGGCGGACGTGATTACCTTCGGGGTCGCTCCAAGCCTTCTGGCGTATATGTGGGGCTTCCGGATGCTGCCGCCGATGGCGAATGCTTTGGCGCGGGACCGGATTCTCCACTTTGGAGTCTTCGTCTGCTTCCTGTTTTTGATCTGTGGAGCCTGCCGGCTGGCGCGGTTCAATATCAGCGTGAATCCGCAGCCTCGAAATCCCGGCCGGCCCGGTCAGAAGTATTTCGTGGGAATGCCGATTCCGGCGGGCGCGGGCGTGATCGCGGCGGTGATCCACTTTTTCAATGGGTCGCCAATCGACAATCCCTGGATTTCGTTGGTATGGCTTTGCCTGATCATGGGCACGGGCTTTCTGATGGTGAGCAGCTGGCGCTTCTGGAGCGGCAAGGAGGTCAGCGCCAATGGGAGGCATCCTTTCCAGCTGGTCGTCGTAGTCGCGCTTATAGGGGCGTTGATTTTTATCTTCTCGGAATGGTCGCTGCTGTTGATCGCGTTGGGGTATTTGGTGTCGGGTGTCGTGGCGCGCTTGGCTTATTCATGGAGCCGGGAGCGGCGGCGGGCGGTGGCGGCTGGTGCATCGATGAAGGAGGTTTGATGGTGAACGGTGTGGCACGGATTGGGATTGTCGGGGCGTCGTCGTTGGCGGCCCGTGAGTTGGCGGACGTCTTGGCGGAGTCCGCGCTGGCGGGCGCGACGCTGGTATTGCTCGATGACGAGGAGGCCGCCGGGCAGATGACGGCGGCAGGTGACGAGGCGGCGGTGATCCAGCGGCTGGACGAGAGTTCGTTTGAAGGCATGGATTTCTGTTTTTTTACCGGTAGCGCGGCCGTGGCGCGGACGCAGTGGCAGGGCGCACGGAAGGCTGGGGCGAGCATCGTCGATCTGACCCATGCGCTGGAAGGGGAGGCGAGCGTTCTAGTGCGGGCTCCCTGGGTGGATGAGGCTTTGGGAAGGGCGGCGGTCGCTCCCGATCTCGGAACGCAGGCGGTAGTCGCGGCGCATCCGGCGAGCGTGGTGCTTGGGCTGGTGGCGGCGCGGCTGGCGGCAAAGTTCGCGCTAACGGGTATGGCGGCGACGGTACTCGCGCCGGTGTCGGAGCATGGACAGGCGGCGATGGACGAGTTGCATCAGCAGACGGTAAATCTACTATCTTTTCAGTCGCTGCCGCGCGAGCAGCATGACGCGCAGATCGCGTTCAATCTTCTGCCGTCATTGGGTAACGAGGCGAAGATCGCTGCGGGGCGGGAGCGGATTGCCACGCAGTACGCCGCATTGTCGGCCGGGCGATTGCCGGAGCTTGCGGTGCAGCTGGTGTATGCGCCGGTGTTCCATGGATACACGATCTCAGCTCTCATTGATTTGGCTGAGGCCGCTGCCGTTGAGGAAGTTGAGGCAGCTCTGGCCGTGCCTCATCTTGACCTCGTGAATGAGGGGTCCGATCCGCCGAGCAATCTGAGCGCGGCGGGTCAGGATGATGTTCTGGCGCAGGTGCGGGCGGGATTCGCGGGCGAGCGCGGGCGGCGGTTCTGGGTCTGGCTGGCGGCGGACAATCTGAAGCTCGCGGCGTTGAACGCGGTGGCTTGCGCGCTGGAGCTGCGACGGTTGCGGCCCATGGGAACGGTGCAGTAGCGTGCTCACGAAATCCGTCGGGTATGCTGAGATTTATGGCGATTGATCCGATTGCTCTGACGCGCGAGCTGGTAAACCTCGATTCGACGACGTACCACGAAGGTGCGGCGGGGATGTTTTTGTACGAGTATCTCGGCGGTCTGGGATACCTAGTGGAGCGCCAGGAAGTAGCGCAGCCGGACGCCGGAACGCCGGGCGCGGGTAAGGACGAACGCTTCAATGTGTATGCGGCGGACCGCGGCGTTACGCCGGACGTGGTGCTCTCGACCCATATGGATACGGTGCCGCCATTCTTCGGATGCACGGAAGACGACGAGTTTTTATACGGGCGCGGGACGTGCGATGCGAAGGGGATTATCGCGGCGCAGGTGGCGGCGGCGGAGCGTCTACGCGCGGGGGGCGCGAAGGTTGGACTGCTTTTCGTAGTGGGGGAAGAGCGGGATTCTGCGGGCGCGCAGGTGGCGAACGGCCTGGCGAAGGGGTCGCGGTTCCTCATCAATGGCGAGCCGACCGACAATCGGCTGGCGCTGGCTACGAAGGGCGCGCTGCGCGTGGAGTTGCGGGCGAGCGGACGCATGGCGCACTCAGCGTATCCGGAGCTGGGCGAGTCGGCAATCGATAAGCTGCTCGAAGCGCTGCACGATGTGATGGCGCTCGATCTGCCCGTGGAACCGGAGATTGGACCGACGACGACGAACATTGGGCTGATCGCGGGGGGGCGCGCGCCGAATGTGATCGCGGACAAGGCCGAGGCGCATCTGTTGATTCGGACGGTGGGGCCGTCGGAGGTCGTGAAGGCGGCGATCCTGAAGGCCGTCTCGGGGCGGGCGGAGGTGACCTTCTCGCTCGATCTGAGTTTCGTAAGGATGCGGCAGGTGAATGAACGGCCTACGATGGTGGCGAAGTTCGCGACCGACATACCGACGCTGACGAACTGGGGGGAGCCGTTTTTGCTGGGGCCCGGATCGATCCATGTGGCCCATACGCCAGACGAGCGGGTCTCGAAGAGAGAGTTGCTGGAGTGTGTGGATTTGTATGTGGAGCTGGCGGGCGAGTTGGTAGGATAGTGTATGGGCCGGCGAGCGAAAAGACGGAATCATTAGCCGCGAAGAAGGCCGCGAAGAAAGCGGCGGCGCGGAGCTTTGGGGCGGAGCAGCGGGCGAAGGGTCTGCGGCTGGTAAAGATCTGGGTGCCGGACGTGCGGATTCCCGCGGTGGCGGCGCAGATACGGCGAGAGTGACAGGCGTTGAGGGACGATCCGCATGAGCAGGAAGTGATGGAGTGGCTGGATCAGGTACGAGATACGAGCGGATGGGTCTAGTTCGCGGCGATTTGACAGTGCTGGTGTTGTCTAATGACTATGGCAAACCCCAACCTGCTGTTGTGTTGCAGTCCGATTCTTTTCAGGAAGGCCTTTCGTTTGTCGTTGTTCGTCTAACCAGCGATCTTCGCGAAACGTCCGAATTGGTTAGGATTCGCGTTCAACCCTCAATCGTCGTGCCGGCAAAAAGATTGGCAGGCTGGAAGCAGACGTTATGGATCAGCTTACGGCCTCTGTGACATTGCTTCCGGGCCTTTAGTCAATGTCTCGTAAACCGTTTCGCCGTTGACGATGGTGCGGAGGACGCGGGTGTGGAGTAACTGCTGCGGGGTGGCGGTGAGGGGGTCGCGGTCGAGGACGACCATGTCGGCGAGGAAGCCGGGGGTGAGTTGACCCAAGCGATGTTCGGCGAACTCGGCGAAGGCGGAGGCCTGGGTGTAGGCGTAGAGAGCTTCGCGGATGGTGAGTTTCTCCTGTGGCTCGAAGGTTTCGGTGCCGGCTTCGTTCTGACGGGTGGTTGCGGCGTAGAGGCCGCGGAAGGGGTCGATGGATTCGACGGGGTAATCGGTGCCGAAGGCGACGGGAACGCCGTGGGTCAGCATGGATCGCCAGGCGTAGGCATAGGGGGTGCGTTCGGGGCCCAGGCGGGCGGCGGCCCAGCTCATATCGGTAAGCAGATGGGCCGGCTGCATGGAGGCGATGACGCCGAGCTCTTTGAAGCGGTCGAAGTCGTCGGGCAGCAGGACCTGGGCGTGTTCGACGCGGAGGCGCAGGTCGGCGGGCTGGGTCTCTTTCGAGGCGCGAGTGACGATAGCGGCGTCGGGATTGATGGGAGGAGGGGGGGCGTCGGCAGGGATTCCGGTCTGTTCGGCGGCGGCGAAGGCGTTTAGGGCAATGGAGTTTGCAAGGTCGCCGATGGCATGGAAGCCGAGTTGAAAGCCGGCGGCGGCGCGCACCGCGGCCATCTCGTTGAGTTTGATCTCGTCGTAGCGGGGGATGCCGGAGTTGCCGGGATCGTCGGTGTAAGGCTCGTCGAGAGCGGCGGTGCGGGAGCCGAGCGAGCCGTCCATGAAAGCCTTCAACATGCCGGCGTGGAGGAGCGGGTCGTCGGCGGGGTGGCTGGCGCGGCGCTCTTTCAGGACAGTGAGGGGAAGGTTGAAGTCGAGCCACTCGGTGACGCGGAGTTTGAGCGCGCCGGTGTGCTCCATGGATTCCAGAGTCAGGAAGTCTTCCCAATCGGAGAAGTCCTGGACGGAGGTGACGCCGTGGGCAAGGGCGTCATCAATGGAAAGCTGGAGAGCGCGGCGGCGGGTGTCCGAATCAGGCGGGGGGATGCGGCGGGTGAGGAGGGCTATGGCG
>CAXTRY010000150.1:0-5464 GCA_964246805.1 uncultured Acidobacteriaceae bacterium
GGGGGCGGCGGGGACGGCGGTGAGGATGGGCAGGGCGGCGCGCTCGGCGAGGGGCGTGGCGCGGACGGCTTCGATGGTCTCTGGACGGATGAGGGGCACGTCGCCGGAGAGGACGAGCAGGTGTTCGGGGGGCGTTTGGCCGGTGGCGGCGAAGTGCGCTTTGACCTGTTGGAGGGCGTGGCCGGTGCCGCGCTGCTCGGCCTGGAGGACGAACTGGACGCCGGTGGAGGCGACGGCGGCCTGCACGCGGGCGGCTTCGTGGCCGACGATGCAGTAGATGTTCTCCGCCGGAACGACCTGCTTGGCGGCGGCGAGGACATGGAGGAGCAGAGCCTGGCCGCCGATCTCGTGGAGGACCTTCGGGCGCTTGCTTTTGAGGCGGGTGCCTTTGCCGGCGGCCATGATGGCGATGGCGAAGGTGCTGGTTTCCGAGAGGGCCATAGGTTTCGATTTTCTCACGGAGCATACTGTAGGGGAGGGGCATCTATGGCGACCGGCACTGTCGTTCCCGTAAGCGAATACCTCCATACGCTGTACCGTCCGGATTGCGATTATGTGGACGGCGAGCTACAGGAGCGGCTGTATGGCTTGTGGGACCACAGCGCGATCCGGGGCGAATTGCTTCATCTGCTGATGAAAGATGAGCGTCATTGCAAGCCGTTGCCATCGCTTCGGGTGAAGATCAACGAGACGCGCTACCGGGTGGCGGATGTTTGCGTACTGTCGAAGACGGCTCCGCGCGAACAGATTATTGTGACGCCGCCGCTGCTGTGCATGGAGGTCCTGGAGCCGATGGATATCATGACGCGGATCGAAGAGAAGGTATGGGACTTTCTTGGGATGGGTGTGCCGGAAGTATGGCTGATCGAGCCAGCTACGCGGGTGGTGCGGGTGTGTACGGAGGCGGGTGTGGTGTCGTGGACTTCTGGCAAGTTGACGGTTCCGAAGACGCCGGTTCTGATCGATGTTGCGGATATGTTTAGCGTTCTTGATGAGGCTTAGCCGCAGGTCAATGTGTCGGCATTCAGCATTTGTATCGTTGTGGGCATCTACTTGGGCTTTCGCCCTCGGCTGTGTACCCCACTAGTGATTCAGCCTAAATTCCCACTACTGCTTAAACGCTTCCCACCATGTGAGTGGCCTAACGAACAAAACTACTTGTCCAGGGTGCGGCGAGACAGTACGTTTGCCACATGTGTTTGGCGAGGCGTAGCCATGACGAAGTATTTCTTTGGTTGAGAAGCGTTCTAAGCTCAGCCAAGAATACTTTGATCCTTCTGATACACACAGCGCATAGGGAGTATTAATCCGGAAGAAGTCACCGTACATTACGATAGGATGCTCTAAAACGATAGATCCATTGTTCTGCGAGTTGGGGATGTTTACTTCGGCGGGATCGAGCGTCAGCTGTATTCGAGCAGCACCCTCTTTATCAGTGTTAATGACGATTGCTGCTTTGCGCTCGGTCCCTACCCACGCATTCACATGAGAAGATGCCCCTACCATCGGGCTGCCGCTTCTGCCATCGAGCAATATAATTTCAAGTGTTTGAGCACATAGAGACAGCCCCGGCAAGATCAAGAAAAGCAATACTAGACGTTTAGGAATGATCACGTAGAGCGTTGTCCGATTTTGACAGCTTGTAGCTTTCATTTGCGTCTCGCCCTATCCAATTAGCATGCTGAGTATCCTGCTGCTTTAGTCGTGTTCTGCAGTTAATGAAGAAGGAACCTAGCATCCGACTTGTGGGCCGCGCCTACTTCTTTGGCATGGGTGGGATGGCGATGTCCAGCGGGGTGACTTTGCCGAGAGCGGTGAGGGGCGGGGTGAACTGGGCGGCGTTGCCGACGACGACGGTGGCTAATTTGGACTCGTCGATGTATTTGTTGGCGACGCGGGAGACGTCGGCGGCGGTGACCTTGTCGATGCCGGTGCGGTAGCGTTCGAGGAAGTCGGCGGGGTAGCCGTAGAAGGCGAGGGTGACCTGTTCGCCGAGGACTTTTTCGGGCGAGTCGTAGTTGAAGATGAATCCGTTGAGGACTTGGTCTTTGGCGCGTTGCAGCTCGACCGGGGTGGGCGGGACGGTTTTGAGGCGGCCGATCTCGGCGAGCATGGCTTTGGTGGCCTCGACGGTGGACTCGGATTTGGTGCCCGCGCCGACGTAGAACATGCCGGGGTGGTCGTAGGACGCGCCGAAGCTGCCGCCCACGTCGTAGGCGAGGCCGAGTTTGGTGCGGACGTTCTGGACGACGCGGGAGGAGAAGCCGCCGGAGAAGATCTGGTTCATGACGTCGAGGGCGTAGTAGTCGGGGTTGTCCTGGCGAGTGCCGAGGCCGACGATGTAGACGTTGGACTGGTCGACATCGGCTTTATCGGCAAAATAGACGCCGGGCACCGGGCCAGGAAATGCAACCGCCGCCGGTATAAACGCGGGACCTTTAGCGAGCGGGCTAAAGGCTTTGCGAAGCTTGGCTTCCATGGCGGCGGAGTCGAAGTCGCCCGAGACGGCGACGATCATGCCGTTCGGCTCGACCGTGCGGCTGTGCCAGGCTTTGAGATCGTCGAGCGAGACCGCCTCGAGCGTAGCGTATTCGCTGGTACGACCATAGGGGCTGGCGGCACCGTAGACGAGCTTGGTAGCCTCGCGCCCGGCGATAGCGCTGCCGTCGTCATTGCGGCGCGCGATGCCGGCCTCCGAGCGGCGCTTGGCGAGAGCGAGTTTGTCCTGCTTGAAGTCGGGACGCAGGAGGAGGTCGAGGGCTGTGGCGAAGACTTGGTCGAAGTCGCTCTTGAGGCTGGACCAACTGACGGAGGTCGTGGCTAGGCCCCCCGTAGTTTCCACCGTAGCGGCTTTGGCGTCGAGCTGGTCGTCCAGGACATCGCCGCTGACGCCCAAGGTGCCGCTGGTGCGCCAGGTGCCGCCATACAGCGAGACGAGTCCGGCCTTCGCGGCGGGTTCGTCCCGGCTACCCCCGCGGATGAGGATGCGGCCGGAGATGAAGGGCAGCTCGTGGTCTTCCTCCAGGAGAATAACCAGGCCGTTCGTAAGCGTAATCCGCTTGGGCTGCACCGGATGGAAAGCGTGGAGCGGGGGCACTGGAATGTCTTTCCAAGGCTGGGGAGATGTAGCCTCTTGCCCATGGAGAGTAGAGGCAAGAGCGGCACAAGTCGCAATGTTGCGAAGGAGATTGGTCATTTTGCACCTCCCGTGCCCGGTGTAACGGGCGCGGCGGCAACCACCGTCTCAATGCGTGCCGTGGTGCGGTTGCCTTCGGCGAAGGTCTTATTGGCTACGCGGCGGATATCGGCTTTGGTGACCTTATCGATCTTGTCGAGTTCGCGGAACATCTGCCTCCAGTCGCCGAAGCGCAGCTGATACTCGGCCAGCGAGTGGGCCAGGCCGTCATTATCGCCCAAGCCCCGAAGGAGGTCCGCTTTAGCCCGAGTGCGGAAGCGGTCGAGCTCCGCGTCCGAGACATCCTCGGTCTTGAGGCGGTCGAGTTCTTTTTCAATCGCGATACGCATCTCGTCATCGGTGTGGCCGGGCAGCGGAACGGCATAGACGGCGAACATTCCCGGGAACTTCTCACCGGGAAAACCGCTGAAACCGGCCGCGGTCTGGGCGATGCGCTGATCGCGGACGAGCGAACGATAGAGCCGCGCGGTACGGCCGTTCGAAAAGATGTCGGTAATGGCATCGTAGACGGCGTCGTCGGGGTCGCGGTAGTCGGGCTTGTGGTAGCCCTCAATATAAAAGGGCTGCGCGGCGTCGTGAAGCGTGACCGTGCGCTCGGAGCGCTGAGGCGGCTCGACGGTGGTCATCGGCTCGGGCTTGGGGCCGGCGGGAATGGGAGCGAAGTATCTTTCAAGCAGCGGCATGGCGGTGGCTGCCTTTACGTCGCCCACGACCGCGATGACGATATTCGCGGGGACATAATACTTCCGGTGAAAGGCTTCGGCTTCGGTCGCGGTTACCTGCGAGATCTCGCTCTCCCAGCCGACGCCGGAGCGACCGTAGGGGTGGGCGACATAGGCGGCGGCGAGGAACTGCTCCACCATGCGACCGGTCGGGGAGGAGTCGATACGCATCCGGCGCTCTTCCTGGACGACATCGCGCTCTTTATAAAACTCGCGCAGCACGGGATGGGCGATGCGCTGGCTTTCAAGATACGCCCAGAGTTCGAGACGGTTGGACGGCATGGACCAGAAGTATTGGGTCGAGTCTTCCGAGGTGGAGGCGTTGATACCGACCGCGCCGTTCTGCTCGGCAATCTCGGAGAACTGGTTGGGAATGACATACTTCTGGGCGTCCGCCTGTGCGTCTTCAAAGGCTTTTTTGAGCGTGGCCAGTTTGGCGGCGTCCTGGCCGACGCGCTTGCGGAACTCGCCGTCATAGGCGGCATAGGTGGTCTCGACGTTTGCCAGGGCGAGTTTTTCAGCGGGGTAGTTGGTGGTGCCCACTTCGGTGGAACCCTTGAAGGCCATGTGCTCGAACATGTGGGCGAGGCCGCTGTCGCCTTGTGGGTCGTCGGCCGAACCGGCATCGACTTCAGTGAAGAAGGAGAAGACGGGCGCTTCGGGACGTTCGCAGACGAGCAGCGTCAAGCCGTTCGGAAGCACCTTGACCGTGGTACGTTTCTCAAAACTGGCAAGGTCCTGGGCAGAGGCTAGCCCGCAAAGCGAAACAGATAGAAGTGTTGCCAACCAGCAAGACAGACCGCGCAAACGAGCCTCCAGAGACAAAGTTAACCATACCGGAACGGCCCGGCTCCGGTGGCGCGAATCTTCCGCGGCTTCACTGCATCTTGCGTGAGGCTTCCTATTTGGACGCATGACGTGGATCAAATCTGTGGATCAATCGTGCGCGGCGGGCGCTTGACTATGTCGGGTCCCCTTATCGGATCGACACGAAAATTCGGGCGAAATGCACCGCCGTTATGTCCGGCCGTTCCTTTCTGATCTGTTATCAAAATCAAGCATCTGCCATTCGAGATAAGTAACAACTTTTTCCGGTACCGTTGGTCTAAGGAATCAACCGAAGGCTTGTACAACCTTGTGCGCTCGCTTGACGGCACCGCGTTGCGTGATTACCGGCAACTCGGCAGATTTAATGAAACTACAGGATTAGACCCATGCGCCGTCTCTCGCCCGCTTGTTCGTTCGCCCGCTCGTTTGTTCGTTCGATGGTTATGTTATTGACTGCCGTTACGGTGGGTTCGCTTCCCGGCTACTCGCAGGTTGCCAATCGTATCCGCACGGCAGTTTCCAGTGCGGAGATGGTGGCAAAGGCGAACAGCGTCTCGCCCCGCTTGCGTAACGCGGTAGACCAGGGGCGGCTCGGTGGAGCGCTTCCGCTGACTGGCTTGTCGATCAACTTTCAGCCGTCCGACGCACAGCAGACGGCACTTGATGCCTTGCTAAAGGCGCAGCAGGATGCTTCGTCGCCGAGCTTCCATCAATGGCT
>CAXTRY010000151.1:0-5439 GCA_964246805.1 uncultured Acidobacteriaceae bacterium
CCCTTAAAGTAGATCGCGTACACGATCGTATCCCCCCGCTGCGCCGTCTCGATCGCCTTTGTCAGCGTCTCGCGGCTGTTCCGGTCATTGCCATCCGTCAGCAGAATCAGCGCCTTCCGCCCCGTCTGCTTCCGCATCACCTCATCCGACGCCAGAAACACCGCGTCGTACAGAGCCGTCCCACCCCGCGCGCTTCTCTTCCGGTTGTTGTCTCCCGTGTCGTCCGGATCCACAACGCCCGCGTCCCGCCCACTTGGCGGAGGTGTGTCTAGCTCCTTCAACGCCGCCTGCAGCTTCGGCTTCGACCCCGTCACATCCTGCAACAGCTCCACCTCCCGCGCAAACTGCAGCACGAATGCCTGATCCTTTACCCCCGTCAGCATCCCATCCAGAAACGTCTGGCTCGCCGCCCGCTCGTCATCGATCACCCCGCGCTGACTCTGGCTCGTATCCACCAGCAGCCCCAGCGTCAACGGCAGGTTCGCATCCAGGTCGAAATACCGGATCGTCTGCGGCCTTCCATCCGCCTGAAGTGAGAAATCCCCCTTCGTCAGGTTCTGGGCCAGCGCCCCCTTGTTGTCCCGCACCACCACCGGCAGATTCACCAGCTTCGCGTCCACGGATAAGGTAGTCGTCGCTCCCGCGGGAGCACCCTGCTGGGCCGGCGTCTGCTGCGCCGGTTTCTGTTGCGTCGGTGTCTGTTGTACCGCCGGCTGCTGCTGCGCGGTAGCCGGACTCGTTTGCAATACAGGATGCTGCGCCCACAGCGCACCCCCACACACCAGACCCGCGCACACAATCCCACTGAAAAAATGCATATCGAATAGACGGTTGACACTCTCCTAGGTTTACGCCGTAACTATTCGCCGATTCGCGAGCCATCCGCGTTGTACGCCACTCTCCGATGGTCAATCCCGGAAGAGATTGCGTTTGCAATCCGCTCCACCCGGAGACGAATTACTCTGCCTGCTTACCGAACCGTCCCATCTGCGACCCGCGGGTGAATAATCGTCTCTTTGCCTGATTATTCCTCGGCGTGGCAGCCCATAGGCGCATCCCGCATACACCCCGGCTCGCAAAAAAGTCCGGCGCCATATGGCGGCCGGACCTTTTGAATACTTCACTAAAACTCAGCTCAAAAGCGATACACCAACCCCGCCACCGGTTCGCTCGTCACCCTCCAGCTGCGTGTACTCAGTGCCGTCTGGTTGAAATTCGGCGCGCGATAAATCAACGCCCGTCCCTCGATCCGGATTGCAATATGCTTATTCGGCAGCGGTACGTCGAGCCCCGTCTCCACCAGCCCCGTCGCGCGCCACTGGTTCGACGCAAGCTGCGGAATAAAGCTTATCGCGCCTCCGCCGATATTGACAAACGGCTGCAACGGAATATGCGGCGGGTGAAACTCGTAGGCCGCCGTCGCTTCGTTCGTCGTTACCGTCAAGTGCTTGACCTGCTGTGCCGCCGCGCTCGAATAATTGAACGCATACACCTCCGACGACCGGAAGTAACCATAGTTGATCTCTACCCCAGCCCATGGCACAGGATGCTCGGACACAGAAAGCAGCAACCCTCCCGTATCGGGCGTCTGCTGCTGCTGCCCGCTCACCGTCTCATTCAACACACCACCATTCGGCGTCCCCACAAGAGCGTTACCCGTGCTGGGATTCGCCGTCAACTGCGTCGTAAACTGCCCTGTGTACCCAGCCGAAATCGTACCGCCATGCAGCTTGTAAAACTGTCCATGCGCCGTTGCGGCCAGGGTGACAGACAGAAGCGGAAGTAAATTACGTCGAAATGCGAAATTCATAGTTACTCCTTTGCCGGGCAAATCGCTCCAGCGGATTGACCGATCTCTCAAGGGAAGCCCGGCGCGGTCGAACCATATCAACGCGCCGGACAGGGCCGGCTAGTAGCTAGCTGATCGCAATCGCTCCATTCAGTCCGTTGGGAAAGAACCCGCCCTTGGCGACACCGATCATGCCCGCGGCACCATAGACGATCTGTAGTACCTGCGATGTGGTACGCAGCGGATTCAACCCCGTTGTGGTGCTTGTATTGAACACTTGGCTATTCGCCGGCGGCTGATCCTGACTGTCGGCCGCCGGGGATGTCACTCCCAGCGCGATGCATAGCTCCCGCAACAGCCCATGGTGCTGCGCCTCTACATGCGTAATTTGTGCCGCATAGGTCAACGCTTGTGTGCTCGACACTAAATACTGCGCCCCGCCGATGTAGGCGCTTACGCCCACGCCTTCGAACTGCCGGGCCGCCGCCAGAAATGTAGCATCGGAGTTCACCGGGCCGCCCGCCGCCAGATTGATGTTCGGCATCGAT
This sequence comes from uncultured Acidobacteriaceae bacterium, assembly GCA_964246805.1. Classification (GTDB taxonomy): domain Bacteria; phylum Acidobacteriota; class Terriglobia; order Terriglobales; family Acidobacteriaceae; genus Edaphobacter. The sequence continues at coordinate 2,338 of CAXTRY010000151.1, forward strand.
ACCGGGGTTCCTCCGATCGCCGTAATCGTCGCCCGCAGAAACTCGACGTGCTCCCGTTCATCGGTCGCCAGTTGGTTGGCTGCGCTCGCCACGACGGGGTTGCTGAACGTCACCTGCGCGCCCCCCGTGACCGTTCCCGGGTTGCTCCCCATGTCCGCCGCGGAGAGCCCGCTGCCCGACGTTACATACAGGTAGAAGCTAGCCTCGAGGTACTCCAGATTGAGTGCGAAATTAAGTATATCGAGCACCGAAGGGCCGATAGTGGGCAACGTAATCGGCCCATCGTTACTGCATCCCGTCAACAGACTGGCCCCGGCGGCCCCGCCCACGGCAGCCACGCCCGTGGTAAGAAACCGACGACGGCCCAACCCGGCAATCACGCCGGTTGTACGACTTGAAATATTGGAAACGTCTACTGACATAAATCGCCTCCTGGCGAAGAGTTCAAGCTGTTAGAAATGGCATTCGTAATATGAGAACGCCGGCAAGGACAGTTACGTCGTCTTGATGTTCCCATTCACGCCATTCGGGAAGAACCCGCCCATCCCGATCCCCGTCGCCGGGTTGGTCGTCGTCGCGTTCGACACCGCGTACACCACGCCCAAAGCTTGCGAAGTGGTCCGCGCCGGTGCCAGCGCATTGCCGGTGCTCACCGTAAAGTAGTTCGTCGCGCTCGGCGGAACATCCTGCGCGTCGATCGCCGGGCTGATGACGTTCTGTGTCACGCATAAGTAGTCCACGGCACCCGCGTGTTGGCCTTCCGCGCCCAGAATCTGCGCCGCCGTATTCAGCGCCGTCACGTTCGACACTAGAAACTGAGCCGACCCGATGTAGGCCGATCCCCCCAGCGCCGTAAATTGCCGCGCCGCCGCCAGGAACTGCGCCTGTGTCGTAATTGCTCCGTTCGCTGAAAGATTGATCAGCGGTTGCGCGATCGGTGTGCCGCCGAAAGACGTGATTGCCGTCCGTAAATCGGCGATATGGTTCACCTCATCCTGGGCTAGCGCCTGCGCGACCGCCATCGTGCTCGCATCGAGCGCTAATTTCGACGGAGCACCCTGCACGGCCACGCCCGAACCATTCAACGTGCCGCTCAGCCCGGAACCTGTCGTCGCATAAAGATAAAAATTGGCTTCGAGATATTCTAGATTCAGCGCAAAGTTCAGCACATCCGTCACCGGAGGCACGGACCCGCTTTGTCCGTATGCGTTCCGAGTTCCCGATACCGTCATTGCGGCCGTAGCCCCCAGCATCGTACCGAAAAAACCTCGGCGGCTAATCCTATTTACGATCCGGTCGAATGCAAGTAGTTTACGGTCTGTTTCCAGCTGTTCCGCATTCACGGATTCGGTAGAGCATAGAAGAGATTTGAGAGCATATTGAGACAAGAGGACAACCTCCGGGCGTAACTCACCTAACGAGAACTCTCTCGTTGAATGCGGTATGGATTGCGTTTGGGTAAGCCTGCGACCCTTCAACTCGTCAGGCTGTGTTTACATTACATGCAGAACATAGAACATAAAATCCGGAAGATGGTTGTCTCTCAGTTGGTGTTGTCTAACATGATCCATATCTATTTGGAAAAAGAGGAGCTTTTATTGTTATCTGCAAAACCCGCTAAGAGAGCTAGGCAACCCTAACCTGCCCTTCTTCAAACAAAGATCATTTAATTTATAACTCGCCGTCGATCTCACATAAAAACCCACCGGCATCCAGGCCATCTTCTCTCGCCACGACAGACGCTTTGCTCTGACCGACCTCTCTGCCATGCAAAGCTATCCCGCAATCATCCCGTTCTTCCAAAGCGCCAACACCACATCCATCTGCCCCGCATGAGCTGTCGTCTGATCCCCATCAGTCGCCGCCGCCCATAACCCATTGACAGTTTTCTGCTCTCCCGCCCGCAACAACGACACCGCCAGCAACACTTTGTCCCTCTCCTTATGCGAAGCCCCATACGATCCGGCCGGAATCCCCTTTACCAGCCCCGCTTCGCACAAACTCAAAAAAGCCATTCGCGGCACCGCCTTCCGCCGCGCCGTCTCGCTCGTCGGATACAGCCGCCCAATCACCTCGGCCCATCGCTCCGCCGGGTGGCTCTGGTACGCTGCTTCCGCCCGAGCCGCCTGGATCGCCGCCTCCCCATACCGGTTAGCCAACCCGCTTCGCCTCCATCTTCTTCGCGGCCTTCTTCCCCGCCGTCTTCTTGCCGGCGCGAGCGGCAGCCCCCTCCACCTCCGTCAGCCCCGTCTCCCTCTTCTCCCACAACTTCAACCCACCCTCGATTGCATTGGAGTTCGCCCCCAGGATCACTCCCGCCGGCAAGTCCCTCATCAACTTAGCGTTTCCCCCGCCCAGCAGCACGTAATCGCACACCCTCGCCGCCTGCAACCGGTTGAGGACGTCCAGCACACTCTTCCGCCACTTCGTCTTGCCCCGTGCCTCCAGCCCCACTAGCCCGATGTACTCCTCATACGTCTTCCCCTTCTTATACGGAAGATGCGCCAGTTCCAGGGGTACCACCATCCCGTCGAAGATCATCGCCGACCCCAGCCCCGTGCCCGTACCCAGAAACAGCATCCGCCCACCCTTATATCCCCCAAGCGCCTGCATCGCCGCGTCGTTGATGAACCGGTACGGCTTCCCGAACGCTCCCGCATAATCGAAGTCCGTCCAGCCCGGCCCTAGATTGTGCGGCTCCTTCTTCGGCGCATCGTGATTCACCGGCCCCGGGTACCCGATCGAGATGCAGTCGTACTCCCACCCCGCCGCCGCCCGCAGCACATCCTCCACCATCTGCCGCGCGGTCAACCCCGGCCCTGAAGGAATCTTCACCGGGATGGTTCTATCCGTGGACGCAACCTTGATATTCGTGCCGCCGATGTCAATCACAAGAACTTTCATTGCGCCTAAGAATACAGGCTTTTCACCTCCAGGCGTCGAGTCTCCGCTCATCTCCTGAACTTTCTCCTATTTGCCCTAAAGGAATTACCCATACATGGCGCATCGCGAAAACATTTCAAGTAGAGTGAGGATCAACAAGCTACAACCTAGTCTCAACCTAACGATCCCATGGTTACCTCCCCGGCACAACCCCTCCGG
>CAXTRY010000152.1:0-5431 GCA_964246805.1 uncultured Acidobacteriaceae bacterium
AGATAGGTGAGGCCAAGCCAGCGCCGGTTTTTTCTTCGCAGCAGGGAGACGAGGCCCGCGATCCAGACGACGGCGTTGAGCGGACCCATGGTGAGGATTTGCTGGAGTAGGAAGGCACCGGGAGCGAGCGCGATGTTCTTGTGCTCGGCACGGCCGTTTTGCAGGAACTCAAGCGTTGGCCATTGATGCCGCATCTGCCAGAGCAGATAGGGTGCGACGATCATCAGCATCAACACGACACCCACGATGGCCCAGCGATTGGCGAGCAGGTGTCGCCGCGGAGTGAGCAGAAGCGCGGCAAGCAAGGCCACGAGGAAGAACGTCATCGACGGTTTGTTGAGCAGACCCAGACCGGCGGCCAGGCCGAAGAGCAGCCAAAGACGATGCGAGCCGCCGCGCTCGATCAGGAGCAGCACGAGCAGGCAGAGCATCCAGAAGAGTGACTCGAAGGAGTTCATGGCGAGCACGCTGTCGGTGCCGAGATACATGGGCGCAAGCAGGACGGAGAGCATGGCCAATCCCTGCGCGGGGCGGCGGCCTCCCAGCGACCAGCAAAGGATACCGGTCAGGAATACGCGCGCGGCTCCGGCGGCGGCGGCAAGCAGGCGCAGACCGGCTAAGGACCTGCCGAAGAGCAGCTCGGAGGCGCGGGCTTGTACGGCGACTAGCGGACCGTGGTCGACGTACCCCCATGCGAGATGCCGCCCGCAGGCGATGTAGTAGAACTCGTCGCGGAAGTATCCCCAGCCGATGTGTGCCTCCCAGAGATTGGCGGCTACGTGCAGCAGCAGCTTGACGGCGGCGAATACCAGGGCGAGGCGAATGGCCCTTTGCAACTGGGGATCGGATGGACGAACGATTGTAGTCGCCATGCCAGCAGCATACGGCAGCAAAGGCTGGAGCAGGAGGACTTAATCGGACTTTAGAAGCTTCAGCGAACTCTTGCTCAGCACTCGATAATGTTCAGGGCCAGGCCGGCGAGGCTGGTTTCCTTGTAGCGGGATTGCATGTCGAGGCCGGTCTGGTACATGGTGGCGATGACCTGGTCGAGGGAGAGTTTGTGGCCTTCGGTCTCGTGCATGGCCATGCGGGCGGCGTTGATGGCTTTGACTGCGCCCATGCCGTTGCGCTCGATGCAGGGGATCTGGACGAGGCCGCCGATGGGATCGCAGGTCATGCCAAGGTTGTGCTCCATGGCGATCTCGGCGGCGTGCTCGACCTGGGCGTTGGTGCCGTTGAGCGCGGCGACGAGGCCCCCGGCGGCCATGGAGCAGGCGACGCCGACCTCGCCCTGGCAGCCGACCTCGGCGCCGGAGATGCTGGCGTTTTCTTTGTAGAGGATGCCGATGGCGGCGGCGGTGAGGAAGAAGCGCAGCAGTCCCTCGTTATTTGAGCCGTCTATAAAGCGCAAGTAGTAGAGGGCGATGGCGGGGATGACGCCGGCGGCTCCGTTGGTGGGGGCGGTGACGACGCGACCGCCGGCCGCGTTTTCTTCGTTGACGGCCATGGCGTAGACGGTAACCCAGTCGAGGGCGGCTAGGGGGTCGGGCGCGGATAGGGATTCTAGGCGGGCGGCGAGGCGATGCGCGCGGCGTCGGACGTTGAGGCCTCCGGGGAGGGTGCCTTCGGTAGCAATGCCTCTGGCTGCGGACGCTTGCATGGTCTGCCAAAGGGCGAGGATGCTTGCCTTGACGCGGGTTTCAAGGGTGCCGATGTCGGGGAGGCTGGGGCGGGCGATGAGAAGCGTGGGGTCGGCGAGCAGGGCGCACTCATTGGCCAGGACAAATTGGGCGATGGTGAGGTGATGGGTTTCGGCAAGGGCGAGGAGCTGCTCGGCGGAGCGGAAGGGAAAGGGGACGGTTCTCGGGGATACAAGTGTGCTGTCGGATTGCGCGGCGAACTCTTCGGCGGAGAGGATGAAGCCTCCGCCTACGGAGTAGAAGGTGTCTTGGGCGAGGAGGGTGCCGATGGCGTCGAAAGCGGAGAAGCTGATGCCATTAGGATGGGTAGGGGTGCCGGGTGGAGGGTACATCCGGTCGTGGTGGAAGCGGAGGTCGGTGTCGGGATCGAACGGGATTGCGATGGTGCCGCCGAGATCGATCTGGCCGGTTTGACGGATACGGTCGAGGCGGCCAGCGGTGAGGGTGGTGTCGACGGTGGCGGGGGCTTCGCCGAGCAGGCCGAGGAGGACGGCGGTGTCGGTAGCGTGGCCAATGCCGGTGAGGGCAAGCGAGCCGTAGAGGTCGGCCTGGACGCGGTTGGTATCTTGCAGCAGACTGGCTGCGCGTAGATGCTCGACGAAGCGCAAGGCGGCGCGCATGGGCCCCACGGTATGGGAGCTTGAGGGGCCGATGCCGATCTTGAAGAGCTCAAAGAGGCTGGTGTTCACGAGACGATTGTAGTTCCCTGATGCCTGATGAGCGGGGGGTAAACGTAAGAGGCCGGGACCTTCGTTATTTAGAGTGCTTTTGCGACGCAGTCGTCATCGAACTCTATTGTAAGCTGGTCCGGCGCTTCGCAGCAGTTGTCACCATTCAGTGCGTCTTATGAGCAGTTTGACAAGATGTGCGTTTAGATCATGCATATTGTGATTGTAGGCGGCAAAGAACTGCACTTCCAAAGAAGAGGTTGAAGCTTCATAACGGCAAGCATAGAGATAGGGAGATGCGCCTGGAGCGGTCGCTACGATCTTCCACTCCGCGCAATGAGGCACGATCCGCGTAACTGAGACATGGCTCTCCGGTGTGAAATTGAGTTGTACGAACTCCGGAGCGCTTTTCGCGTTACCGCCTTCGGGGATGCCTACCGCTATTTCTATAATGTCGGGATCTGATGATTTGATTCTATAGTCTTCCAGTCCCTTCTTCTGAATCACTCCAAGTCTAGGTGCCAGAGTGTTCACGGTAACTTGCTTGCTCATGAGCGCTTCAGCAATCATTTCGATGTCAAACATTCGTTTCATTCGATCAGATGTTGTTTGTAAACGCTGTTTGCCGTTTTGGTCTGAATCGGCGCTGCTGTCGTAATTATATGGTTTATCCGATACCTGCCGACTATTGTTAAGCCGACAAGCAGAGGAATATATAGAAATGTTCAGCAATAAGCTAAGTACAACCCATCTCATTTCATCAAGTTCCGCTGTATCAGTAAGGCAACTACACGAGCCATTGGATCGGAAATCTCGTGGGTGAGATCGGATACAAGCATGATGTCGATATCGGCACTCGAACCTGTGAAGCGACAAGAGTAGTGATATGGGTTGGCTCCCGGATTTGTTGGCGTCAGATGCCAGTGCTTGCATGAAGGAACTGCTTGAGCCAGGGTTTGGGTTTGAGGAGGCTTCCAATATAGTTGGACGTATTCCGGAGCAGCATCGGCCGTGGCCCTATTACGTACACCGATGGAAGCCTCTATAGTGCTTGAACCTGTGTCTACAGGGTATTCGGCTCCGAGCCTCGCGCCAAGATGCCCTATTATCCTAGCTACGCTGGTAACAGTAGCCTCTCTGTTCACGAGGGACACCGCGATACTCTCTATGTTAAGCATCTTTGTTCCTCTACCTCTAGTTACACTCACCGACAGCAGTAGAGCCACTCCCACCGCGGCCGCGATCGTTATGCCTTTATTGGCCAAGTAGCTTTCCTACGCCATCTCCCGCACGCCAGGCGTCTGCCTCTTCTGGTAAAGCTCTATACTGATCATATCCGGCTTGGTACTCTTTCAGGGCTTTGGTTGCGCTCTCGTAAGCGGCATGCCGCTGTGCCGCAGTCGCTGATGGGTCTGCCTGTAATTTGTTGTTTGCGGCCAACGCTCTATTGTAGCTGTCTGTTAGCTTAGGCAGGTTGTTTAGCGTAGCATTGCGCGCTACGGCTCCCTTTCCGTATACGCTGTCATGCATTTGCTGGGAGCATGGATGCAGCACGTCTTTACCCGATAGAGGATGAGCCGCGGCTGATCTGCTCACTGCGATTGGCATCCCTGTCGATGCTGTTATCGCAGATGCGTCTTTTCCGCTACCGGCTTCATTTCTGGCAATCAAGTACCATTGCTCACCATGCCTACTTTCATGAAATAAGGTGTTGCCTAAATTGGCGGTTTGCCGGTCGCTTAGTTGCGTTGAATTGAGTAACGCTGGATTCATATCCAGGTTCCATTTAGAAAAGTTCATCTGACCATTCGTTGACGGAGATAGGTAGTTTGCCGAGACCACGCCCACAGACGGGACACTGCTTTTGGTCAACTGCTTGTTGACGGCAGTTTCCATGTAAGCTGTCCGCTCATCCGGTGTGAGTTTATGCCAATCTTTTTGAAGCGTCTTCATGTCGTGGGCGAATTCTTTTTGATTCGCCGGAGTCGCCATTCCCTTGCCAGTACAGGGCGCGTGAGCATGGGAATGGTGAGTGAGCTTTCCTTGGTGCGCGAGCGCGTCCGCTACGGCACCGCTCATCACCGTGCCCGCCATGACGCCACCGATACCCGCAAATCCAGGCGAAGGAGAGCCGATTTCTCCGATGATGACGTTCGGCGAACCGCCGATAATAACGCCGCCATGGGCGGTGAGGTCGCCCATCCGCGCTGCGGGTAGACCATTGATGAAGACTCCGGTCGACCCTTTGGCGATTAGGTCTGGCGGGCCAACGCAGGTTAGGGGATCGCCAACACGGGCGGCGGGCAGACCGTTGATGAAGACATTGGGTGAACCGGAGATAACCGGGCCGCCGACGTGAGGCTCAGGAGTGGCCTCGGGGCACGTGTGCATGTCGGTGATGCGGGCGGCGGGAGGCATGGAGCGTTGGATATATCAAGTTTGCGCTACGAAATCACTGTACTCGATAGCGAAGGAAGATGGAACGGTCTGTGTGACCTGTATTTTGCGATCTTGCGGGGATGCTACACTTGGCGTCATTCCGCCTTACAGGATCGATCGGGCTCTTCATGCTTTTCAAGGTACGCAGCGCGGCGGTCTACGGGATTGACGCGAACATTATCGATGTGGAGGTGGACTACTCGGGCGTGAAGCTGAACGCGGAGGAGTTCCACACGGTGGGGCTGCCGGACGCGGCGGTGCGGGAGAGCCGGGACCGGGTGCGGTCGGCGATCAAGAACTCCGGGTTCGACATTCCGCCGACGCGGATCACGATCAATCTGGCTCCGGCGGATCTGAAGAAAGAGGGGTCGGGGTTCGACCTGCCCATCGCCATCGGCATCCTGGGCGCGTATGGCGCGCTGCACAACAAAGATCTTGGGGACTTTCTGCTGGTCGGCGAACTGGGGCTCGACGGCAGCCTGCGGGCGGTGCAGGGGATGCTGCCGATCGCGGTGGCGGCGCGGACGCAGGGCATTCCGAACCTGATTATTCCGGCGAGCAACGCGCGGGAGGCGGCGGTGGTGGCGGGGGTGAACGTCTATCCGGTGAAGACGCTGCTGGAGG
>CAXTRY010000153.1:0-5390 GCA_964246805.1 uncultured Acidobacteriaceae bacterium
GTGTGGGGTTGCTGCGGAGCTTTGGTCCGGATGTCGTGGTGGGGGTTGGGGGGTATGCGTCGGGGCCGGCAATGATGGCGGCGATCTTGCTGCGGGTGCCGACGCTGGCGTTTGAGCCGAATGCGGTGCCGGGGCTGGCGAACCGGCTTGTAGGGCGGTTTGTGAGCGCGGCGGCGGTGAACTTCGAGCCGACGCTCAGGTACTTTCGCGGAGGAAAGGTGACGGGGATTCCGGTGAGGGCGGAGTTCTTCGGAGTTGCGCCGGTGGCGGTTACAGATGCGCCGAGGCTGCTGGTATTTGGGGGGAGCCAGGGGGCGCGGGTCTTCAACGCGGCGATGCCCTTGATGGTGAAGCGGCTGCTGGACGCCGTGCCCGGGTTGACGGTGCTGCATCAGGCGGGGGCGCGTCATGCCGAGAAGACGCGGACGGCTTATGCGGCGAGTGGCGCGGAGGCTTCGCGGTGGCGGGTGGAGGAGTATCTCGACGATATGCCCGCGCGGTTTGCGGAGGCGACGCTGCTCCTTTGCCGGAGCGGGGCGAGTACGGTGGCGGAACTGGCGGCGGCGGGACGAGCGGCGGTGCTGGTGCCGTTTCCGGGCGCGGCGGATGATCACCAGACGAAGAATGCCGAGGCGTTTGTGGCGGGGAGCGCGGCGGAGTTGCGGGTGCAGGGGAGCGATGCGGAGTTGGCGGCGGTGCTGTTGCGGGATTTGACGGCCTTGCTGCGGGAGCCGGAGCGGTGTGCGGCTATGGGGCGGGCGGCTCAGGGATTGGCGCATCCTCATGCGGTGGAAGAGATTGCGGGGATGGTGGTGGGGTTGGCGCGCCGGTAGACGAAGAACCCCACCCTGCCGCAATGAAACTGCGGCGAGGATGGGGCACCCGGTGGACGTTTCGTTAGCGGCGGTTTCCGCGATCGCCGCCGTGAAAGCCACCGCCCTGGTTGCTGCCGCGATCGGTGGTGGACGGAGCGTTGCCGTGGAAGTTGCCCGCACTTTGTTGCGGTGCGGCGGGTGCCTGGTAGCCGCGTCCTCCGCCATAGCCGGCGACCGTGGGCGTGCTGTTAGAGCGGATAGCGTTGCTTTGGGGACTACCCTGGTAGCCGCCGAAGTTCTGACTGGGAGCGGGGCGGTACGGTTGCGGGTTAGCGACCGTGCGGTTTTCGTAAGAGGTCTGGTATCCGCGATTGCCGTAAGTCGGGTTTGGTGCCTGGCTGGTGACCGGGCGGGGCTGGTTGTACGTTTGCTGAAGCTGGTTGGCTTCGCGGGTGTTTTGGCCCACCTGAAAGCCTTGACGGGAGTCGCTCCGCGGGTACGGAGTACCGTTGTTCTGCTGTCCGTTGAAATTGCGTTGCCGGCCGAAATCACCCAGGCGCGGCTGATTGTCGTTGAAGGCCTCGCGATGATCGTTTTGAAGAGAGCGATTGCCAGCGAAGCTGTCGCGATTTCCATGGAAGCCGCCGTCGTTGCGGGCGAAGGCCGCGCCGCCGGGACGGCCATCGAAACCGGCTTCGCGGCGGTCGTAGAACTCGCCGCGGAAGCCGCGGTCGAAGCGGTTGTAGGCGCGGTTATAGAAGAAGCGGTCGCCACCCCAGTATCCGCCGTAGAAGCCGGTGCCGAAGTAGCCGAAGCCGTAGTTGATGCCGCCATAGTAGCCGACCTCGCGGCCCCAGTAGCCCGCGTTCCACAGGTACGCGCCGTCGTTATAGCCCCAGTAGCCGGGGGTCCAGAGCGCGCCGGCGTAGGGAGCGGTAACCCAGGCACCATCGACCCACTGGTAGCCGTCGTCGGTCCAGGCCCAGTAGCCGGGGGTCCAGATGTAGCCATCGCCGGGGCAGAGCGGCTGCTCATAAACGGGGATGGCGGGCGGCGCGATACCGACGGAGAAGAAGACGCGGGCATGGGCGGCGGGTTGGAGGCCGGGAGCGAACATCAGGGTTGCGCCGAGCAGGGCCGCAACGAGGGTCTTCTTCGGCGTGATGTGGAGAAGTGTCGTCTGGAGAGTGGATGCGATGTTCATACGGGCGGCCTTGCCTCGTCTCTTCTTCGCTTACCCGGTACGGCTTGGCTGCTGCGGGCTGCGTGGAGGATGAGGCCTGCGTGCCGGACTTCAATGCCCTGTCCGGCCACACATTCGATTAGACACACAGCTTTGTACGAAGTTGCGGAAATTATTCATTCATAAAGGCTTAAGGTTGACTGCGATTTGCAGAATTGTGCACGAACGCGGATCATTTAGTCCCCGTGAAGATGTTTTTCGGGCACATGACGTGGACGCCGGATTTGGTGTCGACAAGCTGCGTGATGTCGACATCGCAGGCGACGGAGATCAGAGCGTAGCTGTCTTCGCGGGAGAGCTTCGGATGGTCGGGGATTTGCTCGCTTAGGAACTCGATCATGTTGCGGATGGCCATCTCGGTGGCGGTCTTCAGGTCTTCGTGGAAGCCCATGGCGATGTAGTGGGTGGGGGTCTCGGCGCGCGGCCAAAGGAGGCGATGGGGGTCAGCGAGCGAGCCCTTGTGGACGATGAACTGGAAGGTGCCGGTTAGGTAGGTTTCGAGCGCGGTGATGTCGACCTCGCCGTTGCCCTGGTTGGCGTGGCCGTCGCCGGCTTCGAAGAGCGCGCCTTTGGCGTGGACGGGGATGAAAAGGGTCGTCCCGGCGACGAGCTCGTGGTTGTCCATGTTGCCGGCGTGCATCCAGGGCGGGGCGGAGTTGTACTTGCCCGCGCCCTCGGGCGGCGCGATGCCCATGCTGCCGAAGAAGGGGTGCAGCGGGATAGCGACGCCGGGAGCGAACTGTGCCGTCATGGATGCCCGGTCGAGCGGGATGATCCTGGTGCGGCCGTAGGGGAAGTCGTCCGGCAGGAAGCCGCGGCCGGGGCCGAAGCCGTTGCAGGCGAAGGGCGCGTCGATGGTGATCTTCCGGATGCGGACTTCGAGGGTGTCGCCGGGCTCGGCCTCGGCGATGGCGACGGGACCGGTGAGGATGTGGCCGCCGGGGCCTTTGTCGGCGACCGCGCCCTCTTTATAGATAGCCGCGGAGTAGGCGGGGATGTCGGCGGGCTTGACGCCCTCGGCTTCGAGGCGTTCCGGGGAGCCGCAGGTGGAGAGGGTCTGCATGACGACCGTGTCGCCGGTGTGGACGGTGAGAGCGGGCTTGGCGCGCGCCCAGTAGTAGCCCCAGGCGACGGTCGCGGGCGTGGCAAGGAGGGTCTGGGTGGTCTGGGCGGCCAAGGGCGCGAAGCAGAGGAAAGCAAGGGCGCGGAGCGCGGAGCGGGCAGGAAAGAAGGGCATGAGTGTGTATAGCACGGCCTGCGGGCGAATGCCGTGCCGCCATACCCGACCCTATATTTCATTACATCAATATTCCAGCGGAGCCGCGCCATCGTGAGGGCAAGAATTGATCGCCATCGGTGATGACGGCGAGTATGCTTCGGGAGATTCACTTTCCAGGAGGAATTGCGTTGCCAAATAAACTCAACCTATCTACGTTCGCTTTGCTGGCCGCCTTTGTGGCGGCTCCCGCGTTTGCGGCAACCATCAATTACAGCGCGACTCTTCGCGGGGCGAACGAGAATCCGGCTAACGCCTCGACCGCGACCGGCTTTGAGACGCTTTCGCTGACCGGCAATCTGCTTACGATCAACGCGACGTTCAGCGGACTTGCCGGTCCGGCGACGGGAGCGCATATCCATTGCTGCGGGCCGGTGGGCGTCAACGAGCCCGTGGTGCTGCCCTATGCGGGTTTTCCGAGCGCGGCTTCAGGGACCTATTCCGAGACGGTCGATCTCAGCACGTTCGCGTTTACCGGGGGCGGCTCGGAGACGGCGCTGCTTGCCGCGCTGAACAGCGGAAACGCGTATGCGAACATTCACGACGCGACCTACCCCGGCGGAGAAATTGAGGGATACTTCGCGGCGACGACGCCGGAGCCGGGCAGCCTGCTGCTGGTGGCGACAGGGCTGGCGGGCGCGGTGGGCATGGCGCGGCGCAAGTTCCGCGTCTAGGTTCGGGTAAGTTGAGAGTCCGTCCGGGCTGGCTTGTTGCGCGGGCTTAGGCGGACTTCGCCGTTTGCAGGTGGGCGTGCCGGAGGTCGTGGTGGGCCTGTAGGTGCAGCCACATTCCGCCGAGGTGTGGAGGACTGCTTCGAGCTTGAGGGCCAAGACGCCGGCGCGTCCGTTGAGGAGGCGGGAGAGGGTGGTCCGGTCGACTCCGAGACGGGCGGCGAAGGCGGTCACTTCGGCGTCGCCCATGAGCTCTTTGAGGACTTCGCCGGGGTGTGCGGGGTTGTGCATGGGCATGGTGTTCGTTCCTGTAATCTGATCGTACTTGTTTTGGCACGCTGAGGGGATTGTGGCTGACGACGCGTCGAAGTTACCGCTGAAAGTAAAAGTAATAGATGGGCTGATTCTCCACCCATGGGTGAAGGTGGATATTTGTCCCCGCATCGATCAGGGGCCGCTTAAGGAAATTCACGCGATTGTGATGCACCAGACGGGTGGTAGCACCGCCGCCGGCACACTCGCGGAGTATAAGAACCCAAACGGCAAGCGGGTTGGTGCCCACTTCCTTCTGGACAGGGACGGCACGCTTTATCAGACGATGGCGATTACGCACCAATGTTGGCACGTTGCTCCCATCAAGTCGCGGTGTTTGGCGGAGTTGAGTTGTAGCAAAGAAGACCTGGCGGCTTATACGGAGTTGCTCAAGGCAAGCAAGGCTGGCGGTGTGCCGTTCGACAAGGCACTCGGGAGGTATGAGGGGAAGAAGAACTATCCCGATCGCTATCCTTATAACCCGGACGCAATCGGCATCGAGGTTGTAGGCAGGGCTCTAGGGCTGAAGAATCACGAAATTTATGAGAACCCCACACAGGCTCAGGCCGACCGGGTGCATTGGTTTGTCAGCGCGTTACTGAGTGCCCTCAAGCTGAAGCCGAGCGATGTTTATCGGCACCCGATGCTCCAGAAGAAGAATGAGACCGAGGCGGCTGGTGTCGCATGGTAGTTCGCCTGTTGCTTCTGTTCGGCGCAATGCAAACGCATTCATACACACACGTGAAGCCGCTGCCGGTGGGTGCGAAGATCACGGTGAACAAGCAACATATGCTTCCCGGCTACCAGCCTGAGCATATCCCTCCGGACTACGCTCCGTTCTTGGAGAAGTGCCCCAGCCGCGTCGCTCTTACGGCGCAACAGGTCCGTCGAATGTTTGCGACATACCATTTGGTGAGCGGGAGCGAGTATCACGACTTCTACGCGCAGGAGGGGTGCGTGACCGACGGCGAGATCGAAGTGAACGGCAAGAAGTTCAAATTCACGTATCAACCCATCAACAATCTTTCCACGGATTGGCCTGACGGACAGGACAAGATGCTGGGCGGCAAGCA
>CAXTRY010000154.1:0-5233 GCA_964246805.1 uncultured Acidobacteriaceae bacterium
ACGTCGGGGAAGTCGATCAGGACGGCGGCGGCGGGGCGGCGGCGTTCGAGCGCGCGGACAAGGCGGCGGTACTCACGGAAGATGCGCGGCATATGCCGAAGCACCTCGGTGATGCCCATGACGGCGACCTCCTCCGCTCGGACGACGCGGTCGAGCCCGGCGCGCTCCATCTCCAACCCGCCGAGGCCGAAGCCGGTGAGCGTGGGCAGACGGGCGCGCATTTGGGCCAGAATCTGCGCGCCGTAGTGGTCGCCGCTGGCCTCGCCGGCGGAGAGAAAGAGGGTCGGGTTGGAGGAGGCGGCGATGAGGCTAGTGTAACGGCGTCAGTCCTATGTCATGATTGAGTAGGCATGGACATGATTGTGCGTCGATATAGCAGTCTGGACGAGATGAAGGCTGACGAATACCGCTACTGGCAAAGTCGGCCTGCCCAGGAGCGCATGGACGCGGCCGAAGAGATGATCCAAACCGCCTATAGCTTTAAAGGCTGGGCGCTGAAGCCGGATGTTCCAAGACTACAAAGACCTTTTGTCCGCCTTCCAATCCCATGGAGTTAGATACCTGATCGTGGGCGGCGATGCGGTGACGCATCACGCGCAGTGCTATAGGTCTCGCAAGATGTCTTCGACCGTCACCTGTTTGTGATCTGCGACGGCTCCGACGATTCCTCGGAAGGTGCCTGTTTTTAGAGGGCGATGAGCCGGAACGGAGATGCGGTGCGGACCGGGTACGTCAGTTTCGAGGATGATGTGGCTACCAGTCTGATGGACGTAGCGATAGTCCCAGTTCTTGCGCAGATGAGCGGCTAGGTGTGTGCCGTATACGTCACGCGGAAGTCTCACGCGCTCCTAAGAAGCTCGTCTCGAACGAAGTGCAGGCGGATCGCGGCTGGCTTGGTGGAGTCGAAGAAGAACGCTTCAACGGCATCCTGCACGTTCTCGCGCAACTCCTCCCAAGTGTCGCCTTGGGTAAAGATGTTCTCGCCGTAGGCCTCCGCGACGAAGCCGCCGTCGGGGTCTTGCTTCACGTCGAAGATGAGTTCGTTCATAGTCTCCAATCTAAGCCGGTGATGGCGGTTCCGCAACTAAGGAGTTGCCAAAGACAATCGACAGGTTGATGAGGCTAGTAAACGGCGTCAGATGCCGCGCAAGATGTCTTTGGGCCTCACGCCTTTGTGCTCTGCGACTAGCTTGAGGATGATGCTGAGCGTTCCGAGCCTCAGAGGATTGTGCGCACGACTGCCCGTTTCTAAACGGTGTCTCGGTTCTGATGATCATGTGGCTACCGACCTGCTTGAAGCGGACGTACTGCCAATGGCGGCAAAGATGATCGGCGAGCTGGACGCCGCTGATCGAACGTGGCGTCTTCAAGCGACTTTGAGAACTTCGTCCTTGAGCAGGTGGAGGCGAATATAGGCGGGCTTCGGCTCGTCATTGTAGTAGTAGGCGTCCATCGCCTCTTGGACGTTGTGCCGCAGCTCGTCCCAGGTGTCGGCTTGCGTCACGATGTTCTCGCCGACGGCCACCGCCACGTATCTGCCGTCCGCTCCTGTGTGATGTCGAAGACGAGTTCGCTCACAGAACGAGTCTACCGCGTTTGGATATGTCGGCAGTCGGAAGGAGATTGCGGAACAAAACTTTCTGTGTGGACGTACAGTAGACCATGCAACGTACATGGAAGATTGGTGTCGGCCTCGCTGCTCTTGGTGCCTTCGTTTTTGTCGCCATACTGTTCCTCTCCGCTTACTTCGAAAAAGACATCCGGTGGCTGCATTTCTTCCAGAGCTGGATGTACATCGCATCCGTCGTCCTGCTGTTCCGTGGCAACAAGTGGGGCTGCTTTATTGGCGCGGCAGCCGCTCTGTTCTGGGATTACGTAAACTTGTTTGTCACGACTTTCCTAAAGTTTGGACTGACACAACTTAACAGCCTTATACACACCGGCCATATGGACAGACCGGATGCGTTCATTTCTGTACCCGCATGGCTCGGTAATCTGGTTGTCATCGTCGGATGTTCCCTCGCTTACAGTGCTCTATCCAACAAGCGGGGAACAGACGCGTTACGGTTTGTCGTCGCTCTAATTGGCACTATGGGCTTCTTCGCGCTCAGTATGTATCTATTTCAGCCGCGGTATTTGCCTTATTTCCGGGCATCGCTTCATCCTCATCTCAAAATATGACGTTATGAAGTGACCGCGTCTGTCAGCTCCGGCTCCGGCAGCAACGCCGCGCCGGTCTCCTGGTCGCGGTATTGGAGCTGGTAGAGGCGCCAGTAGAGGCCGCGTTCGGCAAGGAGTTGCTGGTGGGTGCCGCGTTCGCGGAGCTGGCCTTTGTGCATGACGAGGATGGAGTCGGCCGTCTGGATGGTGGACAGGCGGTGCGCGATGAGGACCGAGGTGCGGCCGGTGATCATGCGCGAGAGGGCGAGGCGGACGCGAAGCTCGGTCTCGGTGTCGACCGAGGAGGTTGCCTCGTCGAGGATCAGAATGCGGGGCGCGTGGGCCAGGGCGCGGGCGAAGGAGATGAGCTGCTTCTGGCCGGTCGAGAGGGTTGCGCCGCGCTCGCGCACCGGCTCGTCGAAGCCCTGCGGGAGCGAGCGGATGAAGTCGCCGACGTTGACCTCGTCGGCGGCCTTCTCGACCGCCGCGTCGGTGATCCACTGCGAGCCTAGGCGGATATTGTCGCGGACGGTGCCGGTGAAGAGGAACGGGTCTTGGAGGACGACGCCGAAGCGCTTGCGGAGGGCGTTCAGGTCCTGGTCGCGGACGTCGACGCCGTCGATCAGGATCTGCCCGTGCTGGATGTCGTAGAAGCGCATCATCAGACCGGTGATCGTGGTCTTGCCCGCGCCGGTGTGGCCTACGATGGCGGCGGTCTCGTCCGGCTCGATGATGAAAGAGACGCCGCGGAGAATCCACTCGATGTCGGCGAAGCTGTTCAGGTCTTCGGGCTGGGCGGTGGCGAGGCGCGCCTGCTGGAGCTGGTCGAGCTTGCCGTAGGTGAACCAGACGTTGCGGAACTCGATGCGGCCGGAGCCATCGCCTATGATCGGATTCACGGGTGAAACGATTTCCGGTTCGGAGTCGAGCAGCTTGAAGACGCGCTCGGAGGCGGCCATGGCGGCTTGGAGGATGTTGTACTTCTCGCTCAGGTCCATGATGGGGCGGAAGAAGCGTTGCGCGTACTGGATGAAGGCGATCAAGACGCCGACAGAGACCGCGTTGTGCAGCACCGACGCGCCGCCCCGCCAGATGACCAGCGCGATGGCGAGGGAGGAGAGAAGCTCGACCACCGGATAGTAGATGGCGTAGGCGGTGATGGCGTCTTTGTAGGCGTCCATGTGCTGGCGGTTGATGGCGGCGAAGTCGTCGTAGGCGCGGGCCTCGCGGTTGAAGAGCTGGACGATGGCCATGCCGGATACGTGCTCCTGCATGTAGGCGTTGATCCGGGCGATGGCGGAGCGGATGCGGCGGTAGCTCTCGCGGACATACTTGCGGAAGATGCTGGTCGCGTAAAGGATCGCGGGGAGGACGGCGAGGGTGAGCAGGGCGAGCGGCCAGCTCATCCGCAGCATGATGAGGACGATGAAGACGAGAACAAAGATGTCCTCGAAGATGGCGAGGACGCCCGAGGTGAACATTTCGTTGAGGGCGTCGACGTCGGACGTGACGCGGGTGACGAGCTTGCCGACGGGGTTGCGGTCGAAGAACGAGGGCGACATGCGCTGAATGTGGCGGAAGATCTGCTTGCGCAGGTCGAACATGATCTTCTGGCCGGTCCATTGCATGAGGTAGGTCTGGACGAACTCGAGGCCGAAGGTGATGGCGAGGGCGGCAAGATAGAGCAGCGCGATCTCGGTGATGCCGGTCATCGCGACCGGGCTGAGACGGCGAGCGAGCCAACCGGGGTTCGGGTTCGGGCCAGTCATATAGTTGTCGACGGCAACCTTGACCAGGTAGGGGCCAGCGACGTCGGTGGCGGCTTTGAAGACGATGGCGACGGCGGAGAGGCCGGTCTGGAGCTTGTACGGGCGCAGGTAAGTGAGCAGGCGGCGCATCAGTCGGCTGTCGTAGGCCTTGCCGACTACGTCGTCGTCTTCGGCGGCCTTTCTAGGCTTTGCCGGATCGTCCTTGCGCTTGTCGTCTGCCATGCTTACTTGATTCTGCGGGCGGTTGGTTTGCCGCTTTTTTATTTTCCCGATTATCTAAAGTGTTGCTGTATAGAGACTTAGCGTGATGGTACCCCGTAAAGTGTTCATTGCAGACACTTTACATGCAAAGTGTTCATAAGGAACGAGTTACAGGCATATTGCAGAAGCTTGCAGCGTTACGCTCACGAGTCTTTCCTTACTGTCTACAGTATAGAAGATGGAGCATAACTCATGTGCAACTCGTAAGTGGCTTTAGGTTGAAGGAGATGAGCCGTTTCGGGGCTTGACAAGGTATTTTCGCCTGCAAAAACGTACTCGGAAAATAAAAGGTCTTCACCTCGCTTCACGCTAAGGTACGGTGCGGGGCTTGCTTACGGGTTATAGGGAGGCGTGAGCGGAGTTGACGGCACTCATCACGGCTCCCAGGACCTGGCCGGCACCGGAGCGCTGGGCGAAAACGACCACCTGCATGGCGGCCAGGTTGGCTCCGGCGGGAGCGGTTAGGGTGAAAGGGACAGGCCCCTGGGCAAGGTCGCGGGTGGTTCCGACGCGGGTGAGGGTGCGGACGACGGAGACGTGGCGGAGCTTGCGGCCGCCGTTTTCACCGTGTTGCACTTCGGTGATGTCGACGGGATCGACGAGAGCGGCGTAAAGGTCACCTTGTCGGTCTTTGGCGAGGGCGGCAACGGGCAAGGAGATGCTGGCGGAGACGCGGGAGCCGTCCAGTGTCGGTGTGGAGAGGGTGAGCGGGAGTTTGGGAGACTTGAAGGCCTTCAGGAGGGCTTCACGGGCATGCTGGGCATCGTTGCCGACGAACTCGGACGAGCCATCGACGACCATCTGCGGGGTATAAACGCTGTTGAGGAAGAAGCGGCGGCTGTATTCATTTTGGCGGGCGGTGTACTGGGGAGAGGAGAAGCGGTCGCGCCAGCCGAGCCCGTCCCAGTAGTCGACGTGCTCGCCGAGGACGATGATTTCGGCTCCGGCGATGGGCTGCTGCTCGGCGAGGCGCGCGAGGAGAGCGTCGGCGGGTGGACAGCTGGAACAGCCTTCGGAGGTGAAGAGCTCGACTAATATAGGGG
>CAXTRY010000155.1:0-5231 GCA_964246805.1 uncultured Acidobacteriaceae bacterium
AAGCAGGATGAAGAAGAGGCGGTCGTCTTCGGCTTCGGGGCCTTGCTCAATGAGGATTTCGCCGTCGGCACGAGCAACGAGGGAGGGAAACTTTTCGCCCCATTCAATCAGGAGGAGAGCGTCCGGTGCGGCGGCTAGCTCATCGAGGCCGAGCGGCTGGAGTTGGGCTTCGGTGTCGAGCCGGTAGAGGTCGAGATGAACGAGGCGTACCTTCTTGCCTTGGTACTCGTGAATGAGCGTGAAGGTAGGGCTGGTGACGTCTTCGGGCGCGGCCGCGCCGAGAGCGGCGGCGATACCTTTGACCAGAGTCGTCTTGCCCGCGCCGAGATTGCCGCGAAGGAGGATGAGCTTGGGCGCGGGAAGCAGCAGCTCGGCGATGAGTTCGGCGAGGGCGAGGGTACCGGCGGGGGAGCGGGTTTTATGGCGGCGCTGGAGCATGGAGAGTATGAATTCTTAGTTGTAAATTGCTGGTTATAAAACTAAGATCAATCGCGGAAATTGCGAATAATTTGGTACGACTACTTCTATCTTCGACTGACAACTTAGCCCTGACGACTTAGCGCCGATAGCTTTTACCTATGAATCCCGGTAAGCCAGGTAAGCCCGTCGGGGTCTTCGGTGCGGTAGCGGAAAGCCTCGGTCAGATGGTTGAGCGTGTCGGTGGCAAGGACGGTGTGCTCGTCTAGATCCTGTGCGGCGAAATCCGCGGCGAGCCCGTGAAGGAAGACGGCGGCCTCGACGGCCTGCGGCACATTGTCCGGGAACTGCGCGAGCATGGCGGCGACGATACCGGTAAGGATGTCGCCGCTGCCGCCTTTCGCCATGGCGGGGTTGCCGGTGGTATTGACGGCGACGCAGCCGTCGGGATGGGCGATGAGGGTGCGCCACCCTTTGAGGACGAGCGTGACGCGATGATCGGTGGCGAAGAGACGGGCGTACTCAAGGCGCGAGGATTCGAGTTCGGGGATGGCCAGACCCAGGAGACGGGCCATCTCGCCGGGGTGCGGGGTGAGGACGATCGTGCGGAGGGTGCCGTCGGGGTTGATCCCGTTGAGCAGCTCGGTGCGTCCGTCGAAGGCGTTCAGGGCATCGGCGTCGAGGACGATCGGAAGCGTGGTGCGGGCGAGCAGCCGGCGGGCGAACTCTGAGGCCTCGCCGTCCTGCGAAAGACCGGGACCGCAGGCGATGACTTTGATGCCCTTGAGGAGTTTGGGCAGGTTTTCGTCCGAAAGATTGGAGAGGGCGACGGCACCGTCCTGCTCGGCTAGCGGGATCACCATCAGCTCCGGTGTGATGAGGGCAACCGTGTTCAGGATGGACTCGGGCACGGCGGCGGTGACCAGGCCCGCCCCGGTGCGGAGGGCGGCGAGCGACGACATCGACGGCGCGCCCGCCTTACCATGGGAGCCGCCGATAAGCAGGACGTGGCCAAACTTGCCCTTGTTGGAGTTCACGTCGCGCGGGGCTTCGGCGATCTTTTTCGAGGTGCCGCCCCAGCTGAGATATTGGTCGGATTGAATGGCTTCCGGGGGGGAACCGATGGGGGCCACGACCACTGGGCCGAAGGTTCTGTCCGTTAGATGGCCGAAGACGTGGGCGAGCTTGGGCGCGGTGAAGGTGACGACGGCTTCGGCCCGGACGGCTTCGGAAGACTTTTGATCGGTCGAGTCCGCGTCCCAGCCGGAGGGAAGATCGACGGCGATTACAGGCGCGGTAGATTTGGCGAGAAGGGTGCGTGCCGTGGCCGCCAAGCCGCGCAGGGGCGGATGAAAGCCCGTACCGACGATGGCATCGAGATATAGATCGGTGTCTTCACCGAGCACGGTGGTGAGTGTGTCTTCGTAGGAGACCTCGACGATCTCGGCGTTGGAGGTGCGCTGGAGTAGGGTAAAGGCGCGGGCGGCCTCGTCTTTCAGGTCGCTGGCACGGCCGAGGAGAAGGACCCGGACGATGCGGTCAGCCTCGTCCAGGAAGCGGGCGGCGGTAAGGCCGTCGCCGCCGTTGTTCCCCTTGCCGCAGAGGATGGTGATGCGCTCGGCGGCGGGGTACTGGCGGAGGCAGAAGGCGGCGACGGCGCGTCCGGCCTGCTCCATCAGGTCGGTGAGCGGGATGCCGTAGTCTTCGGCGGTGCGGCGGTCGGTCGCGGCCATCTCGGCGGCGGTTAGGATCTTCATGATGTGCTGAGATGAGTGTAGGCGACTGAACGTAATAGGCGGTTGATCGTGTTTTGCGGTTCTCGCATGGGGCTAATTGGCGCCCGTCGCGGCCACGGCTTCCGCCTTTGGGGAGAAGTAGCGGTTATCGTAGAGAGCGCGGTAGAACTGGCCGGTAAGTTCAGCGGCCTTCGGGCCGAAGGTGGGCCGGCCGCCTTCAAGGAAGATGACAGTAACGATGCGGCCGGTGGGCGTCTCGGCATAGGAGCCGAACCAGCCGTAGCGTGTGCCGTTGTTCGAGCAGGTGCCGGTTTTACCCATCACGGGGAACTCGTGAAAACTGGCGCGCAGGGAGCGGGCGGTGCCGAAAGAGGCGTTGACCGCGCCGGACATGCCGGGGATCATCTCCGGGATGATGGGAGCGATGTCGAGGATGCGCTTGACCTTCGGATTGAAGGCGGCGAGCTCGTTGGCGGTTGTGGGGTGCTGGAGATAGTAGAGCGTGCCGCCGTTGGCAATGGCCGAGACGATGGCTCCGAGCTGGAGCGGCGTCATGGAGATGCTCTCGCCGAAGGAGCACATGCGCCCGACGCCGCCGAGCTTCGCGGGGAGTTCCGTGTCGGGGTAAATGCCGAGCTGCTCGCCCTGGATGCCGTAACCGGCCAGTTCACCGAGGCCGAACTGATTGGCGTAATGCTTCACGCGGTCGAAGCCCATGGTGCGGCCGAGCGTCTCAAAATAGGGGTTGATGGAGCGAGCGAGGGCGTAGGTCAGGTCGACCTTGTAGCCGTGGCCGAGGTTGACCGGAGTATCGCGCTTGATGAGGCCTTCGTCGAGGGCGGCAAGAGCGACGGCCAGCTTGATGGTGGAGCAGGGCTCGGCCCCGGAGGAGAGCGCGAGCTTTTGGTTGACCATGGCGAGGATGCGGCCGGAAGAGGGATCGATGGCGAGAGCCGTTCCGTTCATGTTGCCGAGGGCCTGGAGGGCGGCGGCGCGGACGACGGGGTCTTCCCCGGCGGTGAGGTCGCCATAGGTAAGCGCGTCGGCGTTGTCTGCAAAGGAGTTACCGGAGAAGCGCTCGGAGTGACGAGACACGCGGGCGAAGCGGAGAGCGCGTGTGCCACGGCGGCCTCCGCGGGTGGTCACGACGGGTCTGGTGGAGGCGGAAGTCCGGCGTCGGCCTGTGGCGACGACCTTGTGTGCACGAGCGGAAGAACGCGCGGAGGACTTTGTAGACCGCACGGCGGGATGAGGTTTGCCGGTGCGCGGTTTGGCATGGGCGGAAGACGAGGCCGTCGATATTGCGAGCAGGGCGGCGATCAGGCAGAAGAAGAGGCGGCGAAAAGAGTTCATGGAATCAGGGGTCCTCTCCGTAGTCGAGAAATCTTGCGTCTCTCCGGTCTATCGGCTGAAATCAATGGTTGTGTCAACGGTTCAGACGGCGCAGGAAAGCAGGGATGTCAAGCTCTTCGGCCTGCCGGTTGTCTTCCTCATGAGTTTGGACGCGCACCTGGGGCGAACGGGTGGGCGGATGGAGAGAATCTTCAGCGGGCGGCGGCGGCCAGGCGGGGACGGCCTGCGGCGCGGCGGCGCGCGGAGCTTCGGGCCGTGCAGGTTCGGGACGGAGGGGATCGGCTGAGAGATGGAAGTCGTGCTGATTGCGCTGGAACTCCCAGGAGCGGGTGGCGGGCTCGTGCGGTGCGGGAGCGGCTTCGCGGGCACTGCGGAAGAAGTCGTCATCGAATACGGATTTCGGGGCGGGTGGGGTCGCTCGCAGAGGTATAGCAGATGCTTCCGCGACCGGAGCGGCTTGAATAGACATTTCTGCGCCCGTCCTTTCTGCGCCCGTCCTTTCTGCGTCTGCCCTCTCTATGTCCGCATAGATGCGCACATGGCGAACGGGTTCGGGGTCGAGCGGCGTGTCGAGGTGTACGGTACGTTCGGCGACAAAGCGAACGGGTGCGGAAGACGGAGTCGGCTCGGCGCGGGAACTGGGGACCGGCGGCTCCGGCCTGGTAACGGCATACCGCTGGATGGGTACTTCATAGTTCTGTGGCGGACGGCTGGCCAAGGCGGGTTCGGCGAGCATCCGTTCGCGGCGCTGTTGCGTCAGCTCGACCGTTTCGTCCTGGCGGAAACCGGTGGCGATCACGGTGATCTTGACCTCGTCGCCCATGGTCTCATCGAGCACCGCGCCGAAGATGATGTTGGCGTCCTCGTGGGCGGCGTTCTGGATGATAGTGGAGGCCTCGTTGACCTCCGAGAGCTTGAGGGAAGAGGAGCCGGTAATATTGATCAGGATGCCGCGCGCGCCGTCGATCGCTCCGGCCTCGAGCAGCGGCGAGGCCATGGCGGCTACGGCGGCGTCGGCGGCGCGCGTCGTGCCCGAGCGCGAAGCCGTGCCCATCACGGCGTGGCCCATGCCGGCCATCGTCGTCTTCACGTCGGCAAAGTCGCGGTTGATCACGCCGGGAATGGTGATGATGTCCGAGATGCCCTGCACGCCTTGGCGCAGCACGTCGTCGGCGATGCGGAAGCTCTCGAAGAAGCCGGCATCCTTGGCCACGGCCAGCAGCTTTTCGTTGGGGATGACGATCAGCGTGTCGACCGATTCGAGCAGCTCCTGCATCCCGCGCTCGGCCTGCATCATGCGCCGCTTGCCCTCGAAGCCGAAGGGCCGGGTAACCACGGCGACGGTGAGCGCGCCCATCTCGGACGCCAGCGAGGCGATCACCGGAGCCGCGCCGGTGCCGGTACCCCCGCCCAGGCCTGCGGTAACGAAGACCATGTCCGCGCCCTCGAGCGCTTCGATAATCTTTTCGGAGTCTTCAAGCGCGGCCCGGCGGCCGATGTCGGGGTTCGACCCCGCGCCCAGGCCGCTGGTCAGCTTGGTGCCCAGCTGGAGCTTAACCGAGGCGTTCGAGGCGGCGAGCGCCTGCGCGTCCGTGTTGGCGGCGATAAACTCCACGCCCTCGACGTGGGCGGCGATCATCCGGTTGACGGCGTTGTTGCCTCCGCCGCCCACGCCGATGACCTTGATGCGCGCGCCGTGCGGCACGTCGTCGTAGTGGATGCGGA
>CAXTRY010000156.1:0-5186 GCA_964246805.1 uncultured Acidobacteriaceae bacterium
GGCTGAGCAATACGGGGAAATTTGCGTGGGTGGGCGGGTTTTCGGCGGCGGTCCATGCGATGAAGTACCCCAACCCCGTCCCGGCACTGGATGCGAAGACGGCAAATCTGAAGCTGCTTTGGATTGCTTGCGGGACGGAAGACGGTCTCATTGAGCCGAACCGTAAGCTGGAAGCGGCGTTGAAGGCCGAGGGGTTGCCGGTAACCGCGGTCGAGACGCCGGGGGCGCATGTGTCGATGGTATGGCGGGATAATCTGGTGCACTTTGCGCCGCTGCTGTTTCAAGGAAACTAGCACGGGAGGGTTCCATGCGTAGATGGCTTTCAATATTGGCGCTGGGGGCCAGTGTATCGGCGCAACCGAAGGCGATGCCGCAGAAGCCCTCGCCCGAGGCTGCCTCATGGTGGGGGCAGACGACGGCGCTCGCGAACGACGGCATGGAGGGGCGGGACACCGGCACGGCGGCGTATGAGCGGGCGGCCAAGTATGTGGCGGAGCAGTTCGCGGCGGCGGGACTGAAGCCGATGGGCGATGGCGGGACATTTTTCCAGCGAGTGCCCATGCGCGAGGTCGATGTCGATCCCGCGGCGTCGTCGCTGATCGTTCGTAACCCGGCGGGCACCGAGGTAAAGATGCGGTTTACCACGGAAATCACCACTGTCCCGCGCGGGGATCTCAGCGTGGAAGCGCCGATGGTGTTTGTGGGCTATGGGCTGCCGGCCGCCGGCACGGACCTGAAGGGCAAGATCGCGGTCTTCTTCAACAACACGCCCGCCGGACTGGAAGCGGCGGAGCGTGAGAGCTATCCGGCGAGACGCCTTCGCGCGCTGAACGACGCGAGAGCGGCCGCGATTCTCTCCATCGACAACCCCGCCGCCATCGAGCCGTTTCACTGGCCGGCGGCTTATGCCCGATCGGTCGTACTGGCGGGTGGACCCGTTGCGGCGATGACCACGCCTCCGATCGTTCGGGTCAACTCCGAGTTTGCCGAGGCGCTGTTTCGCGCCGACGATCCCCGGCGGATGGGCGTCGTCGCGAAAGGCGGCCGCGGGGAGTTCCTCGATTCGTTCCCCATGGGCCTTAGCGCCCTCCTTGAGATTCACACCCATGGCAAGGACATCTCTTCGCCCAATGTGCTGGCGGTGCTGCCGGGAAGCGATCTAAAGCTGGCGGGGGAGTTTGCGGCGCTTTCGGCGCACCTGGACGGCTATGGGTACGGGACGCCGGTAGGGAGCGACACCCTGTACAACGGCGCACTGGACGATGCGGCCTATGTGGCGCTGCTGATCGAGGTGGCAAAGGACCTCCACGCGAAGGCACCGGGGCGGAGCCTGCTGTTCTGCGCGTTTACAGGGGAGGAGAAGGGGCTGCTGGGGTCGGCGTGGTTTACGGCGCATCCGACGGTGCCGGTGGAGAAGATCGTGGCCGATTTAAACCTGGACCAGCTGCGGCCGATCTTTCCGCTGAAGATTCTGACGATGGAAGGGATCGACGACTCGACGCTGGGGGCGACGGTGAAGGGGCTGGCGGCGCAGTTTGGGATTGAGATGCGGCCGGACCGGGAGCCGGAACGGAATCTGTTCCGGCGGGCGGACAACTACAACTTTGTAAAGGTAGGGGTGCCGATCGCGAGCTTTATCTTCGGGTATGATCCCGGGTCGGCGGAGGAAAAGGTCTATCGGGACTGGTACGCGCGGCGTTATCACAAGCCGCAGGACGACCTTCAGACACCGATCGATTGGGAAGCCGCGGTGAAGTTCAACCGTTTTTATGAGCGGCTGGCGGTGACGGTGGCGAATGCTCCGATGCGGCCGGCGTGGCTTAGCGGAAGCCCGTATGCGCCGAAATGATGCGCTTATGCGCGGCTTGCCTGGTTAGCTGGAGAGACGCGACTTGAGAGCCGCCGCCGAATTGCGCCCGCGATCCCGAGGAGACCGGTGCCGCATAAAACAAGGCTCGCCGGCTCGGGGGTGAGCGCGGCGGCGGCGGGCGTGATATGGCCTACATAAAGATCGTTCGGTCCGTTGAGATCGAAGGTGGAACCCATATAGTGCTGCAAGGTGCCGGCATCGAAGCTGATCTTAGCCCGCGACGGCCCGATGTAGACCATGAGGGCTTGCTGGGCGTCGACTCCAGCCTGGTACGAACCTCCGGCAAGGATGGCGATGCTTTGCACGACACCGGTGGTGGTGTCGATGGTCACGGTTCCGGTTACCGTATTCCGGTCTCCCGCCAAGCCATAGAAGACGCTGGAACCGTTAAGATCGAAGGTCCGGATGGTGTCGGCACGGGCGGCGAAGCTAGCCAGACCCAACGCGGCTAGTGTCCATAAGCGAGAGAAGCGCATGAGCGAGGTCCTGACTCTCCAACATTGTGACGGTATCACAAATTCCTAAGTATCAGCCACGACTTTTTAGCGGTCTTCGCATATAGGCTCAGCCTTGGCGGAGGTAGGCGTCGTCTTTATCGATCCAGTCCTGGCGGGGCGGGTTGAAGATGTCGAGGTTGAGGGTGTCTTCGAGGGCCACGGCTTCATGCGGGGCGTGCGGCGGAATGGTGAGGACTTCCCCGGCCCGGACGAGGATTTCCGTGCCCTCGACCGTGAACTTAAGGGCACCGGAGAGGATGTAGGAGATCTGCTCGTTGTGGTGGCTGTGCAGGGGAACGTGCGCGCCCATCTTGAGGAAGATGCGGGCAAGCATCGTGGTGGGGGTGGTGATGTATTGACGGTCGACGAGGGAGTTCATCGGCTCGGCGGGAATGTCGTCCCAGCGGTGATGGCGGATCATGGGGCTGCTCCTCTAAGGCGTGGTGTTGAGCGCGGAAAGTCGGTTTATGGCCAGCCTGCGACCGAAGTCCCGAAGATTCCCCGCGTAAGCCGACCGGAGAAGAGGGAGTAGGGATTGGCGGGATCGGGGCCGCTGACCTGGTCGAGTTGGTCGCGGTGTTCGGGGGAGAGTTCGATTGCGAGGGAGGCTAGAGTCTCCTCGAGTTGCGGAAGCTTGCTTGCACCGAAGATGAGGGAGGCTACGGCGGGCCGCGGAAGCGTCCAGGCGAGGGCGATCTGCGCGGGGGTGTGGCCGGTCGCGGCGGCAATCGCGCGGAGCGTATCGAGAATGATCCAGTTGCGCTCGGTGAACTTCTTAAAGGGTTGGTTGGCGAGGTCGAGGCGGCCGCCGCCGATTGAAGGTTTGCCCTCGGGGTCGCGGGTGTACTTGCCGGTAAGAAAACCGGCGGCGAGCGGACTCCACGGGCAGAGCGCGAGGCCCAGTGCGCGGGCGGCGGGAATGTGCTCCTGCTCGAAGGTGCGCTCGGTGAGGGAGTACTCCATCTGGAGGGCGATGGGGCCGGGAAGGCCGTGGGTCTCGGCCAGCGTGGCGATGCGCGTAGCGACCCAGGCGGGCACATCGGAGAGGCCGTAGTAGCGGATTTTGCCTGAACGGACGAGATCGCTGAGCGAGTGCAGGAGTTCTTCGGGCGGCGTGACGCCATCCCAGACGTGCATCCAGTAGAGATCGACGTACTCGGTGCCGAGGCGGCGGAGGGAGCTTTCGAGGCAGCGATGAAGGTTCTTACGGCCGTTGCCGCCGTTGAAGCTCCATTTGGTGGCGAGGACGACCTTGTCACGGAGGTTGCGCTCCGCGATGAAGGAGCCCAGGAGCTCTTCCGAGCGGCCCCCGGCGTAGACATCGGCGGTATCGATGAAGTTGCCGCCCGCGTCGATGTAGGCGTCGAAGATCGCGCGGGAGACATCATCGGGCGAGCCCCAGTTCTTGTTGCCGAAGGTCATGGTGCCGAGGGCGAGAGGGCTGACGGGGAGACCGGAGCGGCCGAGGGTACGAAGATGGTTGAGTTCCATAAGAGTCTCGAAAGGATCAGGCGGTGATGAGGGAGCCGAGCTGCTCGCCGTTAATGACGCGGACGATATTGCCGGGCACCTTCATGGAGAAGATGATCGTGGAGAGCCTGTTGTCGTTCAGCAGGGAGACGGCGGTCTGGTCCATGACGCGGAGGTTCTTCTGGAGGACTTCGGCGTAGGTGACGGTCTGGTATTTGGTGGCGGTGGGATCGAGCTTGGGGTCGGCGGTATAGATGCCGTCGACGGAAGTAGCCTTAAGCAGGACATCGGCCTTGATCTCCATGGCACGGAGGCTGGCGGCGGTGTCGGTGGAGAAGTAAGGGTTGCCGGTGCCGGCGGCGAAGATGACGACGCGGCCTTTTTCGAGGTGGCGCATGGCGCGGCGGCGGATATAGGGCTCGGCAACCTGATGCATCTCGATGGCCGACATCACGCGGCAGAAGAGCCCCAGCTTTTCAATGGCGTCCTGGAGCGCGATGGCGTTGATGACGGTGGAGAGCATGCCCATGTGGTCGGCGGCGACGCGATCCATGTCGATGGCTTGCTGGGCGACACCGCGAAAGAAGTTGCCTCCGCCGACGACGATGCCCATCTGGCAGCCGGAGGCGTGGACGGCGGCAATCTCGGTGGCGACCGCATGGATAAAGACCGCATCGATACCGAAGCCTTTACCAGCGGCCAAGGCTTCTCCGGAGAGCTTGAGGAGGACTCGTTTGTACATGTCAGGTCTGAGTATCGCATGGCGGCGCGCGTGGGCTTATAGCTGAGATGGTGGCGCGGCTGGGTAGGCCGGCTGATACGATAAGGGCATTCGAGAGAGGCTTGGGAACAGTTCGGCGATGCACACAAAGGAGAGGAGCCAGCCGCGCGGGGTTACGGGGGTAAACCTTGCGGTGATGACGGCGGTGTATCTTTCGGCGCTGCTGGTGGTAGCCGGGTTCCCTCACCCGGTGGCTGGATTTCCGCTGGACGACTCGTGGATACATCAGGTGGTGGCACGCAATCTGGCGCACGATGGCACGCTGGGGTTTGTGCCGGGGGTACGGTCTTCGGGGTCGAGCAGCCTGCTGTGGACGTTTGTCCTGGCGGCAAACTGGAAGCTGCTGCCGGGAGTAAGCCCGGTGCTGTACTCGGGCGCGGTGAGCGCGCTGCTGCTGATCGCGATGGGTTGGGGGATGCTGGCGATGGCGCGGCGGGACGGACTTTGCGAGACGGCGTGCTGGATCTGGGCGCTGACGCCCGCGCTCGATGGAAACTTTATCTGGCTGGGCGTCATTGGGATGGAGCACCTGCTGTTTGCGGCGCTATCCGTGGTGGGGGTGTACCTG
>CAXTRY010000157.1:0-5185 GCA_964246805.1 uncultured Acidobacteriaceae bacterium
GGCGGTCGCACGTTCCACCCGCGTTGCCTGCGGGGCTGTGATAGAGATAGCCAGCAGCCGCCGTGTAGCCGAGCTCAACCTCGCGAGCTCCCGCGCGATCAGCGTCGTTCGCAGCCGCTCCATCCGGAGCGCCACCCGCTCCATCCGCCCCCGCGCCGCCTCCAGCCGGACAGCTGGATCGCCTTGCCGCCGCTTCTCTTCCAGCACGTTGAGCCGCGCCCCCGCCGCGCGCAGCCGCAGCCGCGCCCCCGCCTCCAGTCGCGGGCCCAACTCGTCGATCCGCTGCTCCCGCCGACTCACCGCGTCCCGCAGCCGCACCAGCACGCTCTCCGCCGCCAGCCGTGTATACCGCTGACGCGCCAACATCGTCTGGTACAGTCCGGCCCGCTCCACCCGCCGTGCCAGCGCATACACCCGCTCCTCGAGGCGGTGCTGCGCCGCCGTCACCAGCTCCGCGGCGGCCGAAGGCGTCGGCGCGCGCAGGTCGGCCACAAAATCCGCAATCGTAAAGTCCGTCTCGTGCCCAATGGCCGAAACCACCGGCAGCCCGGACGCCGCAATCGCCCGCGCCAGCCCCTCGTCGTTGAACCCCGCGAGATCCTCGATCGATCCGCCACCCCGCGCCAGCACGATCAGATCGACTCGCCCCGGATTCCGGTTGAACCAGCGGATGCCCGCCGTCACCTCCGCCGCGCACCGCGGCCCCTGCATCGCCGCCGGATACACCAGCAGGTTCAGACAGGCATGACGCCGCCGCGCCACGTTGGCGATGTCGCGCACCACGGCGCCCTGCGGCGAGGTCACCACCCCGATGCACTGCGGGAACGCCGGGAGAGCACGCTTCCGCTCCTCCGCGAACAGACCTTCCGCCAGCAAACGCGCCTTCAGCTGCTTGAACGCAAGCTCCAGCGCGCCCGCCCCGCGCAGCTCCACCGTCTCGGCGATCAGTTGCAGCTGCCCGCGCGACTCATAAACCGAAACCCGCCCGCGCACCTCGACCGCGTCGCCGTCCCTGGGCCTGGCCGCGAGTAGCTGCGCCTGCCGCCGGAACATCACCACCGGCAGCTGCGACTCGCCATCCTTCAACGTGAAGTAGAAGTGTCCCGAAGCGGCGGCCCGGCAGTTTGACACCTCGCCCTCCACCCAGACCGAAAAATGGACGCGTTCCACCTGGAGCCGGACTTCGCCGACCAGCTCCCGCACGGTCCAGACTCTACGAATCGCAACCGGTTCCGGCGCAGGCAACGGTGCATCGCGCTGTGCATAGCCTGGTTTACAGCCCGGTACATCGTCCGGTAAAACTTCAATCTCGGTGGCCGATGCCGCGATCTTTCGAAGGTCGTCCGCGCCGAACAAATCTTCCTGCACCGCCCACCCGGACGTGCGGTCTACCCCTCTCTCCGTGCGCCGCTTCTTCTTGCTCAAATACAGGCTCGCGAAGCTCTCCGGGCGCTTATCGTCTGAGATGCCGTCAGGTGCCATACCGCTTGAGTCTATCGCAGCCCGGCAGCCCGGCCCGCGATCAGGCCCGTGCCAGGATAGCCCCCGCCTGACGCACCAGCTCCGCCGGCTGGCAAGGTTTGATCAACAGAACCGCCGGATACGCCAGCCCTCGGCTCTCTTCGATCACGCGCTCAAGATTGTCATGGTAGCCCGTCAGCACCAGCACGCGACACTCCGGCAGCATACGATGCATCTCACCCATCAGCTCGATCCCGTCCCGGTCCGGCATCGTGATGTCGCAGAGCAGCAGGTGCGGGCGAAACTCATGCGCGCATCGCAGCGCCTCGTCGGTGGAGTATGTCGCGCGTGCTTCAAACCCGCATTTAGCAAGTATCAGACACAGCGTATCCGCCACTAGATGTTCATCGTCGACCACTAAAACACGTTGCATCGCAACTCCTCATCCACAAATTTATGGAATCGAAAGGCCTGATGGATCGCAACTGAACCGGTATCGTGGACCATTCCTAAGCAGACTCCCGGAATGGCATTAAGATCGATGATATTCTTAGAACCCGCTAAAGAAGACCGTCGCCGGAGAATATACCCTTCATACTGCCACAGCCATACTATCGGCTTGCGCCCGCCGTGAAAACAATCCTTTCGCCGTTTTGTTAGGCTGGAAGGAGTACTTCAGGTCTGCTCTCCACTACCCTTCTGGAATCTTCACCTTGCGTACACTCCTCCTCTTCCCCGGTCTGTTTCTCGTTCTGGTCGTCTTCCTCGACGCCTTCCAGACCATCATCCTGCCGCGCCGCCCGCGAGGACGTTTCCGCCCCACCCGCGTCTTCTACATCGCTACCTGGAAGCCCTGGTCCGCGGTCGCCCGACGCATCCGCGACCTTAAAAAGCGCGACCAGTTCTACAGCACCTATGGTCCACTCTCTCTGCTGGTCCTGCTCGCCGTCTGGGCCACTCTGCTCATTCTCGGCTTCGCGCTCATCTACTTCGCCCTGGGTACGCCCTTCTCGGACAACATGATGTCCCACTTCAGCGGCGCGCACGCCTTCTGGACCGACCTCTACGTCTCGGGAACCACGCTCACCACGCTCGGCCTGGGCGATGTGCTCCCCATCCGTCCCTTCGCCCGCGCCATCATCATCTTCGAGGCCGGCTTCGGCCTCGGCCTGGTCGCCTTGGTGGTCGGGTACCTGCCCGTGCTCTACGGTGCCTTCTCGCGCCGCGAAGTCTCCGTCGCGCTCCTCGACGGTCGCGCCGGCTCGCCCCCCACAGCCGCCGAGCTCCTCACCCGCCACGGCTTCGACGGCGGCGAACGTGCCCTGGTCGACCTGCTCGCCGAATGGGAGCGCTGGTCCGCCGAGCTGCTCGAATCCCACGTCTCCTACCCGCTGCTCTGCTACTACCGTTCGCAGCACGACAATCAATCCTGGCTCTCCGCGCTGGTCGCCATTCTCGACGCCTGCGCCCTGCTCATCGCGACCGTCGAAGGCACTCGGCAGGCGCAACTCACCTTCGCCATGGCCCGCCACGCCGTCATCGATCTCGGCCACATCTTCCATCTGGAGGAGCGGACCGAGGCGCTCGCCGCCGGCAACTCCGACCGGCTCCCTCCACCCGAATTCCGCCGCCTCTGCACCGCCCTGCTCGACACCGAAATCCAGCTCTGCGGCGATGAACAGGCCGGGCTGCGCCTGCGTCAGCTCCGCGATATGTACGAACCCCACGCCTGCGCCCTGGCGGACTATCTCGGCCTCGCGGTTCCCCTCTGGATCGCCGAGCCCCGCGACAAAGATCCCTGGAAGAAGGTCTCCGGCCTAAGCTACCCCAGCCCGCGCCACGTCAGCGACCGTTCCACCGCCGCCTCGCTCCACGAAGAAGCCCACTAGCCCTTACGGTGCTTGCTGCGCCCCCGCCCCAGCGCCCGGCCCGGCCGCCGTCGGATTCAGTTTCTGCGCCGCGATCACGCCCGCTCCGCTCTTCGCGTCCTTATCCTTCAACTGCGCATAAATCCTGCGCGCGGCCTCCGTATTGCCCTGTCCGGCATACAGCTCCGCCAGTTGCAACTGCGCCAGCCCCGCCGGAACCGAGGTCGTCGGCTTCGCCGTCAGCTGGTTGTAGAGATCGACCGCCTGCCCCTCCTTGCCCGTCTGCCGGTAAAGCTGCGCCAGCGACAGCTTCGCCAGCGACGCCAGATCGCCGTTGAACCCACCTGAAATCTCCTTCAGCGTCGACTCCGCCGCGCCGTTCTGCCCTTGCTCCATATACGTCAGCCCGCCGAAGTACCGGCAGACCTTCCCGTCCGGCACCAGGCTATATCGCTTGGCGCAATCCATAAACAGATCGTTGGCCGCCTTCGCCCGCTCCGGAACCGACCCGAACGTCTTTACCCCCGGAGGTACCTGCTGTCCCGGAGACGCCAGCGGCGTCTGGTACGCCTGCATCGCCGCGCCGAACGCCACCGACGCCGCATCCGCCCGCTTGTTGTAAAGGACCGCCGCCCCCACCAGAACGACGATCATCGCCATCAGCAAACTCGTCGTCACAATCACCGATCGACGGTTCTCGCTCGCCCACTCCAACCCGCTATGGGTCGTCGTTACAAAATTGTCCTGCTTCAACGCTACTTTAGTCTGCTGATCCACGATATCTCAATCTTCCTTTAGGCTCGGCGGCAGTTTTTTCCGCGAGAAGTCTTCCGCGCTCTCTCATAGCCGGGCGCAAGCATCCAGTCTATCAGCGGAGGAATCGGACCGGCACCTTACTCTCTTCTTCCGCCGGTAACAAAACTATGCTCCACTATAGATAGAGATAGATCATAGATCAGAGGATTTCTCATGCGCCGCGCCATGCTCGCTCTTCTCCCGCTTCTTGCCGCCACACTCCCCACCGTGCTGTCCGCTCAGTATAAAGTCCTTCAGACCGTCAAGGTAGGCGGCGACGGCGGCTTCGATTACGTCTACGCCGACTCCGCCGCGCGCAAGCTCTACGTCCCCCGCCTCGGCCCCACCGGTCACGTCTCCGTCTTCGATCTCGACTCGCTCAAGCCCCTCGGCGATCTCCCCAGCATCTCCGGCCATGGAGTAGCCGTCAGCGCCGGCCACGGCTTCGTCTCCAGCAAGCCCGTCGCCATGTTCGACGCAACCTCCCTCGCCCCCGCCAAAACCATCGACGTCCAGGGCGGCCCCGACGGCATCTTCGAATCCGCCGGCAAGGTCTACGTCCTCTCCCACGGCGCGCCCAACCTCACCATCCTCGATGCCGCCGACGGCTCCGTCACCGGCACCGTCGACCTCGGCGGCGCGCCCGAGCAGGGCATCGCCGACAGCAAGGGCCACCTCTTCATCGACCTCGAAGACAAAGGTTCCATCGCCGTCGTCGACACCGCCACCAATAAAGTCACCGGGACCTACGACCTCCAGGGCAAGGGCGGCACCTGCGCCGGGCTCGCCATCGACCGCAAAAACAGCATCCTCTTCGCCACCTGCCGCAACCCGCAGACCATGGTCATCCTCTCCGCCGCTGACGGCAAAATCCTCGACACCCTCCCCATCGGCCAGGGCTCCGACGGCGCGGTCTTCAACCCCGCCACCAACGAAGTCTTCTCGTCCGAAGGCGGCGGCACCCTCACCATCGTCAAGGAAAACTCCCCCACCAGCTTCGCCGTCGAGCAGACCCTGCAAACCGCCCCCCGCGCCAAAACCCTCACCCTCGACACCAAAAC
>CAXTRY010000158.1:0-5151 GCA_964246805.1 uncultured Acidobacteriaceae bacterium
GCCCAACCCCGTCTACCAGGGCCAGACCGTCACCTTCGCCGCCTCCACCGCCGGAACGAGTCTCAACCCCGCGGCGGCCACCGGCGTCATGTCCTTCCTCGACGGCGCAACCCTCCTCGGCACCGCGGCCCTGACCGGCGGCCACGCCATCTTCGCCACCGGCACCCTCGCCGTCGGCTCCCACACCATCACGGCGGCCTACTCCGGCGACGGCAACTATGCCCCCTCCACCTCATCCACCGTCATCGAAGTCGTCCTCGCGTCGTCGTTCACCATCGGCCTCTCCCCGGCCAACCTCGCCTTCGCCGCCGGACAGCCTCAGCAGATAACGGTCACCCTCGCCAGCATCGGCAACTACTCCGGCATGCTCCAGTTCACCACCGGCACGCTCCCCCTCTACGCCGCCGCCTCCTTCAGCCCCGCCACGGTGTCACTCACCGCGGGCGGCACCGCCACCTCGACACTCACGCTGTTGACCACCGCTCCCCTGGTGCGCGCGGGCGTCGAAGGCAAGCCGCGCGGTATCTCTCTCGCGCTTGCAGCCCTCGCCGGTCTGCCTCTTTTACTGATGCGCCGGTCCCGCCGCATGCCGAACCTCTTCGCCATGCTGCTGACGTGCGCGGTCCTCGCCTCGCTGGCGGGTTGCGGCAGCGTTCGCTTCGCCGCCAACTCCGTCGCCCCCGGAACCTACGTCATCCCCGTTACCGCGACCGACGCGACGACGAACACCATGCAAACGGCCAACCTGACGATCGTCGTGACCCGGTAAAGCGTGACCAGATAAAGCGTGACCCGATAAAGCGCGGCTTGCACCGCCGGCGCAAACAGGAGATAGTGGAGCGATCATCATTCCAGCCTGTTGAGCACCAGAGGCGCGTCCATCCATGGCCTACACCAAGCGAATTGTCTGCCTCGCCAACTCCATGAAGGTGGGCGGCAACTGCATCGCCGGACGCGAAGTGCTTCCCAACGGTCGCTACGGCGGATGGATTCGTCCCATCAGCTCCCGACCGACCGCCGAAATCTCCTTCATGGAGTCGCTCTGCGAAGGCAATCTCGATCCCGAACTACTCGACATTTTAGAAATTCCTCTAGGCGAAGCCCGCCCCCATAACCACCAAACGGAAAATCATCTGATCGACCCCTCCCATCCCTGGATAAAACAAGGCCGCATCCCTCAGCACGACCTATTCAGGCTATGCCAGCATCCCACGGCGCTGTGGCTCAACTCCGATAAGACGATTCATGGCTCTTACGACTGTCTAAGCCAACGGGATGCGGTCATCTTCACAAAGTCCCTGGTATTCATACAAGTAAAATCCCTGACGGTAGAAGTCCGCGCCAGAACCCGCGACGGCTACACCCGCCCTACCTTCCGTGCCAGCTTCAAATACAACGGTATTTACTACAATCTAAGCATCACCGACCCCCATGCCGTCCATGCCTTCGGCCGCAGAGGGAACGGCGCCTACGCCGTTCCCGGAGCTTACCTCACCGTCAGCTTGACCGAACCCTACGCCAAGGACAACAATCGGTCTCATAAGATTATCGCCGCGATCCTTCCCGAACGCCCCTTCTAAACGCCATGCCGGACACCGTCTACACCATCGGACACTCCAATCACACGATCGAGCGCCTCGTCGCGCTCCTCCGGCAGCACGGCATCACCGCCGTCTGCGATGTCCGCTCCGCCCCCTACAGCCGCTACAATCCGCACTTCGACCGCGAAGCGCTCAAAGCGTCTCTCGAAGCGGCTGGCATGGCGTATGTGTTTCTCGGCAAAGAACTTGGCGCGCGCTCCGAAGACCCGACCTGCTATCTTCACGGCAAAATCCAATACGGCAAGCTCGCCGAAACCAGCCTCTTCCAGCAAGGCCTGCAGCGGGTACAGGAGGGCATGAAGCGTTTCAGCGTAGCCTTGCTATGCGCCGAAAAAGATCCGCTTGAGTGCCACCGAACCATTCTCGTCTCCCGTTGTCTTGACGCCCTCGGCGTTCCTATCGAACACATCCTCGCCGGCGGCCAGCTGGAATCTCACGCCCACGCTCTTACTCGCCTTGCCCAATCCTTGGGCCTCCGCGCCGAAGAACAACACCTCTTCCGCTCCCACGACGACCTCATCGCGGATGCTTACCTCATGCAGGAAGAACGCATTGGTTATGTGACTATCGCCGAGGCTGCCGCTTCATGAAGCTCTTTACAATAGGATTCACAAAAAAGTCCGCGGAAATCTTCTTTACTCGCCTGCAAAACGCGGGTGCGACGCGACTGATCGATGTCCGGCTCAATAACATCTCGCAGCTGGCCGGCTTCGCCAAGAAGGACGACCTGCGTTATTTCACCAACACGCTTTGTAAGATCGACTATCTTCATCTGCCCAGCCTGGCACCGACTAAAGATATACTCGACGCTTATAAAAAAATGAAAGGCGATTGGCACCTTTATGAAAAGCAGTTCTGCGATTTAATCGCGGCTAGAAGTATAGAGCAAACCGCCAGGCCCGACTTGATCGACGGCTCATGCCTTCTCTGTAGCGAAGAAAAACCTCACCACTGCCACCGCCGCCTCGTCGCCGAGTACCTCCAACGGAAATGGGGCGCGCTCGACATCGAACACATCGCCTAGCCTGTGTAGACTGATCTCCGACCCGCAAAGCACCCCTCGGAGAACCCCCTATGAAGCTGCTCGTCAAGTTCAACCTCCTCCTGATCGCCGTCTTCGGCGTCGGCCTCTTCCTCATCTCCTTCGCCGCCCGCGCCTTCCTCCAGAAGCAAGCCCAGTCCGAAGTCCTCCGCGAGGCCGCGCTCATGTCCGCCAGCGCCTCCGCCACCAGCGGTTACACCGAGAAGAACATCTCGCCGCTGCTCGAAAAAACGCCCGAGCACGCCGCCATCTTCCTGCCGCAAACCATCCCCTTCTACGCCGCCACCAGCACCTTCGAACAGCTCCGCAAGGATCACCCCGACTACACCCTGCGCGAGGCTACTCTCAACCCCACCAATCTCTCCGACCGCGCTACCGACTGGGAAGCCGACATCGTCAACCGCTTCCGCAGCTTCCCCAACGAGACCGAGCTGATCCGCACCCGCGACGGCGCGACCGGCTCCATCCTTGCTGTCGCGCATCCCATCCGCGTCGAGCAGGGGTGTCTCCAATGCCACAGCACCCCCTCCGCCGCGCCCCGCGCCATGCTCAAGCACTATGGCAACCGCAACGGCTTCGGCTGGAACCTCAACGAGGTCGTCGGGGCGCAGATCATCTCCGTCCCCACCTCCGTACCACTCCAGATGGCCGCCCAGGGTCTGCGCGAGTTGCTGGTGGAGCTGTCGATCATCTTTCTGCTTGCCATCATCCTCATCGACGCCGGACTCTATTACATCGTCGTGCGCCCACTGCGCACCATCTCCGCCTCCGCCGACCGCATCAGCCAGGGCGAGATGGACCTGGCCCAGCTCCCCGTCTCCGGCAACGACGAAGTTGCCCAGGTCACCCGCTCTTTCAACCGCATGCACACCAGCCTGAAGAAAGCCCTGGACCTGCTCAACGGTTAGAGCGATCCAAGGCCTTTGCTTCCGATCGTCACTTCGCCCCGAAAACCCGAATCTCCGGGGTGCTCCATCCTCACGACGGCTTCATCGTCGTAGGGTGGGCTGCTCCCATACCGCCCAAACATCGGGTGCCCCATCCTCACGACGGCTCCATCGTCGTAGGGTGGGGTCATCGTGGCCGCGTCCTCAAAAACCGCTGCTGCTCCGCCTCTCCATCGATCTGCTTCGCGGCCTCCGCATAAATCCGGTCTAAATCCGTGTGCTGCTTCGCTAGCCGGTTCACCACGATCTTCGCGATCGGCCCGATAAACGAAGCCAGATGCTTGATCGCCGGCTCGATCGGCAACGCTGTTGAAGCAGTCTGCGGCCGCTGTAGATCGTCCGTGCCAACCCGCTGCCATCCCGCCACCGGAGCCTGCGTCACCGCCGCCGCAACCCCGGACACATCCTGCATCCGCAGAGCGGATAGAAACTCCCCCGCCGTCCCAAACCGCTGCGCCGGAATTTTCTCCAGCGCCTTCGCGACGGCGTTCGACAGTGCCGCGGGAATATCGCTTCGCAGCTCCCGCAGCGGGACCGGCACTACATACATATGCCCCATCATCAGCTCATACGTCGTCGCGCCGTTCAGCGGCAACTGTCCCGCGATCAGCTCGTACAGCGTCACTCCCAGCGAGTAGATGTCCGACTGGGGCGTCGCCTTCTCCCCGCGAATCTGTTCTGGCGACATATGCGTCGGCGAGCCAATCAGCGCGCCCGCAGCCGTCAACTGCGCCTGCTGCGACGCATCCGAAGCCTGTTGCGAGATCGCAATCCCAAAATCCAGCACCTTCACCATTCCAATGCCTGAAAGCATGATGTTCGCCGGCTTGATGTCCCGATGCGTGATCCCGCGCGCATGAGCATACTCCAGCGCCGACAGCACCTGCGCCGCGGCCTCGATCAGCAGCGGCAAAGGGATGCGTGTACGCCGGCTGTACGACCGCAAATCCTCGCCTTCCACCAACTCCATAATCATGATGAGCTTGCCATCCACCGAGAAAGCATTGTGCAGCGCGGCAATGTTCGGGTGATTCAGCGTGGCCAGCAGCTGTATCTCGCGGCGAAACCGCTCCATCATATCCGGTGTGCTCGTCTGCTCCGGCAGCAGCACCTTCATCGCCTCCTGCCGCTGCGAGATCAGGTGCGTGGCCTTGTACACGGCCCCCAGGCCACCCTGACCCAACAGGCTCTCCACCTTGTACTCGCCGATAATTTGCCCAGCCTGGAAGGTCATCGCCTCCATAATACCGGCACCGGAACCCAACCTCGCGCGCAACGACTAAGATACAAACGATACCTTTCGCGGAGCG
This sequence comes from uncultured Acidobacteriaceae bacterium, assembly GCA_964246805.1. Taxonomy (GTDB): domain Bacteria; phylum Acidobacteriota; class Terriglobia; order Terriglobales; family Acidobacteriaceae; genus Edaphobacter. The sequence continues at coordinate 4,901 of CAXTRY010000158.1, forward strand.
TCAAGTTTGGAAGAGACACGTATCAGCCGGATGTACCTGACCCTGTTCCTGCGCTGGCTGGGCGCGCTTCCCGGCCGCATCCTCTCCGGGAAGTGGCTGCGCTCCGGCGTAACGTGGATCGTCCTGGCCATCGTGCTCCTGGTGGGCATCGCCGTCGCCGTTCATGAGAAAGGGCGCGGCAATCTCCATCGCCTTGAATCCAATCTCGGTGCCGCCCCCGCGCCTCCACCCCCCGCCGACGCCCTGCAACC
>CAXTRY010000159.1:0-4911 GCA_964246805.1 uncultured Acidobacteriaceae bacterium
GCGCTCCGGAATGTTCCGAATGACAAACATGATGGGCTGCCATTGGAACGGCACATAGAGCGTGTCCTTCCGCGCGTCCACCGCCGCGACAATGCTTTGAGCTACCTTATTCACGTCGGCGAACTTCTCCGAGCCCTTCATGCTGCTGGTCATCGCCGTCTTAACCGGGCCGGGTTTGATCGTCAACACGGTCACGCCTTCCCGATCGACCCTATTCCGCAGACCGCCGAGAAACGACGACAGCCCAGCCTTCGACGAGCCATAAAGATAGTTCGACTTCCGCCCGCGATCTCCCGCCACCGACGAGATCACCGCCAGCACTCCCGCATGACGCTGCACGCAATAGTTCGCCAGCCACGTTAGCAGCGAGACTGGCGCGATGAAGTTCGTGTGGAGAATCTGCGCGGCATGGGCGAAGTCCGTCTCACCCTGCGGCTGTTCACCCAGAATGCCGTGCGCCAGGTAGGCCACGTCCATTCCGGTGAGCGAGTTGACCGCGTGCGCCAGCAGCGACGGATGCTGCGCCGTGTCGTCGAGATCGGCCACGGCCATATCCACATAGCTCGCGCCGCGGGTGCGTAGATCGGCGGCTACCGCTGCCAGCTTGCTCTCATTGCGCGCTACCAGGAAGAGTCGCGCCCCTTGAGTCGCCCAAATACGGCAAGTCGCCTCGGCAATCCCGGAGGTCGCGCCAAGGACGAGAATCTTTTTCGTGCCGGAAGGATGGTTCAGCGCCTGTGCATGGGCCAACGCGGGGATTACGGCGGGGTTGCTCATAGCAGGGTCTTCTCTCCGGTAACGCGCTCCCAGAAGCTGGAGGTAAGCATGGGATCGCGATAGCGTGCAAACTTCTGCCACTGCGGATAAAACGCTTGAAATTGCTCGGCCGTCATCGCGGCGTCCTTGGCCGGGTAAAGCCGCCCACCGAACTCGCGCGTCATGTCGCCAAGCCGCTTCATGAGCGGAAAACTGATCTCCGCCTTTATCGGGAAGTCGAGAGCGAACATAATGCCGGCCTGCGGAAAGCTCATCATGCCGAGAGAGGGGATATCGCCGAAAGCCTTCAGCACGGCGAGAAAACTGGCCAGCCCCGATTTGGCAATCTCTTTAAGGATGGCGATGGTTCCTTCCTTGGCGTCGACCCAGGGGATGGCGTACTGGAACTGAAGCAGCCCGTTTTTTCCGTATAGCCGATTCCAATGCAGCATGATATCGAGAGGATAGAAGAAAGGCTCATAGTCTTGGAGAGTCTTGACGCGAGGCTTCAATTGTTTGTGGAAGAAGACCGTGTTGAAGAGGCTGACCGTGGTTCGGTTCAAAGCAAATCCCGGAGCGTTGAATGGGAACACCAGCTTGGGCTCGGGGGACGGCTTCAGCTCTGCGGGAACCTGCGAATGATCACCCAGCATATAAATACCGCGAGCGAAGTTCTTTCCAGTGGAAACGCAATCGACCCAGGAGACGGTGTACTCCACGTCGGGATACTGGCGCTTGATGTCGAGGAACTCGTCGATGCCATGAAACTGAATACCCTCGTAATCGATCATGCGCGAGACGATAGGCTTGAGGCGCAGCTGCGCCCAGGTAATGACCCCGGTAAGGCCCATGCCGCCGATCGTGGCTGAAAACCAGTCGGAATTTTCCGTGACGGAACAGAGACGGCGAGTCCCGTCGGAGCGAACAAGCTCGAAGCACGGAACATGGCAGCCGAAAGATCCCGCATGCTCGTGGTTCTTGCCGTGGATGTCGTTGGCGATCGCGCCGCCCAACGTAACGTATTTCGTTCCCGGTGTAACCGGCAGGAAAAAACCGCGCGGGATGGCAAAATCCAGAATCTGCGCCAGGGTGATTCCCGCCTCCGCCGTCAAAATCCCCGTCTCGGCGTCGAAATTGAGCAAACGGTTCATGCCGGTCGTAAGCAGAAGGTTGCCGTCCTTAAGCAGGCATGAGTCGCCATAGCTCCGTCCCATGCCGACGGGTAGCGCGCCGTTGTGCATACCCGCGACAGCCGAGGGAAAATCCGTCTGCCAATTCAAAGGAACGATCTTCGCCTGGTACGTGGGATACCGACCCCACGACTCAAACGGAGCGTTCCCGCTCACCGTCGTGGCTTCGGCTTCGATAGGGGGAGTCATGGTAGCCATAGGTCTTAGGATACGTCATCGGCGGCATTGCGTCGTGAAAACAGCGAGAGCCGCAACATTAAGTGCGACTCTCGCTGCTTCCTTTAGTGCGATGCGACTAGGCGTTGACGGTCCGCGCCACCACCTGCGGCGCGGCCTTTGCCTGCGCGACCAACGTCGCAAATCCCGCCGCATCATTCGCCGCAATATCCGCAAGGATCTTCCGGTCCAGCCCGTTGCCCGCGCGCTTCAGCCCATTGATGAAGGTCGAGTAGCTCATCCCGTGCAGACGGCTCGCCGCGCCGATACGGACGATCCACAACGAGCGGAATTGACGCTTCTTCTGCTTGCGTCCCGTATAGGCGAACATGAGGCCGCGCTCGACAGCCTCCTGCGCGGCCTGATATAGCTTGGACTTCGTAAGGAAATAGCCGCTTGCGCGCTTTAGAATTTTTTTGCGACGATCGTTGCGCTTAGTACTCCGTTTGACACGGGGCATGGTATAGCTCCTTTTGCGTACATCGTTTAGCGGCTGGAGGTAAGGGTGGCCTCTTCACTCGCTCTTCTGATTCAAATCTCGGTGGGCGCTTGCGCCATCCCAGGGGCCCCGACGCGGTTATGGCCCTTCGCCTGTTTCCAGGCAGCTTGACTTGAATTATCCCAACCCTCAGGCGTAGGGAAGCATCCGGGCGACCACATGGTGATCCGCGTCCGAGATCAATGCCGACCCGCCGAGCTTGCGCTTGGTCTTGGTCGCCTTTGACGTCAGAATGTGGCGCATCTTCGACTGGCCGCGCTTGAATTTGCCCGTACCTGTCTTGTGGAAGCGCTTTGCGGCACCGCTGTGTGTCTTCAGCTTTGGCATGGTGGTCCTATCGGAGAGAAACAACTCTCGTGCAATCCTCAGATTCTATCAGATCGGCGGTCATGCGACGCGAAAGACGCAACTGCGACGCGCGAGACCGCATGTGCCCCGGCTGATAATCAAAATACCGTTTCAACCGGAGAAACGGCTTCTCATATAAATGGAACGAAAGAACCGCCGCCGCGACCGAAAGCACGAAAGTGGACAAGCCCGCACCCACGACCGCCAGCAGCTTGCTATGCGTCAGGTGCTCGATCGCCGCGCGCTGCTGCCCGAGCAGTACCGGCAACATCAGCACATGCAGCACATAGATACCGTAGCTGTACCGGCCGAAGAAGCGCATCCAGCGGCTGCTGAAGAATTGCTGGCAGGTCGAATCGGGCCGCAGCGCCCAAGCAATTAAGCATCCCGCTCCAAGCGCAAGCACCGTATAGCGGCCGCCATCGATCCAATATCGCATCGGTGTCGAATACGGAGGAAACGGAAGAAATTCGCGATCGAAAAACTTGATCGACCCGGCGACAATGACGGCAGCGGTCAAAAATCCCCAGGGCGCAACCTTAAGTATTCGGGACCAATGAGAAGAGCGATAAAGCAGCGCAAGCGTCCCGCCAAGCAGCAATGAGTCGGAACGCGTGATCGTCGTCATGTGGATCACCACCCCGCCGACGCCCGCCCCCACCATCACCATTCGAAGCGTTAGGGCGAACGCCGACAATGCCAGCGTCGCCAGCAGCAGCTTCCGCCGGTCGCGAACCCAGAAGACCACCGCCGGCCACACCATATAGAACTGCTCTTCGATCGCCAGGGACCAGAAATGCGTCAGACTCAATCCGCTCCCAGGGCTGAATCGGCTGAGTTGGCTCGGGTGCAGCGTCTGGAGATAAAGCACAAAAGGCCACGCCATGCCGTCCCAGTGCAACGCGAGGGCCGGTGTCAATGCAAATAGGACAAGCAAAACGCCGTAATAAAGCGGAAAGATACGAAGTACGCGCCGCGAGTAGAAATTTTTGAAGAAGTTCGGACTTTCGAGTGAATCCACCAGAACGCCGGTAATCAGAAATCCGGAAAGCACAAAAAAAAGATCGACGCCAAAGAGACCGTAACCCAGGAAATCCCCGACAAAGCGCGTAAGGCGGCCCCCCATGGCCGAGTTGGAGGCAAAGAGATGCGCGCCCAGCACCATCAGAATGGCTAATCCGCGTATACCGTCGAGTGACGGAATGTGACCCCGGTGCGTAGGAGATACTTCGTTCGTGCGCAAAATCGTCATGCAGAGTTACTATTACCGGCGTAACTTTGTTTCTTGTCAAGAACTTTTTACGCGTCCGCTTGCTGCGGCATCATGCCATGAAGGCAAGCATCCGGGATCACTCACATTCGGCGAATTCCACCAATCTAATAAAAGGTCACTGCGTATATGCCTCCTGCTCGCAAAGGGGATGACCTCTCCTTGTAACTCGCAGTCAAGCTAGTTGCGCATGATACACTGTAAAAGATAAATCAATGGCCAGCAGCCTGCTAACCTACTCATTTTATGGGCCTTCCGAAGAAGGAGCGCAGCGAAATCAGGACGGGGACAGCTGGCCGCATGGAGTCTCATGGCAACGATCGCACCGCCTTTCGAATCTGCTCTGCTCGACCTAGAACCTGCAGTAAGCCTTCCTGCTCCGCCGGAGGGTGGCGGCTACTCGGCCGAGAATATTACCATCCTTGAAGGCCTCGCCGCCGTGCGCCTCCGCCCGGCCATGTACATCGGCTCCACCGGCGAGCAGGGACTCCATCACCTCGTCTACGAAGTTGTTGATAACTCCGTCGACGAGGCCCTCGGCGGCCACGCCACCCGCATCGACGTCACCATCCACGTGGACAACTCCATCACCGTCGTCGACGACGGCCGCGGCATCCCCGTCGACAACAAGA
>CAXTRY010000160.1:0-4867 GCA_964246805.1 uncultured Acidobacteriaceae bacterium
GTGAACTCAGTGGCGCGGAACTCGCCGGTGGAGAGGTCGAGCAGGGCGACGGCGGCGCAGTTTGGGCGGCTGTGGATGGCGGCGAGATAGTTGCTCTGCTCGGCACCAAGCGCGGGGTCCATCGCGGTGCCGGGGGTGAGGACACGGGTGACCTCGCGGCGGACAATGGTCTTCGTCAGCTTGGGGTCTTCCATCTGTTCGCAGAGGGCGATGCGGTAGCCCTTGCGGAGGAGGCGCTGAAGGTAGATCTCGGCCGCGTGGTACGGGACGCCGCACATGGGCTGCTTCTTGTCCTTATCGCGAGCTGTCAGGGTGAGCTGGAGCTCGCGGGCGACGAGAATGGCGTCGTCGTAGAAGAGCTCGTAGAAGTCGCCGATGCGGCAGAACATGAGGCAGTCGGGGTACTGCTCCTTGGCGGCGAAGTACTGCCGCATGACGGGGGTCTGAAGGGCAGCGTCGGTTGGGGGAGCAGTAGCCACGAAGCCCTCAGGATACCGTATGCGGACTTTCGCGGTGTGAGCTACGGTTGTGTCGACTCTCGCTTACCGACCATTAGTTCGACGGGCCACAATATCAATTTATTTGACTTGATCTAACAAAACAAAGGGGTTAGCGGCGTGGCTTGCTGTAACTCGTTCATTCTAAATATGTTGCGTACAAGATATCTGGAATGAACAAGTTACGGCAAGCCATTATATCGCTCGGCTAAAGCAAAGACGGAATATGGGACTGTCACCGCGACGCGAAAACAGGCTCTTACTTCTATTCTAGTCGTTTAGCGGTAACTCATGCGCAAATTGGCAAATGCTTGTAAGTGACTTAGATTGTGTGCGATAGCGAGAGTTTGCGAGTTTTAGGGGGTTGACACGATTTGAGACGGGCAGTCTGCCGCCCGTTATCGGTGGAGAAGATGATTCTTCCTCGAGAAGTGCAAACAAAGGGCGTGGGCTTCTCCTACTTCGGGACAGCGATGGAAGTCAGAGCGACGACACGCTTTGCGCGGGGTTCCCATACCGGATAAGACAGTTCGGGCATGGGTTTTGCCTTGAAGATCTTCCGGGTCTGCGTCGCCATCCATCGAGCCGAGGTCTTGGCTTTCTTGCGCCGCGCGCTGTCGGTCGAGATGCCCGTGCCCGCATACATCTGCCGGTACAGCTTGGACAGCATGACGAAGGCGATGCGAGCACGCAACGTGGGGGTACAGGCGGACCGCTTCCAGATGGCCCCTAGTTCATAGAAGCGATCCCAGACCTTTTGTGTCCTTATGCGTATCTCTTCCGACGCCATGGAAGGGTGCGGCGTAAACATCTTCGGGCGGATCGCGGGCGGGATCAGCCAGTAGCGTGTAATGGGCGTCCCTTCCACCATTTCAGGGTTTTGCGCCTGCTCCTTCTCCCATCGTCCGAAGTCGACGGTGCCGGGGAAGGGCGTCATCATGACGAATTGGGCGAAGGTGACATCGGCCTTCAGGGCAAGCTCGACCGTGGCGTCGAAGGTGCCGGGCTTATCGGTGGGCAAGCCGAAGATGAAGGAACCGAGGACATGCAGGCCATGTTTACGGAACATCTGGAGCTGCTCGATGAGGCGATCGCCCGAGTAGTTGAAGTCCTTGTAGACGGCCTTGAGGCCCTCGGGCGTCACGGCTTCGACGCCGACAAGGGCTCCTTTGATATTGGCGCGGCGCATGGCGTCAAGGTATTCGCCGTCCTCGGCCGACTCCATGGTGATCTGGGTGAAGAAGACCATGTCCTTGGGGAGTTTGGCCATCTCTTCCATCAGGGAGAAGCGCTCGGCGCGGGTTTGCAGAAGCGACTCGACCCGCTCGTGGTTGTTCTGCTCGCGCGCCAGCCGCAGGTCGGTGAGGGTGACGGGGTAGAAGTTGTCGTCCGCCAAGGCGATGAAGCGGAAGCCACGGCGACGAAGATCGATGATTTCGTCGATGACCTTCTCGAAGGTTCGCTGGCGGGGCTTCTGACCGTCGGTGCGCCAGACGGAGCAGAACGAACAGTGCTTCGGGCAGCCGCGGATGGTCTGGACCGAGGCCCACATATATTTGTCCGGCTGCATGAGATCCCAGCGGGCGGAGAGAAAGTCTTCGCCTTCAATCTTGCCGCCGTCGTAGATGCGCTGTGCGCGGCCGGCCTGGATGTCCAGCAGGACCATTCCCCAGGCTACGTCGCCGTCTCCCTTGACGACCGCGTCCGCGAAGCCGCGCTCGAAGGGTTCTTCGGGAAAGAGCGTGGCGTGGATGCCTCCGTAGACGACCGTTGCGCCTCGCTCGTGCACGATCCGGCCGACTTCATAGCCGCGCAGCGCGTTGCCGGTGTGAACGCTGATGCCGACAATGTCGCCCGCCTGAATGGTCGCCGGGTCCAGTTGCTCCAGCGACTCGTCGACGAGGATAGGATCGCCCATGGAGGCGGGAGTGGCCGCTGCCAGTACAAACAACCAGCGTGGCGTTATGACCGCCGTTCCAAATGAATTATCGCTGGGATTGATGAGGTGGACGGCCATGCGTGCGGCTCCTTGGTATCGTGCGTCTAGCGGTGAGTCTACATGATTTGATGTCATCCAGATGACATAAGCCGCCTCATGCCTAGAGTCGTCGGTGATGATGGACCGCGTGAACAGGCGGCCGTTTTGCGATCGTGTTGCGATCATCCATGGTAAGCGGCCGGTTGGCAGCCGCGGCGAGTTATACTTCGGCGAGGAGCCTTGCCGATGCCGTCCCCGACCTCTCCCAACCGACGCAACTTCCTGAAAGCATCCACCGCCGCCGCCGCGGGGTTGCTGACTTCCGCCGCCGCGCCCGCAGTCCATGCGGCGAGTACGGCCGCCATGCCGGTGAATCCCCGGACACAGGGGGCGATGCCGACGCGGAATCTGGGCCGCACCGGGTATAAGGTTGGTATCTTTTCGCTGGGCGGGCAGGCGGCGATCGAGTCGCCCAACAATTTCGACGTGGCCGTGCCGCTGATCGAGCGGGCACTGGACCTGGGCGTGAATTATATCGATACGTCGTCGATCTATGGCGGGCCGGAGCGATGGAGCGAGCAGTACGTCGGGCGGGTGATGGCGCACCGTCGAAACGAGGCGTTTCTCGCGACGAAGACGAAGGAGCGGACGCGCGAAGGCTCGCTGCGGATGATCGAGAAGTCCTTGAAGTTGTTGCAGACGGATCATGTCGACCTGTGGCAGCTGCACGACGTGGGGCTGCCGGAAGATGTGGAGGCGATCTTTGCGAAGGGCGGCGCGATGGAGGCGCTGGTTGAGATGCAGCAGCAGGGAGTGGTGCGATTTCTCGGCGTAACGGGACATTACCGGCCGGAGGCGTTGATCGATACGATTACGCGGCACCCGTTCGACACGATCCTGATGGCGCTGAACGCGGCGGACACGCATATCCACAGCTTTACGGAGAAGCTGTTGCCGCTGGCCGTCGAGAAGCAGATGGGGATCGTGGGGATGAAGGTGCCGTCGCGCGGGCGGCTGCTGGCGAGTTGGACGCCGCCGTCGCTTGACGCACAGCGGCATTCATGGGAGGGTTCGGCGCTCGCGCACCGGCCGGGCGTGATGACGATGCGGGACGCGATGCACTTTTCGCTGACGCATCCGGTGTCGACGGTGATTGTCGGGTGCGACAATATCGGACAGCTTGAGGAGAATGTGCGGATTGCGCGGGAGTTTACACCGCTGTCGCAGCCGCAGATGGCGCGGCTGAACGATCTGGCGGCCCCGGTGGCGGAACAGTCGTTATTTTTCCGGTTTACGGATAGGAGCAAGGGATAGGGATTGTGGTGGGACGGGAATGAGGGCGTCCGGCCTCGCTATACTGGACGTTACGTCGATGTCTCTTCTCTGGCTTAAAGTCGCGGTGTTGCTGTATGGGGTAGCTTCACTGGCGGTGCTGCTGGCGGCGCTGTATGACCGTCCGCGCTGGCGGCATGTGGCGGTGCCGGCGACGGTGGCGGCGGTGCTGTTTCATTTCGTTTCGCTGGCGGAGATGCTGAATGCCGCCCACCACGCGCTGCCGGTGGATACGCATGAGACGCAGGCGCTGTTTCCATTGCTGCTGGCGATGGCGTTTCTGGCGGTGTACTGGCGGTACCGGACGGTGTCTCTGGGAGTGTTTCTGCTGCCGGTGTGTTTTCTGCTGGGGCTGATTCCGGCGTTCCGGCCCGGGCAGGAGATGGCGGGGCCGCCGCTGCTGCGGACGGGATGGATTTTTCTGCATATCGCGCTGCTGCTGGCGGCCTATGCGGCGCTGTTCCTGTCGCTGCTGGCCTCGCTGCTGTATCTGGTGCAGGAGCGGCGACTTAAGATGAAGGCACCGGCGCTGCCATGGCTGCCGCCGCTTGAGACGACTGATCAAATTGCACTGCGGGCGCTGTTGTTCGGGCTGCCTTGCATGACGGCGGGTCTGCTGATCGGGTCGCTGATCGCGCAGCAGACGTTCGGGGCGAGCTACTTTATGGACCCTAAGGTGCTGCTGTCGTTTGCGATGTGGGTGGCGTATTGCGGGATGATTTTTATCCGGCGGCACTCCGGGCTGCGCGGGCGGCGGGCGGTGTATCTGTCGAGCTTTGTATTTGTGGTGGTGCTGGCGGTGTGGGCGGCGAACCAGCTTTCGGCGGTGCACAGGTTTACCGCGCCATGAGCGAGCCTCGGGCAAAGAGCCTGGTGCTGCTGGGCATCAACCATAACACCGCGCCGATCGAGGTGCGGGAGCGAGTGGCGATTCCGGCCGGGCGGCTGGCGGATGCGACGCGGACCTTGCTCGGGCAGCCGGGGGTGAGCGAGGGGCTGATCCTTTCGACGTGCAACCGGGTGGAGCTGCTGACGGTGCAGGATGGGGGCTTGCATGAGT
>CAXTRY010000161.1:0-4799 GCA_964246805.1 uncultured Acidobacteriaceae bacterium
GTGTGATGCAAGCGGGCTATACTCTTGGCTGGGGAGTACCCCATCCGGTGGTGGCAAAGCTGCCGTAAAGAAGGGTTTATCCGGAACAGATTCGATAGGAGAAGCGATTGCAGAAGGCGGAGATTGGAGTAATTGGCGGCAGCGGTCTTTATGCGATGCCCGGCTTGGAGAACATGCGGGAGGAGCGAGTGCCGACGCCGTTCGGCGAGCCTTCGGATGCGTTTGTACTGGGTGAGCTGGAGGGGCGCAAGGTGGCGTTTCTGGCGCGGCATGGGCGAGGGCACCGGCTACTGCCGAGCGAGCTGAACTTCAGGGCGAACATCTATGCGATGAAGGCGCTGGGGGTAGAGCGGATTCTGTCGGCGTCGGCGGTCGGGTCCTTGAAGGAAGAGCACAAGCCTACGGACTTCGTGATGCCGGATCAATTTATCGATCGGACGTTTGCACGGGTGGGTACGTTTTTTGGCGGAGGCGTTGTCGCGCATGTAGGATTTGGCGATCCGGTATGTGCAACCGTCGTCGATGCTTTTACGGCGGCTTGCCGGAGCGTGGGCGTGACAGGCAAGCGCGGCGGGACGTATGTGTGCATGGAAGGGCCACAGTTTTCAACACGGGCGGAGTCGAACCTGTATCGAAGCTGGGGCGCGGACGTGATCGGGATGACGAACCTACAGGAGGCGAAGCTGGCCCGCGAAGCGGAGATTTGCTACGCGACAATGGCCATGGTGACGGACTACGATTGCTGGCGCGAAGGCCACGATGATGTGACGGTCGATCAGGTGGTCGCGGTGCTGCGCCAAAACGCGGAAAACGCGGCCAAGGTGGTGCGCGCGGCGATTGTGGCGATGCCGAGCGCGCGAACGTGCGGATGCGTGGACGCGATGAAGTATGCAATTTTGACGGATAAGACAATGATTCCCGAGGTCGCGAAAGAGCGGCTTGGATTGCTGATTGGGAAATATTTGTAAGTCCGCCAGTTGCGTGAATAGTTTCGAGTGCAAAGGAGATCATGGCGATTTTAGTGGTTGGGTCGGTGGCGTTCGATAGCATCAGCACACCGCAAGGCAAGGTGGAGAAGGTGTTGGGCGGGGCCGCGACGTACTTCGCGCTGGCGGCGAGTTTCTTTACCGAAGTCCGCGTGATCGGTGTGGTCGGCGAGGACTTTACGCCCGCGCACGAGGCGGTACTGACGGTCCGCGGGGTGGATACCATAGGCATCGAACATGCGCCGGGGCTGAGCTTTCATTGGACGGGGGAGTACGCCGGGGCGATGAACGAGGCGAAGACGCTGGGGACGGATTTGAATGTGTTCGCCGCGTTCGAGCCGAAGATTCCCGAGGCGTACCGGGATAGCGAATATCTATTTCTTGCGAATATCGATCCGGTGTTGCAGGCGCGTGTACGGGCGCAGATGCCGGGTGTAAAGATGGTGTGCGGCGATACGATGAATTATTGGATCGCGGATCATCGGGCGAACCTGAATGCCGTGCTGCGCGAACTGGATGTGTTGCTGATTAACGATGGCGAGGCGCGGATGTTGTCGGGTGAGACCAATGGTCTGCGAGCGGCGGAGGGGGTGCTCAGCATGGGACCGAAGTCCTTGGTTGTGAAGCATGGGGAGTACGGGGCGACAGGATACTTTGGGACACGATCGTTTGCCGGTGAGTTCGCCGCGAGACCGTTTCGCGCGCCGGCGCTGCCGCTGGCGGAGGTGGTCGATCCGACAGGGGCGGGGGATTCCTTCGCCGGCGGGTTTTATGGGTACATTGCGTCGCAGCCGTCGCTGACTCCGGCGGTGTTTCGGACGGCAATGTTTTATGGAGGGGTGATGGGGTCGTTTGCTTGCGAGCGGTTTGGGACGGAGCGGCTACAGACGCTAATCCGCGCGGAAATCGACGAGCGCTTCGGAGTCTTCCGCGAGATGTCGCATCTGGATGGCAATGGCTCCCAGGCGTAGGCAAGGCCGTTCGGTCCCCGTGGCCGCGGGCTACGATCCGAATACAGTGCGCGCGGCGACGCGAGAGGAGACCTTGCCGGTCGCGCTCGGCGCGGTGGCGCTGGCGTTCTTGGCGTTGACTGTTTGTTACAGCCACGGTTACTTGTTGTTATATGGGGACGCGGTGGCGCATTTGGGAATCGCGCGGCGAATCCTGGATGCGCGCCAGCCCGGTCTGGCGGAGTTGGGCGGGGTCTGGCTGCCGTTGCCGCATCTCTTGATGATGCCGTTCATAGAAAAAATGGAGTGGTGGCGGAACGGATTGGCGGGGGCGTGGCCTTCGCTGATCTGTTATGTGGCGGGTGTGGCGGGATTTTATCGGCTGGCACGACGGATGCTGGTGCCCCGCTGGGCGGTCGCGGCGACGGCGTTTTATGCGCTCAATCCAAACTTGCTGTATCTGGCGACCACGGCGATGACGGAGCCATTGTTTCTGGCGCTGTTGATCTGGTCGACGCTGAGCACGGTGGAGTGCGTTGAGGCGATTCACGAGGGAGCACATGCCGTGGCTCGAAGCAGAATGTATCTGCTGGGGTTACTTGTCGTGGCGGCGGTGTACACGCGATACGACGGATGGGTGCTGGGGGCGGTAATCTGGTGCGTCGTGACCTGGACCCTATGGCGGCATCGCAAAGTAAAGGCGTGGGGAGCGTTTGCTGTCATGACGGTGCTGATGGTGGCGGCTCCGCTGGGATGGTTGGCTTATAACGCGCGTTTCATAGGAGACGCGCTGGACTTTATGCGGGGGCCTTATTCGGCTGCGGCGATCGAGCGGAAGACGACGCCGCTGGAGGCAAAGCATTACAACGGCTGGCATCATCCGCTGTGGGCGGGAGTTCTATACACGCGGGCGGCGCAGGTGGACGCGGCGGCATGGGAGTTGGGCTTTGGGGTGATGGCGGCGGCCCTGTACGGGGTCTGGGGTGTATACCGTCGGCGATCGCCTATGGCATCGCTGCTGCTCTGGGTGCCGCTGCCGTTTTATATGTACTCGGTGTCGTATGGGCATGTGCCGATTTTCATACCGCAGATGAATCCGCATTCGTTCTATAACTCGCGTTACGGGATGGAGTTGTTGCCGGCGCTGGCGTTATTTTCAGGCATAACGCTCGCGATTGCGGAAGAGCGGGTGCGGGCGCGCTGGGGACAGTGGGCCAGGTTGATGGAGCCCGTAACGCTGCTGCTGGTGCTGGGGAATACGGTGGCCATGATTTATTGGAAGCCGCTGGTGCTGAAGGAGGCGATCGCCAATTCACTGACGCGGGTGCCGTTTGAGGCGGCGGTGGGACGGGAGCTGATGAAGCTGCCGGCAGGTGTGCCGATCTTGATGGAAGTGTCGGACCACGTGGGCGCGGTGCAGCAGGCGGGGATTCCACTGAAGCAGATGGTAAGTGAAGGGGATCGGGACAGCTTTCAGGCGGCGCTGGCAGCCCCGGCGGCCCATGCGGCCTATACGATTTCCTTCGCGGGGGACGCCGTGTTTAGCGCGGTGGAGAAGCACCCCGAGGGCCTGACGGAGTTGACGGTGTTGTGCTCGACGGGGCAGGGATGTGCGCGCGTGTACAAATCAGATGTATATGGAGCGGCGCGGTGATTCCGTTTGTGAAAGCGCACGCCTGTGGGAATGACTTCCTGGTGATCGAGGCCGCGTCGGCTGGGCACGACTACGCGGGACTGGCGCGGCGATTATGTGCGCGGCATACGGGCGTGGGAGCGGATGGAGTTGAGTTTATAGAACGGCGCGCGGGAGGAGAGATTTTTTTGCGGCTCTTCAACGCGGATGGAAGCGAGGCGGAGTTGTCGGGCAATGGAACGCGGTGCGTGGCGGCCTGGCTGGCGAAGAGCGAAGGTCGGATGGAGCAAGCGCTGGGTACCCATGGCGGGGTGCGGCAGTGCCGGATAGTGCGGGCGGACGAGCCGCGATATGTCATCGAGAGTGACATGGGCGTGCCGCGCGTGATGCCGCGGACCATTGTTGTAGAGAATGTGGGCGAGGTGAGCGGGGCCATGGTGAATGTCGGAAACCCTCATTTTGTAATGTTCGTGGATACAAACGATTTTTCGGCCCGAGGGATGAGTTGGCAAGCTCTTGGAGAACGTATCAGTACCAGCAGCTTATTCAGGTTTGGGACCAATGTGGAGTTCGTGCGGGTGCTCTCGGAAACGGAGATTGCATTCCGGATTTATGAGCGGGGGTGTGGACCGACGATGTCATCGGGAACGGGTACCTGTGCGAGTGCGGCGGCTGCGATGGCGCTGCGGGGCACGGGGCGTGAGCTGACGGCAATAGCGGAGGGCGGTTCGCAGCGCGTGGTTTGGAGTTCGAACGATGCGAAGATGATGCTGACCGGACCGGCGGAGATCATTTGTAGCGGTGAGGTTTACGCCTCTTGATGAAGACGATCAGGCCAAGGGCGTTGCCGCCGGGCGCGATGCTGGGGATTGTGTCCCCCGCGAGCGCGGCCAAGGCGGAGCTGGTGCAAGCCGGCGTGGCGGAGTTGGAGCGGCGTGGATATCGAACGAAGCTGTTTCCTCGCGCGCTGGCCCGGGGGCCGCTTTATTACGCCGGTACGGTGGAGCAGCGGGTGGGCGATCTTCATGCGGCGTTTGCGGATGGAGAAGTGGACGGAATTGTTTGTACGCGAGGTGGGTGGGGGGCGGCGGAGCTGCTGCCGTACCTGGATCGGGGGCTGATCGCCGCGAATGCCAAGGCGTTTATCGGATACAGCGATCTGACTTCGCTGCAAATATGGTTGCGGAACGAGGTAGAGCTGGTTTGTTTTTATGGACCGATGGTGGCGGC
>CAXTRY010000162.1:0-4653 GCA_964246805.1 uncultured Acidobacteriaceae bacterium
CCCCCTGCACGGAGCCTCCAGGGAATGGCCGGAGAATCCCCTCTTCATCCCGCCCACTGAAGACGCCATCCCCCGCCTCGATACCTGGCTCCTTCACTCCCAGATCCTCCCCGACCCCGACTTCCGCTCTATCCTCGTTTATCTCCCCGAACGCTATCAGCGCGAACCGGATAGCCGCTTCCCCGTCTTTTATCTGCACGATGGCCAAAACCTCTTCGACGGCCGCACCTCCTATGTCGCCGGCCGCACCTGGGAGGCCGGCAGCACCGCCGATCGCCTCGCCAACTCCGGCGAAATCGAGCCCGTCATCCTTGTCGGCGTCGCCAATACCGGCCTTCGCCGCATGGCCGAGTACACGCCCACTCGCGATCCACGCATGGGTGGCGGCGACGGTCCCCTCTACGGCCGCCTGCTCATCGAGGAACTGAAACCCTTTATCGATCGCACCTATCGCACCCGCCCCACTTCACCCGACACCGCCCTGGGAGGCTCCTCCCTCGGCGGCCTCATCTCCCTTTACCTCGGCTTTGAGCGCTCTGACATCTTCGGCAAGCTCGCCGTCCTCTCACCGTCCATTTGGTGGAATCATCGCGGCATCCTGGGCGTCATCGGCCAGGCCGACCCTAAGCCGCCTCCACGCATCTGGCTCGATATGGGAACCGCCGAAGGCGAGCGCCATGTCCGTGACACCGAACTACTCCACAGGATGCTCCGCCGTCTAGGCTGGCGCGACGAAGAGAACCTCGCCTTCCGCGAAGTTCCAGGCGCCGTCCACGACGAAGCCGCCTGGGCCGCGCGTTTCGACCAGGTTCTCCGCTTCCTCTTTCCCCAGCCTGAACGCGCAACCTCATTTGAGGGAAAGTAGCTATAGAAGGTCGTGCGCATTATGTTTACCGCTTCTTATCCTTACAGCATCTTTCGTAACTGCTCAAACACCACATACCCAATCAATGCGGACACCAGCGCAATTCCAAAGTTGGTTGCTGTAAAGATATCCCGCAGCGCAAATACTAGGGTCTTCTTCCCGCTATTGCTCCTTGTAAACTCTCCCATCAGCAGATTCACGTAGAAGAGAAATAAGATGAACGTCACCTCAACCACGGCCCGCCAGAATAGTAATGGTCTACGAGGGCGTTCGATCAAGGTTGGCATTCCCAAATCATACGCGACCATCTATGCTGCTTGTAACTGCCCGGCAACAACCAAGCGCGCCCCCGCATCCATGAAGAGAGCCGCTTCCGCATCGACTTCTTTCGACGAGTTAGTTTTATGCTTCATCTAAAGAGCTCTACGTTCCCGTACCCTCAAGAGTTCCCTGTTATTCGCGCCTGGACAGCAGAATGTCCCACGGTCCCTGTGCCGTTGCGAAAATACATGATTTCCGCCATACTTAGGTGTTGTCTCCGGTCCGCGTTGCCTCTATTAGGGCATCGGCATCTGCCGGCAACCATCCGGGAGTTCTATACAATTTGTTCTTGAAAGGCATACCTCTGTGTTAATGATCCGCCTCGCGCGCGTCGGCGCCCGCAAGCAGCCCCACTATCGTGTCATCGTCATCGAGAAAGATCGCGCCCGCAACGGCCGCTCCGTCGAAGTCGTCGGTACTTACAATCCGCGCACCAACCCGGCTACTGTAGATTTCAAGCGCGACCGTATCGACTATTGGACCGCAAAAGGCGCACAGCTCTCCGAACGCGTCGGTAAGCTCCTCGCCCAGGCACCCGCACAAACAGCTGAAGCGGCCGCGTAACTAGCGCGCGGTGCCTTTCGACTTCACCGCGATGCCCAAAGATCGCTCAATCGCACCGATTGTTCTCATGCAACGCTTTTCTGCTCACGTACACTCTACCTAAATGAAACGCCCAATAATGTCGCGTTCATAAGGCAACTCGATCCGCCAAGCGTCAATCGAGTAGCCATTTAGCTGTCGTCTAACCCGTGTTCGGTCTTCACCCGGAAGATCTTCCTTAGAGAAGACAAAAGGGTGAAGCGAGGTTTAGCCGTCAGGACTCTCCCAGAGGTGTGTGATGTCAGACGCTGTTCACGATATGCAATCCGGCGGTACCGTAGCCGACATTACCGGCCTTATTCTCGAAATCGCCAAGGCATTGGTCGATTCTCCCAACGATGTCGCGGTCGAAGCCATCTCCGACGGCGGTGCCACCACCCTGCGGCTGCGCGTCGATCAAACCGATATCGGCAAGATCATCGGCAAGCAGGGTCGGACCGCGCGATCGCTCCGAACTATCCTCGGTGCCGCCAGTATGAAGGCGCATCACCGCTACTCGCTCGACATCATCGACAACAGCCGCATAGCCTCCTAACGATCTTCATCCGGATGCCCATGTCTCGCCCGAGACATGGGCATCCGAGCTACTCTCATGCGAGCCATGGGGTACGCTCATAAGATGGAGAACCCGCCTGTTTCCTGGATCACGCTCGCCCATCTGCTTCGTCCGCAGGGCCGCAAAGGCGAAATCCTCGCCGAACTCCATACCGACTTCCCCGACCACTTCAACAGCCGCGCGGGATTGTCCCTGCGGCGTCCCAACGGCAGCCACGAACCAGTCGCGGTCGAAACCCATTGGCTTCCGGTAGGCCGCAACGCCGGGCGCGTCGTCCTCAAGCTCCAGGGGGTTGACACCATCGAAGCCGCCGAGAAGCTCTCAGCCTCGGACCTCGTCATCTCCGCCGAAGACCGCCTGCCGCTGGCCGGAGAAGACGAGCAATACATCGCAGACCTCCTCGACTGCGCCGTGACGGATCATGACCGGATCGTCGGCGTCGTGGAAGACGTCCAGTTCCCCACCAATGCCAACGGCGCACGCCTCGAAGACGCCACGCCCTTGCTCGTCGTCAAGTCCGCTACCGGCGAGGAACTCCTCATTCCCTTTGCAAAAGAGTGGATCGTCTCCATCGACATCTCCGCCAAGCGCCTCGCCATGCGTCTCCCCGACGGTCTCCTCGACATCAACATTGTTCAAAACCGGTAACTCACCCCGCTCGACATGATTGGGTAGAACTGCAGCAACCGGATGTCCCGGTTTAAAGTCTTCTGCTCATCGAGGATATTCGCCTGCGTACCGGGATCGACGCTCAACGGAAAGCACATCCCATCTGAATCGCATTCGCTGCCTGAGAGCCCCAGCGACAATCGCGGCCGACCCACGTACTCCACCCCTATCTCGAAGGGAAAGCTGAAACGCTGGCCCTCGCGCGGGATCATGTTGCCCCAGCCCACCGTCAGCCGAGGGGCCACGGCGCTTCCCAGGCGTGTTTGTAACACCGCGCGTATCGGATCGCTCGGGTCGCTCACATAGGTTCCGCTGCCGACATCGATCGTCTGCCCACCCTCCACCGTCGCCAGGATCGTAGCTCGATTGCCGTTGTAAACCGTCAATCCCGAGCTGATGCGAAACTTTCCATAACGCGGGTACCAATCCGCCGCCACCATCGCGCTCTTGAAGTGCGGCTGAAAGCTTACATTGATCGTGTTCCCCGGCAAAGTCGCCCCAAAGCTGTTCGAAGCGTCCCCGCTGCCGGCGGTAAGCGTGTACGTTCCTCCCAGCCAACCCACTCCGCCCCGCAAATTCCACTTGTTCGAGAGCGGCGTCGCGACCTCAATACCGATTCCGTTGATCCCGGCATTTACCGCAAACGCCAGATGCGAAAAAGGGCGGAGGTTCGTCTGGTACAGAACCTTGACCCCGCTCCGGTCCTTGGGCCGGAGCATCACCGCCTCCGGAGCCTCCGGCAGATTCTCTCCATCTCCCGTCGCCGAGGAACTGACCGCGCTCGGCGCAAGAAGCGACTGTCCGTCAGCCGCCATCCTCCCAAAACCCATCACCAGCAACACCATCCAGCAAACGCCCTCTTTCAAGACATCACTCCTTCAGCCCGGAACACCCCTCGGGCATGGCGGCAGACCTGGCGGATCGCTCCAGCGATACAAGAAACAGCTCTTGACTCCCGTGGCGGCCTTAATAGTCACGCGGCCACTAAGCATCGAGACACTGACATAAGTAATGTTACCTACTTTTCTATCACAGCTCCTGTAGTCTCCTTGTGAATACTATCCATGCGCTTCGACATCCTCACGATCTTTCCGGGCTTTTTCGATGGCTTCCTACAGCACGGCATTCTCACCCGGGCCCTTGCCTCGGGCGCGGTCAGCGTCCATCTTCATGATCTGCGCGCCTTTACCCTGGACCGCCACAAGACTGTCGACGACCGTCCCTTCGGCGGGGGCGAAGGCATGGTCCTCAAGCCCGGCCCCATCTTCGACTGCATCGACACCCTCGCGCTCGCCCCCAAAGCCATCCGCGATCCCGCCCGCGAGACGGTCGTCCTCCTCTCCGCCCGGGGCCGCCCTTACACCCAGACCATCGCCCATGAGCTCGCCGGCCTGCAGCCCGATGCCCGCGTAGTCCTCCTTTGCGGCCGTTATGAAGGGATCGATGAGCGGGTCAACGCCCTCCTTTGCGACCGTGAGCTCTCGATCGGCGATTACATTCTTTCAGGCGGTGAACTCGCGGCCGCCATCATCGTCGACAGCATCGCTCGCCTCCTTCCCGGTGTCCTGGGCAATCCCGATTCCGCCCGCTTTGAGAGCTTCGGTGCCCACATTGCCCCCGCCGAACACCTCCCCGGCAC
>CAXTRY010000163.1:0-4651 GCA_964246805.1 uncultured Acidobacteriaceae bacterium
AAACCCCAATCACATCGATGGCATACCGCTCCACCTGAAACCCGCCGGGCAGCTTGGCCTTGTGAGAGTCGAAGCCCAACTCCCGTTCGTCGATATCCTCGATCGACTTGCACTGCGAGCACACCAGATGATGGTGCGCTGCTTCGTTCCGCTCCACCCGCAACGGCCCGTGATGCGAGCTGACCTCGCGGAGAACCCCGCTCGTCACAAACAGGTGAATGTTCTTGTACACCGTGGCCAGCGATACTGAAGGCACCTGCTCCCGCACCCGGGCGTAGACCTCTTCCGGGCTGGGATGACCTTCCATGCCCTGCATGACCTCGTAGAGTACCTGCCGCTGATGCGTTACCGCGATGCCGTGCTCGGCGCACAACTCGCGAAACAGCTTGGCCTCCACACTCTGCATTCCCGGAGTATAGACGATAAAGGTTATCGTCCGATAGGACTACTTATCCAGCACCCCTTCTCGAATAGTCCAGTCGTCGAAACGCCGGCAAGTGAACCTGTTTCAATACAATCGAAGGATGCCAATGGCCCTCACCCCTGAGCAGACCGCTGCCATTGCCCGTGCGCTGGCCGATCCGCGCCGCTTTGCCATCTTCGAACAGATTGCACACAGCGATCACCTGCCTTGCAGCGCGCTCTCGCAGCATGAGGCGGTCACGCCCGCCACCATCTCCCACCACATCAGAGAACTGACCGAAGCGGGCCTGATTGAGATCGTCCGCGAAGGCCGCACCATGCGTCTCAGCCTCTGCCGCCCCGTTTGGAACGCGTATCTCGCGCGCCTTCAGTCGCTCTGACCGTATGTTCTGCATCGCTCGGGTTCGCCTCTACATCTATTTGATAACTGTCTAACTTTAGACAAGGCAAATACGCGAGGTGGTAAGAAATGGCAAAGCTTGAAGGCAAAATCGCAGTCGTAACGGGAGCATCGAAAGGCATCGGCGCGAGCATCGCCAAGGCGCTCGCCGCCCATGGCGCAACCGTGGTCGTCAACTACAGCACCAGCAAGGAAGGCGCGGATAAGGTCGTCGGTGAAATTGAGAGCGCGGGCGGCAAGGCCGTTGCCATCGGCGGCAGTGTCGCTAAATCGGCGGAGATCGACGCTCTGTTCGCCAAGACGAAGGAGCATTTCGGCAAGGTCGACATTCTCGTCAACAACGCCGGGCAGTACACCTTCACACCACTTGAACAGATTACAGAAGAGAGCATCGACCAACTTTTCAATGTCAACGTCAAAGGCCTTCTACTGGCCACCAAGGGTGCCGTCGCACTTTTCCCGTCCGAGGGTGGCGTCATCATCAACATCGGCTCCATCGTGAGTGAAACGACACCGCCGACCATGTCCGTCTATAACGGCACCAAGGGCGCGCTCGACGCAATTACGCAAACACTCGCCAAGGAACTCGGTCCGAAGAACATCCGCGTCAACGCGCTGAACCCCGGCATGACCGCGACCGAAGGGACAGCCGGCTTTATCGAAAGCGATTTCGCAAAATCCACCGTCGCGCAGACTCCACTAGGGCGACTTGGACAGCCGGACGACATTGCGGACGTAGCCGTCTTCCTTGCCTCCGACGAAGCTCGCTGGGTAACCGGCGCGTTGCTCCAGGCCGGTGGCGGCCTCCGCACTTAATGATCGAAGGGGCGGTCCTCGTCGGCCGCCCTTTCGCAATGGGTCGATCCAACCTAAAATCAGTTCAGCCGTTCCCGTTCACTTTTGCCGAAGCGCGCGTCAAGCGGCTTCCGAGCGTCGGCGTCCTCTTCCGCCGTATGCCAGTGCGTGATCGCCGGCTCTCCCAGTTTCCAGCAGAGTAGCACGATCTCGCCATCCACCTGGCACGGAAAGTCCAGCAACCCTTCACCCAGGTCCTGTACCGTCACGCCGATTTCATCGATCTCCGCCAGCGTATCCTTGGCGAGTTGCACCGTCTTATCGCGCTCCCCCCGCCGCCGCGCCGCCGCCACAACGTCGACATGCATTCCACCGGCAAGATGGATACGCTGGCTGAGCTGCTGCATCTCGTAGTTCAACGTATTGGCGCGGAGCCCTTGCTCGCGCGCCCGCACCAAGAGCGCTTCGAGCACCGGCAGCAGCGTCTGGGCCTCCCCTATCGTAAAGGTTCTATTCATCGCACCTCCAGCATACGGTCGAGCGCGACTTTTGCCCACTGCTTCACGTCGGAGTCGACTTTGATGCGGTTTACAACCTTGCCCGCGACCAGGTTTTCCAGCGACCAGGCCAGATGTTGCGGGCTGATCCGGTACATGGTCGTGCACAGGCAGCCCGAGTCGTCGAGCGTAATCACTCGCTTACCTAACGGCGCGAACCGCTTCGCCAGCCGGTTTACCAGATGAATCTCCGTGCCGACCGCGAAGCTCGACCCCGCCGGTGCCTGTTCGATCACCTGGATGATGCGTTCGGTCGATCCCACCTCGTCCGCGCCCCGGCAGACCTCCCAGCGGCACTCCGGATGCACGACCACCTGCATTCCAGGCTCCTCCCGCCGCACGCGCTCCACATGCTGCGGCAGAAATCGCTGATGGACCGAGCAGTGCCCCTTCCACAAAATGATCTTTGCAGCCCGCAACCGGTCCGGCGCGACGCCCCCGCCGATCTGGTAGGGATCGAACACGACCATCTCGTGCAGCGGGATGCCCATGGCAAAGCCGGTGTTCCGTCCCAGATGCTGATCCGGCAGAAACAGAATCTTACCCGCGCGCGCAAACGCCCACTCAAACGCCCCGCGCGCGTTCGAAGACGTGCATACAAGACCGCCCCGCTCGCCGCAGAACGCCTTGATCGCCGCGGCCGAGTTCATATACGTCAGCGGAATCAGATCGTCCGTCAGCCCCGCGCGCCCCAGCGTGTCCCAACAGTCCTCCACCTGGCCGATCTCCGCCATGTCGGCCATGGAACACCCGGCGTTCAGGTCCGGCAGGATCACCTGTTGCCACGGCTGCGCCAGAATATCCGCCGTCTCCGCCATAAAGTGAACGCCGCAAAAGAGCATGAACTTCGCATTCGTCTCCGACGCCACCTTCGAGAGCTTGTAGCTGTCGCCGGTAAAGTCGGCGAACCGGATCACCTCGTCGCGCTGGTAATGGTGCCCAAGGAGGACAACATCGGTTCCAAGCGTCGCCCGTGCCGCCGCGATGCGCGCATCCATCGTCTCATCGGGCTGCTCCAAATAATGGTCCAGCGAACACGCCGCGGACAGTACCACCGATTCCGCCGCAACCGACTCCGCCGCAACCGCGGTTTCCTCCAATAGTTCCATCACTGTACTCCGCCTTCAGTCTGCGCCGGGACCGATAGCCCAGCCAAACGGGGATGTTGAAAGCATTGACAACCATGGGCTGCAGTGGACTCGCTATGCTCTCTCGCTTGAAAGCACCCAATCCACGGGGATGTTGCCGCCCGTAAAACGTACATCGGCGATTGGCCGATCGTTCTCCAATTTAGACGAGAACGGCGCGCGAAGGATGCACCGAAGCGCTCGATACCCGATCCACTCTACAACACTGCCGGCGCTTCGCTCCCATGCCGTGCATCGCGTTGCAGGCTATTTGTTCACCGCGCACCTAAGCCGTATCATGGAGTTCACGTATGCCGAGCTTCGGCGACACCGCCCTTATCGCCCTTATCGCGCTCCTCCTCTTCGGCCCCAAGAAGCTGCCGGAGCTCGCGCGCCAGTTCGGTAAGCTGATGGGCGAGTTCCGCCGCGCTTCCAACGAGTTCCGCATGCAGATGGAAGACGAGCTGCGCGTCTCCGAACAGGAAGAACAGAAGAAGAAGATCGCCGCCATGGAGGCCGCAGCCCCCGTTTCCGCGATCGCCGCGCCCGCCATGCTCCCAAACACAATGCAGGACGAGACCATCGTCATCGACCACCCGCATCAGCCCGCCGTCGCGGTGTATGAAGAGAACACCATCGCCGCACCCATGGACACTATCGCCGATGCCGAGCGCCCCGACCGCCGCACGGCCCCGCTTCCGATTGCCTCCTCCGGCGACCTCCACATGATGCCTCCCGCCAGCGGTCTTCCTGTCAGCCGCGGCGCTTCCCCCCTCGCCTCCGTGCTGGAGTCCATTCCACACACCACCGATCCTGAAGTGGCCGAGGCTCAGATGCCCCTTCCAATCGCGAACCACGCCGAGGCTGCCCTCCATGGCTGAGACTATCCTCGATCCCATCCATCCCATAGATCGCGCGCGACAATCCGTGCAAGACCGCGTCGAACTCCCCGGCATGAGCCTGATGGAGCACCTCACCGAGCTTCGCAAGCGCCTCCTTCACTCTGTCGCGTATCTTGTCATCGGGTTCGCCGTCGCGTATGCCTTCCACGAGCGCCTGTACGGCATCATTCAGGCTCCGCTCGACCAGCTGCACATCCAACTCAACTTCACACACCCCACCGACGGCCTGAACCTGTATCTCAAAACGGCCTTCGTGGGCGGCTGCATCCTTGCCAGCCCCTTCATCCTCTACCAGATATGGCTCTTCATCTCGCCCGGTATGTACGCGCATGAGAAACGTTACGTCTGGCCGTTCATGTTCGCCACCATCGGCCTCTTTATGGCCGGAGTCTGGTTCGGCTATCGCTGGGTGATGCCCGGAGCCATCAAGGTCCTGATCTTCGACTT
>CAXTRY010000164.1:0-4648 GCA_964246805.1 uncultured Acidobacteriaceae bacterium
GGTGGGTGGGGGGTTGAGGGAAGCGGCGACAGCTTTGCCGATATCGTCGACGACGGCCCAAAGGCGCTTGGGGTTGCTGGGCGCGACAGCGATGCCGATCTTGCCGACAAAGGCGTCGCCGGGGAGGCCGCCGGTGAGCTGGTGCCAGGTGTCGCCGCCGTCGGTGGACTTATAGAGGCCGCTGCCGGGCATGTACGACGGGGCATAGACAGCCCAGGGCGGGCGGCGGGTAGCCCATAGGGACGCGTAGACCGTGCGCGGGTCAGTGGGGTCGAGGGCTATATCGATCGCGCCGACATTTTCCGGGTCGTCGGCTTTGAAGAGGACCTTCTTCCAGTGTGCGCCACCGTCGGTCGTGCGATAGAGGCCGCGCTCGGGATTGGGTCCGTAGACGTGGCCGAGGGCGGCGACGTAGACGCGGCTGGGATCGCGGGGGTCGATGACGACGCGGCCGATGTGCGCGGTGGCTTCGAGGCCGGCGTGGGTCCAGGTGCGGCCGGCGTCGACGGATTTGTACATACCGTCGCCGTAAGAGTGCTGACTGCGGATATCGGGCTCGCCGGTGCCGACGTAGACGATGTTGGGGTCGGAGGGCGCGACGGCGATGGCGCCGATAGAGCCGATGGGGATGCCGGCGCGGGGATCCGCCTGGGTGGAATCGGCGATGGGAAACCAGGTGCGGCCGGCGTTTTCGGTCTTCCAGACGCCGCCGCCGACGGAGCCGAAGTAGAACGTGTCGGGCTGCGAAGGGACACCGGCGACGCCGTAGCTGCGGCCTCCGCGCATGGGGCCGACATCGCGCCAATGAAGGCCGTCGAGCATGGCGGGCGGAAGAGATTGAGCGCCCGCGGTAACGGCGAAGAGGAGGCAGAGGAGGGCGCGGCGGCTCATGGGAATGCTCCTGTGGAACGCGTAAAGATATTTGGCTTACGGTATCATGCGGTGAGTTTGGAACAGGAGCAGCACCCTGCGACGATCAAAGCCCTCGTGAGGAGTTGTGAGGATAAGAGGCATCCGCTTTGTGGTCTCCGGGGTTAGAAGCTGACTTTGGCGGCGAACTGGAGGGAGCGGGCGGGGAGTTGGCTGGCAACGCCGGGCAGAGGTGCGCCGAAGCCGGGGCCGGGGCCGGCGGCGTTGCCGTAGGTGCTGCTATAACCGATGAAGTTGGCGTGGTTGAGGACGTTGAAGGCCTCGACGCGGAGGTCCAGGCGGAGGCGTTCGGGGGCTAGCGGGAAGGTGCGGGCGATGAAGGGGGCGATGTCGTAGATCGGTGCGCCGCGCCCGGTGTTGCGTCCAAGCAGTACGCCGTTGACGATGGGGCGATCGGTGGTGGCTCCGGTATCGCCGCTATTCGTCGCGCCGGTAACGACGTTATAAGGAAGGCCGCCGGCGAGGGTGGCGATGCCGCCGAGATGCACGGCAAACGGGGCGGTAACCATGCCGCTGAGAACGAAGCGGTGGCGCTGATCGTAGATCGCGTTGCCGTATTCGGGTGCGCCGGTCTGGCGGGGATCGTTGGAATTTTGGCTGTTGGTATCGGGGTCTACCGTGTCGAGCGTGTGGGCGAAGGCGTAGCTGGCGAGGAGCGCGAAGCCGTGGGCAAAGGCGTGGGTAAGGTTAAGGTCGAGCGCGTCGTAATGGAGGGTGCCGTCCGGAGCGTCTGTCTGGATGACGCTATAAGGCGGCTGTGAGCTGCCAGCCTTGGCGGGATTGCAGGTGGCTCCGTGCTGGGCGTACCAGGCGATCCAGTAGGGGCGAGTACAGTTGGCGGCCTGGGCGGTGCGGACCTGGCCGGGGGCGGTGCGAGTGAAGGTCGAGGGCGGATCGAGGTCGAGCGGGCGGGTGATACGGAGGGTGTGGGTGCCGATATAGTCGATGCTCGCGAGCCAGCCGGTGGCTAGCTGATGCTCAAGCGATAGGGTCCACTGTTCGGAATAGGGATCGAGGAGCCTAGCGGGATAGTTGAGCAGAGTATCGGTGGGGAAGAACCGGTCGTAATAGGAAGCAAGGCCGGGACGTATATAGAGGGAGCGAAGGGGGACGGCGGCTCCGGCAGGGAAGCTGGGGAGCGGAGCGGAGGCGATGCTGTTTGGGAAGCCTGCCTGGCCGGGAGCGGCGGTGTAGTTGAAGACGCCGGTGGGGCCGGTCAGGGTGTAATTGGCCTCGGAGTTGTCGATGACCTGGGAGGCGTAGAGGCCGAAGCCGGCTCTGATGACGGTGCGGCTTGCACCGGTCAAGTCATAGACCAAACCGGCGCGTGGGGCGAAGAGGAGGTTCGAATCGGTAAAGGTCTGGCGTTCGTAGCGCAGACCGGCGTTGAGGGTGAGGCGCGACGTGGCGCGGAGATCGTCCTGGGCGAAGAGCGCCCAAAGGACATCATCCACGGTGTAGGCGGCGTTGCCGTAGCTCTGGGTATAGTTGGCGACGTTGGCAATGTTGTTAAGGAAACTGGGGCTTTCGCAGAGGGCGACGCTGAGGGTACAGGGATTGTAGGTGAAGCGTCCCTGATAGATGGGGCCGCCGAACTCCTTGCTGTCGCCGCCGTTGTGGGCGGCAATCATTTGTCCGCCAAGTGACAGCTGCTGGCGGCCCAAACGGGCGGAGAGCGTCTCACGGACCTCATACTGGCGATTGAGCAGAAGGGCGGACTGCGAAGTGCCGGAGGTGAAGGTGCCGCCGCTAGAGATAGGCACAACGAACTGGGTACCGCTCACGACGGGATCGAACTGGGTAATAGGGGAGCCGAGGAGGAACTGGACGCGAAGGCTGTTGACGAGGCGCGGGGAGAGGACGGCAGTCTCGCCCAGTTCGGCGGTGTAGGTGCGGCGACGGAAGACGCGGGCGACGCTGGGCAAGGTCTGGCCCCCCACCGTGCCGTTAGGGTTGGTGTCGAAGAAGGCGTCGACATCGCCGCGGAAGAAGGCGGTTTGATCGGGCGACAGTTGGCGATCGAGGCGTAGAAAGCCGAGCTCGTCGCGATAGCGGCCTATGTAGTCGCCGGGCGCGAGTATGGAGGTGACGGGAGAAGCACGGTTTTCGCCGCTCCACTCACCGGCGACAAAGAAGGTGGTGGCCCGGCCGAGGGGACCGGAGAGCGCGCCGGAGCCTTGATAGAGGCGGTCGTTGGTGATGTCGTTGCCGGAGGCGGCGTTGGCGGGGATAAAGCCGGAGAGGGCGGCCTCGGGACCGGAGGGCCGCCAGAGACCGAGGGCTTCGCCGTGGAAGTCGCGGGAGCCGGAACGGGTAACGAGATTGACGACGCTGCCGGTGCTTGCGCCGTACTCGGCGGAGAAACTATTAGTGAGGATGGTGACCTCGGCGACAGCGGCGAGGGGGAAAGTGGTAAAGATGGTCTGGCGGCCCCAGGAATCATTACCGGTTGCGCCATCGACCTCAAACCAGGTTTGTCTGCGTCCGGCTCCGTTTGTGGTGAAGAGAAACTGGTTCATGAAGATATCGCCCTGATTGATGGCGGGGCGGTTGGCGGCGTTGAGCAGGGGAAGAAAGGTAAGGCGGCGGTTGGGAATGGGGGTGTCGTCGATCTGCCGATGAGTAAGATTTTGGCCGAGTTGGGGCTGATCAACGCGGACTTCGTTGGCGGCTCCGGCGATGGTAAGTTCACTGGCGGTTCCGGCGACGCCAAGCTCGACCGACAGGGTGGCGGTGCTGCCGGGAACAAAGGCTAAGTGGTCGCGGCGAGTCTCGGAGAAGCCGTCACGGGCGGCAGTGAGGGTGTAGTCGCCGGTCGTGGGGACGCCCTGAAAGGCGAAGCGGCCTTGGGGATCGGAGATCACGGTACGGTCGAGGCTGGATTGCGGGTTGGTAAGATGGATGACGGCTCCGGCGAGGACGGCGCGGGTTGTATCGGCGACGGTGCCGGAGAGGGTGGCGGTGTCGAGGGTCTGGGCGTGGGACGGCCAAAACCCCATGCAGAGCATTGCAGTCGTTAACCTTCTTTGCGGCATTCAACCTCCCGTCGGCTAGGGTTCGTCGCCCATCTCGATCTGGTCTTCGACATCGTGGTCAAGGCGGGCGGTGTCGAGGGTAAGCGGCGGGAGGTTCCGGGCGCGGAGGTCGGCGTTGAGGGCCTGGAGGCTGGTGGATTTGAGGATCTGCCACTGCTGGATGAGGTCGCCGAGGGGCTGGTTGACGGTTGCGTAGGCCTCGCGCTGGGCGGTGGTGGGGGCCACGTCGGCGTTTTCAATGGCGTATTCCAGACGGGCCTCCTGGGTGCGGACGGAGGTAAGGGTGGCTGGGCCCGCCGGGCCGCCACGGCGTCCGCCTTCGGCTCCCCCGGCGATCTTGCCTAGCTTGCCTTCCATGGATTCGGAGGCAGCGGCGACAGGCGGCTGGGTGCCGCGGGTCTTGAATTGATCGCGGAGGGTGCCGATCTCGTGAAGCGCCTGCGTGGCGGCGAGGGTGTCCCGGTAGAGCTTCCAGGCGAGATCGAATTGGGCCTGGAGTTCGGGCATCGGGGTGTGGACGCGGGGGTCGAGGATGACTTCGAGTGGCTGCGTCTGGGTCTTGCCTCCGGCGATGAGGCGGACGGTGTAGCGGCCGGGCAGAACCCAAGGCGAAGAGGGGATGGCCGGGGTATCGTGGGGGATGGCCTGGTCGTCGTCCGGGCCGGTGGACATGCCGGGCACGG
>CAXTRY010000165.1:0-4624 GCA_964246805.1 uncultured Acidobacteriaceae bacterium
TTCGAACGGCGTGAAGACGCAGGTGCCGCCATTCGTCGAGGCGGGTGAACGGATCGTGGTACGGACCGAGGACGCCAGCTACGTGGAGCGCGCCAAGGGCTAAGGCCAAGGCTTACAATCATGGCGCTCCGCCTCTCGCCGCACATGACCATCATGCAGAACGCCGCGCAGAAGGCGGCCAAGCGCCTGTTGCGCGACTTCACCGAGGTCGAGCAGCTCCAGGTCAGCATCAAGGGCCCGTCCGACTTCGTCTCCCAGGCCGACATCCGCGCCGAGGCCACCATCCGCGACGAGCTGGCCCGCGCCCGCCCCGGCTACTCGTTCCTGATGGAGGAGGGCGGCGCGGCGGGAATCGAGTTGGTTGGCGGCGACGCGGCAGAGGATTTCGCCGATGGCGTGCTGAATGGCGTGGCGGTCCTCGGGCGGGGCGATCTGGAAGTCGTCGGCCGGGTTGAGGGTGAGCCCGCTGTTTTTGGGCCGGGGCGCGGGACGGCGGGTGGTGTGGTGGAAGTAGCAGAATTGCTCGGCACGGAGGCTGGCGCTGCCACAACGACGACCGTCGGTGAAGATGTGGCGGCAACGGAACTGCTCGGGACGCTCGTTCATTGGGGTACCCCCCTCCGGGTACTTCGGTGCGAAGTGATGATTCTGCATGGGTTAAGGGTGTACTTCGGTACACCCGGTACGAAGTGGTTAATAGGAAAAGGCCCGGCTGAGTGCCGGGCCTTTTCGATGTATTTCCAGAATAGCAGGTTGGGTATAACTCATGCGCAAAGTTAAGGAGATTTCATTTGGTTTGGAATGAAGGAGATAGCGGTGTTTTTGGGGGTGGGTGGGCTTGACAACTATTTAGCGGTGCGGGAACGCGGATTCCCTTTGCGAATGACAACAAGAAGGGCAAGGGCGACGGCGAGAAGGAGGATTCCTTCGCTTCGCTTTGGAATGACACCATAACGCGAGACGCAGATTCCCTTCGGGAATGACAAACCGGAAAGTACAAGGGCAACAGCGAGAAGCAGGCGCGGATTCCAGCGGGAGTGGAATCCCACCTTAGCGACGGTGAGACTGTCGCGACGGTGGGGCACCCGAGCGCATCAGCAGCGGTTTTGAGTTGGGGAGAAATCATCCTGCAATGGATCAACGCTTTTCGGCCTGGTTAAGCACCTCACGGGTTGCATTGATCACAAGAGCTGGCTGGATCTTCTGGATGTAATGGCCGCTGTCAGCTGCCGTTACGAGATGACCCTGAGGAGAACGATTGGCAAGATCCATTTGCATCTGGTGCCAGACAGGTTCGAACGGAATACCATGCTCGATTGTGATCAAAGGTTTGGTGAAGGTCCACCGAAGGTGTTCTCCCGGAGGCAAGAAGCCCTCTGAACGCATAAAGTCCTGATCACGCCATCGCGGATACTCTCCCAGAGCGTCGGGTTCACCCTGGGCAAATCGCCAGATCTGCTCCTCGTGCGAGGAATCAATCAGGACAATACCGGCCACTTTGTCATCATGACGCCTGTCGTAAGCGCGAGCATACAGTCCGCCGATGGAGTGGCCTACGAGGACGTATGGCGGCTTAATCTTTGCTGCCTTTAATAGGTCTGCCAAGTCGGAAATAATCGCGTTCACGGACTGTTCCTCTCCTTTATGAGGAGCCTCGCTGCGACCCAACCCAAGGCGATCGTAGCTACACACGCGGGCGAACTGGGAAATAGGTTGCTGAACCCTGTTCCATATCTCGGTCGTGCCGCCACCGCCTGCAATCAGAACGACCGTGGCACCCTTTGTATCCCCTTGGCAGTTCAGAAACAGATGATGCCCGTGTACCTCGATCATCTGACTGCGAGCGACCGCCGAGCCAGCGAGCGCACAGAAGAGGACTGCCAAGACGTGTTTCACAGTTGCGGTCCAATCTATTACTTGATTAAGCCGTCGCTGACTTCATGGGTCAGTACCGCGAAGTCGCATTCTCGTAAGTGACAAGCCCTTACAGCACGACTTGCTTTGCCAATGGAGTTACGCCGCGATCACGCCAACACGGCGACCTGGTTGAAGTGCTTGGCAAAGCGTTTGCCGGTGCGGGCGGCGGCGGCGTTCTTGTGGAAGGCGTAGCCGGCGATCAGCGGCAGGGCCATGGTGGCTTCGGCGAAGACCATCTGCTCGTAGGTGAGGTCGACCTTGCCCCAGGAGCTTGCTTCCTTCAGCGTGGAGCCGGAGAGCGCGCCGTCGCGGGCGTCGGCCACCGTGATCTGGATGGCGTACTTGTGCATGGAGGCTTCGGTGCCGAGGATGTCGGCGGCGACGACGATGTCCTGGGCGAAGTTCTTGGGGACGCCGCCGCCGATCATCAGCAGACCGGTGGTGGGGTTGGCGATCTTGAGCTGGGTGATCTCGTAGAAGTCCTTGGCGGAGTCGATCGAGACCATAGGCTTGCCTTGCCGCGCGTGCTGGTGGGCGACGAGACCGAAGCCGGCGGAGCAGTCGGAGAAGGCGGGAACGAAGATCGGCACATCCTTCTCGTAGGCGGCGAGGACGATGGAGTCGCGGCCGCCGGCTTGCGGCGTTTTGCCGTTGTCGGAGAGGTACTTGCCCATGGCCTGGATGAACTCGCGGGAGCTGTAGGGGCGCGAGTCGAGCGAGTCGGTAATCTGGTGGGTGACCTCGTCGCAGAGGCGGAGCTCTTCCTCGTCGATGAAGGTGTCGTAGATGCGATCGATCATGAGCTCGCGGAGGGTGGCGTCCTCGGCCCCGTACTTGAACTCGTCGCCGGCGATGTAGTGGTTGAAGCCGAGGGCCTCGAAGAAGTCCTGATCGACGATGTTCGCGCCGGTGGAGACGATGGCGTCCACCATGTTGTTGCGGATGAGGTCGACGAAGATCTTCTGCAGGCCGGCGGAGATCAGCGACCCGGCGAGGCAGAGGATGACGCCGCAGTCGGTGTCGCGCAGCATCATGTCGTAGATGGAGGCGGCGCGGAAGGTGTCACGCGAGCTGTAGGCCATCTTGCCCATGGCGTCGACGAGGGGGACGACGTTGTGCTGCGTGATGTCGAGGTGTTCGATGCGGCGGGCGAGAAGCTCTTGTTTGGTCATCATGTCTTTTCTAGGATACCAAGTTGAGGCTCATTCCTGGCGGTTACATGATGAAAATGCGGTGAGGCTACGCGGCGCGGGGTTGCACCTTGGCGACCGCGTCGGTCTTGGCCATGCGCAGGTCGTACTCGTTTTGCAGATTCATCCAGAACTGGGCGGGTAGGCCGAAGTAGATGCCGAGGCGCAGCGCCGTATCGGCGGTGATCGCCCTTTTGCCGCGGACGAGATCGTTGATGCGGGGGATGCTGACGTGCAGCTCCTTGGCGAGGCGGTAGGCGGTGAGGCCGACGGGCTCCATGAACTCGGTAAGGAGGATGTCGCCGGGATGGATGGCGAAGGCTTTGGTCATTGGCTTTCTCCTGTGCTTAGAGCGACTCTAATCAATGCCAAGGTCTTGGTTGATACGGGCATGGTAGAGGATCTCTTCCGGTTTTAGCCTTTGTTGATCGACAAAGATGGCAACCGTGCAATCCCAGACAGTTTGCGGGGACCATGGCAATACCTCAGGCGGTGCGGGCAGCGACGTTTGTCGAGAGAAGAATAAGAATCCCTTTTCCTCATGTGTAATCTTCGGAAGCCTTGGTGAGGTCGCGGGAGACGACAACGGAACGACATTCAGCTTGGTGCAGATCAGTTTGTAGAAGTCTCCGACGGTGCGGACGCTTGCTCCTTCTTCGTCATTGATGGCAATGGCGAACAACTCTTCTGTGCGAAGCACGATCTCTACAGCGTCGAGTCCCATAGCTGAGGTTAGCGCACGAACTACGAGGCGGGTGAGAGCTCGCGTTATGAACGGCTGAGGGGTCGGGCGCGTTCGATGCGGGCGGTGCGCTCGGGCGTGTGGAGCGCCTCCCAGAGGTCGGTGCGGCGCTGGGTGTTGAGCCAGAAGTCGGGAGAGTTGCCGAAGACGCGGCTGAGGATCAGCGCGGTGTCGGCGGTGATGGCGCGGCGGTTCCGGCAGAGTTCGTTGACGTGCTTGCGGGGCAGGCCGGATTGTTCGGCGAGTTCGGTCTGGGTGAGGGCGAGGGGATCGAGGAACTCGCTGAGGAGCATCTCGCCTACGGTTATGGGTTTGCATGTGGTTCGGGTCATCGTTCCTCCCTCTTCCGCGACGCTTCTAGAATATAGCCATGCCTAAGATCGCCTCGCTTGAATGCTCCCGTTGCCACCATCATGTTTCGGCCGATACCCCGCAGACGCTCTGCCCACTCTGCGCGGGGAGTTTGTACGTGCGGTACGACATGGAGGCGTTGCGGCGGACGGCGCGGCGGGAGGAGATCGCCGAGCGGGCGGCGGCTAGTCCGGCGAGCCTGGGAATGTGGCGGTATGCGTCCGTGCTGCCGGATGTGGAGCCGGTGACTCTGGGCGAGGGGTGGACGCCGATGTTGCAGAGCCGGCGGTATGCGGGGCTGCTGGTGAAGGAGGAGGGGGCGAACCCGACGGGGACGTTCAAGGCGCGCTGGCGGGGGTTGGCGGTGACGATGGCGCGGCACTATGGCCTGCGGCATCTGGCGGTTCCGAGCGCGGGTAACGCC
>CAXTRY010000166.1:0-4612 GCA_964246805.1 uncultured Acidobacteriaceae bacterium
GGGTTTGTGGGGGTGGGTTTTGTTTGGAGACGAAGGTTACTGCGGGGTCCAGTGGGGGTGGCTGGTGAAAAGGCCGCCGACAAAGCCCAGCTGGTAGACGAGGAAGGTACCGAAAGCCACGCTGACGAGGCCGGAGGCGATGCCGAGGACGTGGCTGAGCTTCGCGAATCTATCGCCGGCGAAGGCGAGCGGGAGAGCCATGGCGACGGTCATGAGCATCATGCCGAGCATGGTGCCCGCGCCGAAGATCAAGAGGTAGACGGTGGCCCAGAGCGGACTGCGGATGGTCGAAAGGACGAGGAGGGCGACGGCGGCCGATCCGGCGAGGCCGTGGACGAGGCCGATGGCGAGGGGGCGGAGGGTGTGAAAGCGGCCAAGTTTCTGTGAAAAGGTGGAAGTCGTTTCTACGACGTGGCTATGGGGGAAGAAGCGTTGGGTGAGGCGGCCCATGATGCCGGTCAGGTTGAGGACGCCGAGCAGGATCAGCATGAGGGCGACGGAGAACTCCATGGAGAGGCCGAGACGCGGCGGGATGACGACGCCGAAGAGGATGATGAGGCTGCCGACGGCGAAGATGGTGAGCGTATGGCCGAGCCCCCAGAGGGTGCCGACGAGGGCAGCGTTGCGGAGGCCGCGCTGCTTGCAGACGATGGTGGAGACGGCGATGACATGGTCGGGGTCGGTCGAGTGGCGCATGCCGAGGACCAGGCCGATGACGGCGAGGAGCAAAACGGGATGCGCGCCGAACGCGTTTTGGACCCAGGGGGATGTCACGCTCCTCAGTCTACATAGAATACGAAGCTTGTAGTCTCCGGCTCCAATGAGTGTGCGTTCCATCCGATGGGAGTGAGGCTTAGCCTCGGGTGATCGCAACAGCCTAAAGGCATTGTGTTGCCGATGAAAGCTCGGTCGGGAGCCGCACGGCGGTAACTTCGGTGTAAGTTGATCGCGTGAAACTAATCCTTCCGGTGTACACTCCTTCCACACGCGAAAAGGAGAAAAGCTGTGAACTTCGACACCTTCGACGCTTCGTATATCGAGCGGCTGCAATGTGGCGACGAGGCGACGGAGGAACATTTCGTCCGCTACTTCAGCGAGCTGATTACGTTGAAGTTGCGGTCGCGGCTGCGCTCTCCGCAGGCGATCGAGGACGTAAAGCAGGAGACGTTCGCGCGGGCGCTGGTGCTGCTGCGCAGCGAGGGCGGGGTGCGTCATGCCGAGCGGCTGGGCTCGCTGGTGAACTCCATCTGCAACAACGTGTTGTTCGAGCAATACAGGTCGGATGGCCGGGCGGACCCGCTGGCGGAAGATACGGCGGCAATGCTGGTGGAGCGGGCACCGGGGGCGCTGGACGGAATGATTACCGGGGAGACCCGGGCGAACGTGCGCGCGGTGCTCCGGGGGCTGACGGCGCGGGACAGAGGAGTGCTGAAGGCGGTGTTTCTGGACGAGCGGGACAAGGATGAGGTGTGTCGAGAGATGGGCGTTTCACGGGAATATATTCGGGTTCTGCTGCATCGGGCCAAAAACTCTTTCAGGAAAGCGTATGCGGAACATGCGGGGGCCCGTTGAAACGAAACAAACACCTTAGGCACCATCCAGTAACGAGGATGGCGCGATGACGGCAAGACAAACCCATAAGGACGCAATCGAGCGGAAGAGCGTCGAGCGCTACATGCTCGGGGAGTTGACCGGCGAGGAACGCGAGCGGTTCGAAGAGCATTTGTTCGGCTGCGCGGAGTGTACGGCTGAGTTGAAGAGCGGCGTGTCGTTTGTAGAAGCGGCACGGACGGAACTGGAGAGGTCGCCGGTGGAGTTTCCGGTGCGCGGCGAAGTAGAGGGCTTGCGGCATCAGAAGCGAAACTTCTTTGCGTGGCTGTGGCAGCCGGGGGTGTTGGCTCCGGCGCTGGCGGCTTGCCTGGTGGTGATCGGGTATTTGTCGGCGGTGGTGTTGCCGGGCATGCGGGCGGAGCTGGCGCGCAATGAGCAGCCCATGCTGGTGGAACCGCTGGTGCTGGCGAACGCGGGGGCGCGCGGGGATACGGTGCCGGAGATTGCGGCTTCGCAGCATGGGAGCTATGCGCTGGCGGTGGACATTCCTCCGGCGGCCGGGGCTACGCTGTACCGGTGCACGCTGTATACGGAGGCGGGCGCGGCGCTGTGGCATGTGGATGTACCGGCGGAGCGGGCGAGGGATGCGGTGACGATCCAGGTGCCGGCGGGCGCGGCGAAGGAAGGCTTGCAGGAGCTGCGGGTGGAAAATATTACCGCGGCGCAACCGGGGGGTGATAGGCTGGTGCCTCTCGCGAGCTACCGGTATCGCGTGCTGTTCGCGAAGTAGAAAGTCTCGGGCCCTGTAACCAATCTTCAATGAAGCAGGAGCGGCGATGAACGCGAGCACCAAGCGAGTGATGTATTACCACGCGGACGCGAGTCCGGTGGGCGGGCATATTACGCACCCGATGGAGCATGTGCTCCACAGCCACGGGTCGGTGTCGTTAAGCCAGGCGGGCGGACATATGCACGCGCGGGTGGAAGAGTACAAGCTCGAAGGGCTGCTGGACTGCGGCGCGGCGTATTCAAAGGTGCATGGGACGCAGCGCAAGGAGAACGGCAACTGGACGACGCTGGTGACTTCGGTGATCGAGCGGGTGAACGTCATGGAAGTGGTAACGTGCGACCGGATCGTGTCGCGACTGGCCACGGAGCATCCGAGCGACGGGTACTACCCGGCGGTGTCGTTTGTGGGAACACAGTTTCAGAATCTACGAATCGCGGGCCGTGCGGTGACGGTGCCGATCGACCTGGAGTTGTTGTCGTCGAAGGAGACGCGGGCGCAGGCGGCGCATCGGCGGCAGACGGCGGCGGGTGGGCAGCATGGGGCGGAGCCGATGCAGATTTTGTATCCGGACAAGCCGTGGCCGGAGGTCGATACGTTTGTGGCGAAGGCCGAGGCGCAGGCGGCGGCGATCCTCAACAGCACGAATGCGCCGTCGTGGCTGAAGGATCGTTATCGCTGGATGCATACCAAGGATGCTCGCGTAAAGAAGGGGTACATCGCATGCTCACTGGTGGACGAGGTGCAGGGGACGGACCCTCAATCTACGTTTGGGCACGTGGTGCATGTGCCCGGATTTGGGAATGTGTTTTTGGGGGAGTTGCTGGTGTCGGAGGCTGCTTTCAACCTGACAATGTTGAGAGTGGAAATGGGATGCGCGGCGGATGGAAATATCGCATTCGGCACCACTCGCGGAAATGGACGGCCTATGCCGTAGCGCTTACAGTTATTGCGCTATCTGGTTCAGGTTGTAGAGAAAAGCAAAGAGATCTTTTAGAAGGATCAAGCGAAAACATTCAAGACGAGGTCAATCAGCTTTTTGTACATGGTAATTTACAGGCCGCACAACGACTACTGGAACAGGCGCTTACCACTTCAAAACCGAGAGATTTGCCATCATTTCAACTTGCACTGGCAAAGGTCAAACTTTATGAGGGACGCAGCCAGGAGACGGCTAATCTCCTTCGCAGAGTAAATGTCCTACATTCAAGCAGCGACCTTCTTGTCAGATACAATCTGTTATTAGCAATGGCCGACAGCCGTTTAGGGCAATATCAAACAGCAGACAACTTAATATCTTCAACATCAAAGCTACATCCCCGCGATTCGTTGATGGACGAATTGTGGGCTGCTCGCGGCTCCGTTGCGTTAGATGAAGGACACTTAGATTCAGCGGAAGATTGCTTTCAGGTAGCTTTTAGAAGGGCAGAAACGCACAAGAATCTTTATTTGCAAACAGAGATGTGGATGAATCTAGGCGTGGTCGCGTTGCAAAAGGAGCACTATGAGGACGCCTTGCAAAGGCTGACACATGCTTCGGAAATTGCACAAAGCATAGGAGCGGAGCTTGCCTTAGAAAAATCGTTGGGCAATCTTGGTTGGGTCTATTATCAAACAGGTGATAGCAGGAGGGCGTTGGATCAATCCCGTCGCGCAGCTAAAGAAGCAGCAACAATCGGCGCTACGTTGGATGAAATCCAATGGCTGAAAAATAGTGGGATGAGCCAGGTCCAGGTTGGTAACCTGCCGGAAGCCAGGACATTTCTAGTTAAGTCACTTTCTTTGGCTGAGAGTATCGGTGATTTAGATACAATGCTAAGCGCACATGTCGCATTAGCGAATCTTCTTTTGCATCTTGAGCCCGTCTCTGTTGACGAGCAGATCAGTCAAGCAAGAAACATCGTTCAGTTGCGCAGCCTGACTGATGAAGAAGTAGAAGTTGACTTGCTGCAAGCGTTGGCGTGGAAGCAGTCTGGAGCCTTGGCGAAAGCGAGCGCCGTTCTAACGCACCTGGCTTCGCGGACAAAGATCTCTCCGTGGGTGCAATGGCAAGCTGAATACGCTCTGGCAGATCTCCACGAGCAAGAGCGTCGGCCTCGTCTAGCTGCGAAGTGCTTTTTGCAGGCCATCACAATCTATCGTCAGCAAAGAACAAAGGTTACCAGCGTGGAGTTGGAGCTGCCGTTTCTGGAGAATGGCAGCGATCTGTACATGGGGTATATGGAGCACCTGATCCGGGCGGGACGGACGGGGGAGGCTCTGGGGCTACTCGAT
>CAXTRY010000167.1:0-4452 GCA_964246805.1 uncultured Acidobacteriaceae bacterium
GGTTGTGGCGTTGCTGACGGTGGTGGTGGCGGTGTGGCTGCTGTACCGGAACATTGCCGGGGTGCAGCGGTTGTCGCTGGGGATGGGGGCGGTGGTGCTCGGGACGATCGCGTGGATCGTCGTGACGGGCGTGACGCACGCGCACTGGGGGCAGGCGTTCGCGTTTCCGGCGGGGGCGTTCACGCTCAGTCCCGCATTCTTTACCGGACTCGGCTCGGCGATGCTGATCGCGACCTATGACTATTGGGGCTACTACAACGTGACGTTTCTGGGGGCGGAGGTGAAGGACCCGGCGCGGACGATCCCCCGGGCAATCCTGATCTCGATTGGGTGCGTGGCGGGGATTTACCTGCTGATGAACGTGAGCGTGCTGGCGGTGCTGCCATGGCGGCCGCTGCTGGGGGTGCAGTCGGTAGAGGCGCGACGGGCGATCATCTCGCTGTTTATGGAGACGGCGTATGGGCCGCGGTGGGGGCCGGTGGCGGGCAAGCTGGCAGCGGTGCTGGTAATGGCGACGGCGTTTGCGAGCGTGTTTTCGCTGCTGCTCGGCTACTCGCGGATACCGTTTGCGGCGGCGCGGGATGGTAACTACTTCAAAGCATTTGGAAGGCTGCACCCGGAGAAGGGGTTTCCGTATGTGTCGCTGCTGGCGCTGGGCGGGGTGGCGATGGTGTTCTGTTTCTTTTCGCTGCGGGATGTGATTGCGGCGTTGGTGGTGGTACGGATTTTGCTGCAGTTTTTGTTGCAGCACGTGGGGGTGATGTACCTGCGGCGGACGCAGCCGGAGTTGAAGCGGCCATTCCGGGTGTGGCTGTATCCGTGGCCGCCGGTGCTGGCTCTGGTGGGGTTCAGCTTTATTTTGGTGTCACGGGCGAACTTTGGGCGGGAGTTGTTGTTCGCAGGTGGGCTGATCGCAATGGGAACGGTGGTTTATCTGCTGCGCGGTAAGGGGAGGGCGAGTTCTGCCATCCGCTGAATTGGCTGTAACGTCTTATAAGTGGACTCCTCTAAGGGAGCGGAAGAAGGATTATGTTGATTCGCAAGGGTGTGGAGATTCGGTCGTCGGAGATTACGCCGGAGAAGGCGTGGAATCGCCGTGGGTTTCTGACGGGCGCGGCGGCGCTCGGTACGATGGCGGCGCTTGATCCCGTGGCGGCGTTTGGGGATGACAAACTGAAGACGGTCGACAGCAAATACAGCGTCGCGGAGCAGGAGACGCCGTTTGTGAAGGCGACCCATTACAACAACTTCTATGAGTTTGGGACGGACAAGAGCGACCCGGCGAAGAACGCGCATACGCTGCGGACACGGCCGTGGACGGTGCAGGTGACGGGCCTGGTGAAGAAGCCGCTGACAGTGAATATCGACGATTTGATTGCGTACCGTCCGCTGGAGAACCGGGTGTATCGGCACCGGTGCGTGGAGGCCTGGTCGATGGTGATCCCGTGGGACGGATATTCACTATCGGAGTTCATCAACTATTGCCAGCCGCTGCCAAGCGCGAAGTTTGTGCAGTTTATCTCGCTGGTGGACAAGAAGCAGATGCCGGACCTGCCGGGCGGGTATGACTGGCCGTACTCCGAAGGGCTGCGGATGGACGAGGCGATGAATCCGCTCTGCCTGTTGACGTTTGGGTGCTATGGGCAGATGCTGCCAAACCAGAACGGCGCGCCGGTGCGAGTCGTAACCCCATGGAAGTATGGGTTCAAGAATGGCAAGTCGATCGTGAAGTTCAACTTTACGGACAAGCAGCCGCATACCACCTGGAGCGAGATCAACTCGCAGGAATATGGGTTCTATTCGAATGTGAACCCGGCGGTCGATCATCCGCGCTGGTCGCAGGCGCATGAGCGGCGAATCGACGCGAGCGCGTTTCCGCATTCCATTCCGACGCTGCCGTTCAACGGATACGGCGACCAGGTGGCGAGTTTGTACAACGGGATGGATCTGAAGAAGTACTATTGAGCCGATGCCGACGCGATTGATCCCGTATGTGAAGGTGCTCGTACACCTGCTGTGTCTGGTGCCGTTTTTCGGAATGCTGTACCAGTTCAAGCACGACGCTCTGGGCGCGGATCCGGTCAACACCCTCACGCATTACACGGGCGATTGGGCGGTTTACACCCTGCTGCTTTCACTGGCGATCACCCCCATTCGGCGGCTCCGCGCCGCATGGGCGAACCTAATCCGGTTTCGGCGGATGCTGGGGTTGTATGCGTTTTTCTACGCGACGCTGCACCTGATGACCTACGTGTTTCTGTTTTCGGGGTACGACGTATCGACGGCGCTGGCGGGGGTGAAGGCGGGGCGCCTGATCGAGGTATTGACGCAATTCAAGCTGGTATGGCCGACCATGTGGAACGACATTCTGAAGCGGCGATTTATCCAGGTGGGGTTCGCGGCTTGGGTGATTCTGCTGGCCCTGGCGGTGACGTCGCCGCAACGGGTGCTGCGCGCCATGGGCGGCAAGAACTGGCAGCGGCTGCATCGGCTGGTGTATGTGGCGGCGATCTTCGCGATGATTCACTACTGGTGGTTGGTGAAGGCGGGAGTGCGGACGCCGTGGAAAGACACAGCCTGGCTGGCGGGATTGTTGCTGGCGCGAGTGGCTTGGATGGTATGGAAGTGGCGGGCAAAGGCAATGCCGCCAAAGGTGCCCGTTCGTTCACAGCCAGTCTAAGTGCTCTAAAGAGCGGGAGTATTCTGTTTCAGAGGTGCCTGATGGCGACTGCGGTTTATGTTCCCGTTGAAGAGTATCTACGGACCCTGGATCATGAGCTAGACTGCGAGTATGTAGATGGCGTGATCGAGGAGAGACCGATGGGGCAGTACGATCAGGCGTCGTGGCAGCAGGCGATACAGCGGTGGTTTATTGAGCATGGTAAGGGGTGGAACGCGCGGGTGCGCGCGGAGTATAGGGTGCGGGTGAGCGCGACGCGGTATCGTGTGCCGGATGTATGCGTGTTCAGCCGGTCTTTGCCGACCGAGCAGGTTCTAACGCACGCTCCTTTGGCTGTCTTCGAGGTGATGTCGCCGGAGGATCGGCTGCCGCGGATGCTGATCAAGCTGCGGGATTATGAGGCGATGGGTATCGGCACGGTGATGCTGATCGATCCGCCGACGCAGGTGATTTCGCGGTTTGTAGAGGGCAAGCTGGAGCCGGTGACCGAGGACTTGCAGCACCTGGCCGGACATGAGGGTTGGATCGATTGGCGGCGGGTGCGGGAGTGTTTGGACGATTAGCGCAACTTGATGCGTCCGGGCCGGTTTAAGAAGAGTGGGGGCATTATGCGAAAGCTCTTGCTGGCGGTGGCGGTGGCGGTGACGAGCCCGGTGTGGGGACAAGCCCCGGTGGCTCCGATTGTGAGGAGTGGGCCGAAGCTGCCGGTGCCGGCGAACGATGCGCCGATGACTCCGTTGACGGCGCGGGAGCGAGCGGTGCAGATGCTCGACCGGTTTACCTTTGGGGCGCGGCCGGGGGAGATCGAGCGCGTGCAGGCGATGGGGGCGGATGCGTGGTTCGCGCAGCAGCTGAACCCGGCGGCGATCCCGGATGGAGCGACGGACAAGCGGCTAGGGGATTATGCGACGCTGGGGATGTCTGCCGAGCAGATATTGGCGATCTTTCCTGATCGCGGATTTATCGAGCAGGTAGTGCAGGGCAAACGTCCGTATCCGGCGGACCCGCTGCTGGCGGCGGTGTATGAGGTGCAGGCGGCGAAGTACAACCAGCAGCAGGTTTCGAAGAAGCTGGATGCGACCGGCAAGCCGCCGGCGGAGCCTATGGACACGGAAAAGGCGAAGCAGAAGACGGAGGGGCAGACGGTCGCGGCGCGGATTGCCGGAGAATTGTTTGCTCTGCCGAAGAATCAGCGGATGGCGGCATTGGTAAAGATGCCGGTGGCGGAGCGGATCGCGTTTACCAGCTACGTGGGCGGGGATCAGCGAAATCTTCTGTTGTCGGAGTTTACGCCGCGCGAGCGGGAGATCTTCCGGGCGATGGCGGGCAATGTGAACGTGGCGGGCGAGGCGGCGCAGGAGCTTTCACAGGCCAAGATGGTACGGGCGATCCTGAGCGAGCGGCAGTTGCAGGAGGTGATGATCGACTTCTGGTTCAATCATTTCAACGTGTATATCGGCAAGGATGCGGACCAGTGGTATACGACGCCCTATGAGCGGGATGTAATTCGCAAAAACGCGCTGGGGAAGTTTCGCGATCTGCTGCTGGCGACGGCGACGAGCCCGGCGATGATGGTGTATCTGGACAACTATCTGTCTGTGGGGCCGGATTCGATTGCCAACGGGGCTGACCCGAAGAACCCGAACGCGAAGCGCGGCAACAAAGGGTTGAATGAGAACTATGGCCGTGAGGTGATGGAACTGCACACGGTAGGGGTGAACGGGGGGTACACGCAGGCGGATGTAACGCACCTTTCGGCGATCTTGACGGGC
>CAXTRY010000168.1:0-4445 GCA_964246805.1 uncultured Acidobacteriaceae bacterium
TGGACTCGCTGCCGAAAGAGGCCAAGCGGATGGCGCTGCTGATGTACCGGCTGTCGCGGACGAAACAGCCTTAGACTTGTTGCATGATTACAGACCTGGTTGCGGGAACATTCGACGCGCTGATCTTCGATTGCGACGGGACGCTGGTGGATACGGCGGGAGCGCATCTGGCGGCCTTACGCGTGGGGCTGTCGGAGCATGGATTGGCGATGACGGACGAGTTTTATTATCCCCGGTCGGGGCTGACGCCTCGGGCGCTGTTCGATGATTTCGAGCGGGAGAGGGGGCGAGCGGTTCCTCGGGCGGAGGTGCTGGCGCGCTATGCGGTGGTCTTCAAAGAAGGATTGCATTTGCTTGAGGAGATTTCGGTGGTGGCTGAGGTGGCTCGGGCATGGAAGGGCCGGGTGCCGATGGCGGTGGGATCGAACGGGCAGCGGGCGAACGTGGAGGCTTCGCTGCGGACTACGGGCTTGCTGGGGTTGTTCGATTGTGTGGTGGTGGCGGCGGATGTAAAGGCGGGAAAGCCGGCACCGGATATTTTTCTGGAGGCGGCGCGGCGGCTAGGAGTAAGGCCGGAGCGGTGCGTGGTCTTCGAGGATACGGATGAGGGGCTGGACGCGGCGAAAGCTGCGGGCATGGACGGACGGGACATACGAGAGGTTTGGGGGCCGGGATGGCGGAAATACGATGTAGCTCAGAGGCGG
This sequence comes from uncultured Acidobacteriaceae bacterium, assembly GCA_964246805.1. Taxonomy (GTDB): domain Bacteria; phylum Acidobacteriota; class Terriglobia; order Terriglobales; family Acidobacteriaceae; genus Edaphobacter. The sequence goes on from CAXTRY010000168.1 coordinate 705, forward strand.
GAGAGATAGGCGACGATCTCGGGGCTGGTCCAGTTCTGGGCGGAGACGAACTTGCGGCGGAGGATGCCCTGGCGGTCGATGATGTAGGTTTCAGGGATTTGCGCGGTGCCGTAGAGGGCGTTGATCTTGCCGTCGGGATCGCGGACGGTGCTTAGGTGGACGGCATGTTTGGCGAGGAAGGCACGATAGACTTCATCGTCCTGGTCGAGCGAGATGGCGACGATCTTGAGGGCGGGCATTTGCTGTTGAAGGGCGAGGAGGCTGGGGAGTTCTTCCACGCAGGGAGCGCACCAGGAGGCCCATAGATTGAGGACGACGACCTGACCATGGAGGCTGGCGAGATTGACGGTCTGGACGCCGTCGGTGGTGGTGAAGAGAGGGGCGGGCTTGCCGATGTTGGTGGGGTGGGAGCCGCGCTCGCAGCCGGTGGCAAGGAGAAGGAGCAGGGAGAGGCAAAGACAAAATACGGAGGTCTCTCCGCGACGGCGCGCATGTGCAACGCCGGTCGAAAGGATGGGGGTTGCGGTTGGGTGGTGGAGTGCACCCCACCCTAACGACGATGAAGCCGTCGTCGAGGATGGGGCACCCGACCTAGGATGACGGGATGAGGAAATAAAGAGCACTGAATGCACGGAGAGCCTCTGCTTCCTATAATACGAAGCTGTGAGCACGGATGGCTTGATGGAATTATCGGTGATCGTGCCGGCGCGGGATGAGGCGCGGTCGCTTGGGACGTGTCTGGCGAGCCTGGCGGGGCAGAGTGAACCAGGGTTCGCGCTGGGCGTGCAGTGGGAGTTGATCGTCGTCGACGACGCATCGAGCGACGGGACGCGCGAGATTGCGGAAGAATTTGCGGGTGTGACCGTGATGGCCGCGCCGGAGTTGGACCTGAGCGCGCTGGCGAATGGATTGGGTGGATTTACGGGGAAGAACAATGCCTGCTGGACGGGGGCACAAGCGTCGCGGGGGCGTTGGCTGCTGTTTACGGACGCGGATACGGTGCATGAGGCCGGGAACTTATCGCGATCGATAAGGGAGGCGGAACGGCATGGGGCGGCGCTGCTTTCGTACTCACCGCGACAGATCGTCGGCGGATTGTGGCAGCGAGCGGTGATGCCGCTGGTGTTTTCGGAGTTGGCGAGCGTGTATCCGTCGCGAGAGGTGAACGACATCGGCAACCGGCTGGCGGCGGCGAATGGGCAGTACCTGCTGGTGGAGCGGGAAGGTTATTTTGCCGTGGGCGGACACCGGGTTGTAGGGCGCGAGGTGCTCGAAGATGTGGCGCTGGCGCGAAATGTCAAGCGGAGCGGACGGCCGATTCGCTTCCGGTATGCGCCCGAGGCCGTGGCGGCCCGGATGTACTGGACCGCGGGCGAGATGGTGGCGGGGTGGCGGAAGAACCTGGCGGTGCTGATGCCTTCGCCCATGGCGCTGGCGTGCTGGCGGGCGCTGGACTTTACGCTGTTCTTTGGGCTGCCGGCGGCGGCGGTGCTGGTGCCGCCGAAGATTCCGTATCAAGGGGTCGTGTTCTTCCTGCTATGGGTGCGGACGGCGCTCCGGTTTTACAACCGGGTAATGCGGGCGCACTTTCCCATGGCGGATACGGTGCTGTCGGTCATGGGGATACCGCTGTTTTGTTATCTGCTGGTGAGGAGCGTGATTGATTACAGGATCAAAAAGGAAGTGCAATGGAAGGGACGGAGCTACAAAGCCGGCGGGTCTTGAATCAGGCTGGAACACGGGGCATCTGTAATTGGGTGAGAGATGGGACGAGATGATTTTATTGACACGCAAGGCGGAGTTTTCGGCGGCTCATTACTACTGGGTGGAGGCCTGGACGGCGGAGGAGAACCTGCGCGTCTTCGGCAAATGCGCGAACCGGAACGGGCATGGGCATAACTACACGCTGGAGGTGACGGTCGCGGGCGAGATCGATCCGGTGTCGGGGTTTGTCGTGGACTTGAAGGAGTTGAAGGAGATTCTGGAGCACGAGGTGGTGAGCGTCTACGACCACCGGCACTTGAACCTGGAGGTACCGGAGTTTGCGGCGAAGATCCCTACGACGGAAAATATAGCGGTGGCGATCTGGCGGCGGCTGGACGGAACCATTCCAAACGCGAAGCTGCACCGGGTGCGGGTGTATGAGACGGCGGACCTGTTTGCGGACTTCTATGGTGAGGCGTGAGAGCTTACTTATCGCGGCGGTATCACTTGAGCGCGTCGCATCGACTGCATAGGGAAAGCTATTCGGCGGAGCGCAATCGCGAGGTGTTTGGGAAGTGCAACAACCCGTTTGGGCATGGGCACAATTACGTCGTCGAGGTGACGATGGGCGGCGACGTGGACGCGGTGACAGGGATGGTTTGCGACCTGGCCGCGTTGGATGGGTTTGCGGCGGAGCGGTTATTGGCTCGGTTCGATCATCAGAATCTTAATACGCTGCCGGTATTTCGAGAAGCGGTGTCGACAACGGAGAATCTTGCGGTGGCGGTGCACGGGATTTTCGCGGAGTTTCGCGGTGCCGAGCTGGTGAACGTGCACGTGGAAGAGACTGGAAATAATTCTTTCGACTACGCTGGCAAGGGACCCGAGGCAAGGTTGTAAGGAGACTGGCATGGGAAGTTCTACGGCGATTGAAGGTGTAACGCTGAGCGAAGCATCGACTCAGGATATTTACCGGGAGTTGATTGCGCGGATCGGCGAGGACCCGGACCGCGATGGGCTGCTGCGGACGCCGGAGCGGATGGAAAAGTCCATGGCCTTCCTGACGCGCGGCTATACGCAGGACGTGAGTACGGTGCTGCATGAGGCGCTGTTCGACGTGGATTACGACGAGATGGTGATGGTGAAGGACATCGAGTTTTATTCTATGTGCGAGCACCATCTGCTGCCGTTCTTCGGCAAGGCGCATGTGGCGTATGTGCCGCGGGGCAAGGTGATCGGCCTGAGCAAGATTCCGCGGCTGGTGGACGTGTTCGCGCGGCGGTTACAGGTGCAGGAGAGGTTGACGCGGGAGATTGCCGAGGCGATCGATGACGCGATTCATCCGCAAGGCGTGGCGGTGATTCTGGAGGCTTCTCATCTGTGCATGATGATGCGCGGGGTGGAGAAGCAGCACTCGTCGACCGTGACCTCGGCGATGCTGGGGGTGTTCAAGACGCAGTTGCAGACGCGGAACGAGTTCCTCTCGCTGGTGCGGCGGACGGGGAGCTATCTGTAACGGGACTGTAATCTGAAATGATGAACGGACTTTTAGTGTTGGACAAGCCTGCCGGGGTGACCTCCCACGACTGCGTGGCCATGGTGCGGCGGGTGACGGGGGAGAAGTCGATCGGGCATCTTGGGACGCTCGACCCGATGGCGACCGGAGTGTTGCCTCTGCTGCTGGGAAAATATACACGGCTGGCACAGTACTTCAGTCAGGCGGAGAAGGCGTATACCGGGACGATCCGGTTTGGCTGGGCGACGGATACCTTCGACGCTGAGGGCGAGCAGGTGGGGGAGGTGCGGCCTCTGACGCTCGGGCTGGAGGAGCTGCGAGGGCTGGCGGAGCGGTTCCACGGGGCAATGGAACAGATGCCGCCGGTGTTTTCGGCGAAGAAGATCGGCGGGGTTCCGGCGCATAAGCTGGCGCGCGCGGGGGCGGAGGTGCGGGTCAAGCCCGCGCGCATTACCATCCATGCGTTCGAGCTGCCGGCGCTTGAAGGAGAGACGGCGAGCTTTACGATGACGGTGAGTGCG
>CAXTRY010000169.1:0-4399 GCA_964246805.1 uncultured Acidobacteriaceae bacterium
ATGGCAACAGGCGATTGGAACTCGTCGGAGTAGAGGCGGCCGTGGGCGTAGTAGTCGAAGGTGATGCGGAACTTCTCGCCGGTCTGCATGCCGAGGGTGAACGTGTTTAGCCGGGCGAACTGGAAGCGGCAGGAGGTGACGGTCGCTTCGGTGTCGATCCAGGCTTCGGTCTCGGTCATAAAAGCTACAGATTAGCTGACTTGCCGATTCAACGTGCGCTCGACGTATTCGGGGTCTCGGGCGATGAGCGTGATGTAGGCGCGGGTAGGCTGGTCGGGTTCGGCGCGGCCTTGTTCCCAATCGCGCAGGGTGCCGAGAGGGATGTGAAAACGGAGGGAGAACTCTTCCTGGGTCAGTTCCAACGCGCGGCGAATGATTTTTGTTTGCGGCGTTCGCTTCATACGTTGGAAATCGGCAGATGTAAGCGGCTTGGCGTCCGGGTCGGCGCAGGCTTCGGAGACCATCTGCTACAAGGCCGTGTCAGGTACTTTGGAAGGCATACTCGTTTTGCTCCTGTTGTGTGGCTTCACGGGCTGAGATGATGCGGATGTGGTCTTCGCGCTCGGTATGCGCGACACACAGCAGCGAAAGGTCCTTGGCCATGCCGATCATGAGGAAGCGTTGTTCTCCGTAGTCCTCGCGACCGTCGAGCCACTCAACGGCGAGCGTGTCCTTGAAGACGGTCGTCGCCAGGTCGAAGCTACGCCGTGGACGCGCAGATTGACCAAGGCCTTTGCTTTATCCCATTTAAACTTCAACATGGTTATTGTACGGGAAACCCGTATCCGCAGTCGAGATGCGGAGGATGTTGGCGGCCGCGAGGGCGGCGTTGGTGGCTTCGACGCTGCCGGGGAGAGCGCCCGCGGCTGGCAGGTTGACGGCGCGGGTGGCGTCTTCCACGACGAGAGTTTCAAAGCCTAGGGTTTTGCCGTCGAGGGCGGAGAAGCGGACGCAGAAGTCGTAGGCTAGGCCGCAAAGGAAGAGACGGGTGAGGCCGCGTTCGCGCAGGTACCCGGCCAGGCCGGTGGCCGTGGTGCGGTCGTTTTCGAGGAAGGCGGAGTAGGAGTCGATCTCGCGGCGAAAGCCTTTGCGAAGGATCAGCTCGGCGTGCGGGATGTCCATCGCGGGATGGAAGGCCGCGCCCGGAGAATGCTGGAGGCAGTGATCGGGCCAAAGGGTTTGCGCGCCGTGGGGGGTGGCGATCGTCTCGTAGGGCCGCTTGCCGAGGTGGGTGGAGGCGAAGGAGATATGGGCGGGCGGGTGCCAGTCCTGGGTAAGGATGACGTGGTCGAAGCGGCGCGCGAGGGCGTTGATGGTGGGAATGATGTTGTCGCCGTGCGCGATGGCGAGCGCGCCGCCGGGGCAAAAGTCGTTCTGGAGGTCGATCACGAGAAGGGCGTCGGTGGGAAGGAGGCGCATGGAGGACTTAGTTGCGGGGTGTCGCCAGGACACGTGCCGCATCGCGAGAGGTATGTAGAACCGCAATAACGGTCAGCACGCGGCTATTCAGGTCAATTTGATAAAAGATGGAATACTTTTGAAAGTCTTGCACGGGAACGCGCCTGAGTGGACGCAAACGATTGAATGGAAGCGGCAAAGATCTATCCCGCTCCGGCGTATCCAATAAAGAACCTATTGTTGCAAGAACCGTCTGGCCCCAGCGATTTGCCAGGGAAAGTCCTCCACGCTCTTCGAAATACTTTGCCTGTTGGATGATCTCCTTCAAGGCTGCTTCAAGGATGGCAAGCTGCAATCCAGTCGATTCGCTCACGCGTTTTCTCAAAGCTTCTCACGGCATAAATCGAGAAAGTCACCTTGCTCGATTTCTTCGCGGGAGATCGATATAGGTTGGCTGTCCATATTTTTGAGCAGACGCCCTTCGAGATAGGCAAGGTATCGTTCGCGGTCTTCTTCGACAAGGTCGCGAAAGAAATCTTCGGGGCTGCCATAGTCGCCCGATTCGACCTGAGCGTCGACGTAGGCCTTAAGTGTGGCGGAAAGCGAAATATGAAGCGAGCAGGCGCCATAGCTATAAGAATTGCACTTCGCGGAAATGGATTCAAGAGGCGTTTTTGAGAACCGTAGACTGGAAGGATGATTCCTGACGAGGGCAAGACGGTTGAGGCGAGGGTGCGGGTGCGATATGCGGAGACGGATCAGATGGGGGTGGTGTATCACGCGAACTATCTGGTGTGGTTTGAGGTGGGGCGAGTGGAGCTGATCCGGGTGATGGGGTTGAGCTATAAGCAGATGGAAGAAGCGGGATACATGATCGCGGTCGTGGAGGCGACGGTGCGGTATCGGGCTCCGGCGCGGTACGACGATGAGCTGGTGGTGGAGACGCGGCTGACGGCATGTCGCGGCTCGGTAATCCGGTTTGGCTACCGCGTGGTGCGCGAAGGCATGCTGCTGTGCGAGGGACAGACGGTGCATGTGGTGGTGGATCGCGGGATGAAGAAGGCGCGGCTTCCACAGGCGGTGGCGGAGCGTTTCGCGGCCTGGCTCATCTGATGGGAGGAGGATTCAATCATGGCGAAGGTGGCGTTGATTACGGGAGCGAACAAGGGGTTGGGGTTGGAGACGGCGCGGCAGCTGGGCGCGTTGGGCGTGACGGTGCTGCTGGGCGCGCGCGACATGGCAAAGGGTGAGGCCGCGGCGGCGGAGTTGAAGAAGGCTGGACTGGATGCGCGGCCGGTGAAACTGGATGTGGATGCGCCGGAGGATTACGCGACGGTCGCGAGGCAAATTGAGCAGGAGTTTGGACTGCTGGATATTCTGGTGAACAACGCGGGGATTTTCCTGGACGAGCGGAAGGCGAACGAGACGAGCAAGCTGCCGATGGAGGATCTGCGAAAGACGTTTGAGACGAATGTATTTGCCGTGGTGGGGCTGACGCAGGCGCTGTTGCCGCTGCTGCGGAAGAGCGAGGCTGGACGAATTGTGAACCTGTCGAGCATTCTGGGGTCGAATACACTCCATGCCACGCCGGGTTCGCCCGTCTACGATGCGAAGACGTTTGCGTATGACGCTTCGAAGGCGGCGCTGAACTCGTTTACGATCCACCTGGCGCATGAGCTGCAAGATACGAAGATCAAGGTGAACTCGGCGCATCCGGGCTGGGTGAAGACGGATATGGGCGGCACCGGCGCAACGCTGGAGTTGGCGGATGGGGCGAAGACGAGCGTGGCGTTGGCGATGCTGCCGGAGGATGGGCCTACGGGGACGTTCGTGCATATGGGAAAGACGATTCCCTGGTAGTGTCCCCGTGCTTGCCGAACTCACGTCTTGGGAGTGGGACGTGAGTTCGGTCAGTCGAGCGCGGCGAAGAGCTCGGGCAGGTCGAGATAGATAGGAGAGTTGGGCAGGGTGAGGCGTGGGGATTCGGCGAGTTGAAGGCCATCGGCGGTATAGGTATACGCCACACGCTTGATGGGATCTATGAGCCAGATGTATTGCACTCCCATAGTAAGAAAGTCGCCCAGCCGGATTGTGACCCGGTTCAGACGGTCTTCGGGCGATAAAATCTCGATTGCGATTAGCGGCGCTGCCTGAATTACGGGAGCATCCAGATCGGCTGAAACTTCCGAGAGAACGGCGACATCGGGAAGTCTTACCCGGTTTACACCCACTCGGGTTCTCACATCGCCCATCACAAGGATGTTCCACTCTTTTTCGCGGGTACCGAACCAAATCAGCAGTCTAGTCTGAAGATAAGCGAGTTTCGGTGTACCCAAACTCCGCTCCTCCAAATAGCCGTCGACGAACTCGCAGTCCGGACGATAGGTGGTGTGAATGTACTCGTCGAGCGAAAGGAGCGCAGGAAAAGCTTGCGTAGCGGTGGCCATTGACGTGACCTCTACTCTGATTATGCCACTGCGCGACTTCGGCAGTGATTAGAAGTCTTTGTCATCCCCAATAGGCATGCCGGGCGGAGCTTCAATGGGTTTGGCGGGTATGAACCTGGCGGGGTCGCGCTCGAACTCCTCGATGCGGCGAGTGACGTAGGCATCGAGCGATAAAGCCGTGTGTGCTTGCTTAAGTTGATCCAGCCGTGCGGAAACGAGTGCACGTGCCGGCGCGGCGGCCTGCGGGCTGGCGGCCAAGGCGAGGAGTGCCTCAACGGTGCGGAGATAGACGGCGTCGCGGACGCTCTGGGTAAGCGCGTCGGCGGATGGCGGAGCCGAACGGGCTGCGGGATAGGCGGCGGAGAGAGCGGCGTCCATCACATCGTTGAGGGACGGCTCCTCCGGGTTGCGGGCGTGGTATTCGACGAGGCGGCTGGCGCGTTCGGGGTGGAAGAGGAGGGCGAGGGTGAGGTCGGCGGAGGACTCGGCGGCTGCGACGGGGTCGAAGGTGAGTCCGGTGGGGGTGGGAAAGGACTCGCGGGTGCGTTCGAGGC
>CAXTRY010000170.1:0-4392 GCA_964246805.1 uncultured Acidobacteriaceae bacterium
GGGCTAGGCTCGGCGAAGAGCATCTGGATGAGGCGGAAGAAGTGGCGGTTGAGACGTCGCGCGGCGCGGAGGTCACCTTCAAGCATGGCCCGCACAAGGGTGGTCATCTCGTGCGGGATGGCGTTCGACGCGACGGAGATGAGGCCCGCGGCACCGAGGGCGAGGGTGGGCAGGGCCAGGTAGTCGTCGCCGGAGAAGACGCAGAAGGAACGGGGAGCGGAGGTGAGGAGCTCGGCGATCTGGACGAGGTGGCCGCTGGACTCCTTGATACCGATGATATTGGGCAGCTCGGCGAGGCGGAGTACAGTGGCTGGTTCGAGGTTGGCCCCGGTACGGGGGGGGATGTTATAGAGCAGGATTGGGAGGTCGACGGCTTCGGCGATCGCCTTGAAGTGGAGGTATTGGCCTTCCTGGCCGGGGCGATTGTAATACGGGTTGGCGGTAAGGAGGCCGGTGAGGCCGGGGAGGGCTGCCAGCTTGCCGGCGCGGCGGACGGCCTCGTGGGTGCTGTTGTGGGTGCAGCCGGCGATCACGGGGACTCGCCCCCGGGCGGCGGAGATGACGGTTTCAACGACGCGAAATGTCTCGGTTTCGGTGAGGGTGGAGGCTTCGCCGGTGGTGCCGCAAGGGACGAGAAAGTCTATGCCCTGAGCGATCTGCCACTCAACGAGAGCGTGAAGAGCGGGCTCGTCGAGGCTGCCGCCGGGGCGGAAGGGGGTGACGAGCGCGGTGCCGCAGCCTGCGAGGTTCATGGTCGATAGTTTAGCGCGTTAGCGGGTCAGGTTCTTGACGACCTTGCCGCCTTTGACGACGAAGACGACGCGGCGCATGGCGGTGATATCGGTGAGCGGGTCGCCCGCCACGGCGATCAGGTCGGCCTGGTAACCGGGGGCAAGGGCGCCGATCTCGCCCCCCATGCCGAGCGAGGCAGCAGCGGCGGAGGTGGCGCTGACGAGGGCGTCCATGGGCTTCTCGCCGGCGTCGTGAACGCGATAGAGGAACTCCTCGGCGTTGCGGCCATGAGAGCCGGCGACGGCGTCGGTGCCGAAGACGATCTTGACGCCGAGGGCGCGGGCGCGGCGCAGGACATCGGCGGTGGGCGGCAGGCCGTTCTCGATGGTTCTGAGGGCGGCATCGGAGAAGGTGAAGCTCGCGCGGTTGTCGAGATAGTTGTGCAGCACGAGCAGGTTCGGATCGAAGAAGGTGCCATGCTCGACCATGAGCTTGAGGGTTGCATCGGTGAGGAACGTGCCGTGTTCGATGGAGGTGCAGCCGGCGAGGACGGCGCCGCGGGCACCGCTGTCGCCGATGGCGTGGACGATGGCGCGGAGGTCGATGGCCCTGGCTTCGGAGCAGACGGCCTGGATCTGTTCGGCGGTCATGGTCTGGCCACCGCCGGCGCCGAGGCCGGAGGTGGCGAAGAGTTTGATGACGTCGGCACCGTCGGCTTTGGTCTTGCGGACGAGTTCGCGAAGCTCCTCCGGGGTGTAGGCGTGTGCCGGATCGCCGCCCTTGCCTTGAATCTGGATGAGCGAGGTGAGCACGCGCGGGCCGGGGAGGACGCCCTGGTTGATGCGGTCGCGGACGGGCTTGTCGAAGGTGGAGCCGACGCTCTGGACAGTGGTGAAGCCGGCCTGGAGGGTCATCCAGGCATCCGCGGCGGTATAGAGGGCCATCTCTTCGGGCGAAACGCCTCCGGCTACGGACTTGTCGGCGGCGTCCATGTGCCATTGCAGGTGGACATGGGTGTCGATGAGGCCGGGCATGAGCGTCAGGCCGGTGAGGTCGTAGTCGGCCCTTCCCGCCGCGGGGCCGATGGAGACGATGCGCCCGGCTTCGAGCACGATCAGCTGGTCCTTGAGGATGGTGCCCCGGCCGTCGAGGAGAGTGCCGGCGCGGAGGACGATGCGGTCAGGCCTACCCTGGGCCACGCAGGTAAGCGACAAGAGTGCAAGCAGAAGAAGGCGCATGGCTGATTGTACGGTAGCGTTTTAGGCATACGAGTTTTCTGCATAGGTTGGATGTGTGGGTCCGGGTAGTGGCCGGGCCTTCCGCGTGGTAGTAGCCGGAGATAAGTGATACGCACTATGAGGGGAAGATTGTAAGTGCAGGGGAATGAATGGATCGGCAGGTGGTGTGTATCCCCTTCGGTTAGGATCTTACTGATAGCTGGAAGTTACAGTGCTGGAGGGTGCTAACGCTTGTCCACCTTCCTGCATCTATAGAGTTATAGATAATTACGCAACCAAGGCGGAATAGTGAGCTACAGTAATGGCGAATCCCTACTCGAAGAACGTCTCGATATAAACACGGCAACCCTCAAGCAGCATTTTCCCGCGGTTACAGACGGCGTCGATATGGACCTGCTGATTGGTAGGCCGCATCTATTCGGTCGTCTTCGACCTCTTCGCAATGGATTGCTGGTGGAACCGATAGGTGTTCTCACGCTACAGCCGGGAGGTACGCTCGCCGGCTATAACAATCCCAACGAGGGCACCTGGATTCCCTATATTCATGGCCAGGTAAGCGGAGACAGGGCGTTCGCCTTTGTGACCGCTCATAATAATTGGATTCCGAGTTCGACCTGGACTCAGTCTCTCGGCGATATGCCCATCGGCTATTTTTGCGATGAGCCTGAAGTTGGTCAGTCGGTACAAAGAATGTGTCTTATTCCGAACGATCCCTTGCCGCGCGGCACAACCATCTTCTACGTTGTAGCGTCATGCTTGCGTTTCTATGAGCGAACGGTACCCGTGATGCTAGCTCAGTTGTTCGCAGACGGTATACGGCCGGATCAGATTAAGATAGTAGTTAATGGGTGCGCGGATAATAGCAACCGAACGATTGGTGATGTCGAGCATGCCTTCAGCACGCACGACGCCTGGGAATGGACCGCGCTCTATGAGGCGCCGCTTCGTTGGGAGTTCGATTACTGCTTTCTCATTCACGATACAAGCGTAGTTCTGCCGGGATTTCGCCGGAGCATTGAAGCCATCAACGGGCACATGGCGTGGGACCACCTTCCGGCGACTCCCATGGCTCGATGTCTGCTGGGGTTGTATTCCCATAGCTTCCTGATGCGCTGCAATGGGTGGCTGAAAAGCATCGATGGAATCGATAAAAAGAACGGCGTCATCGCGGAGGCGGCGGGAGAATTGCTTCTTCGCGCAAGGTCCGCGCTCGTGATCGGCGATCCTGAGTGTCATGGAGCCGCGCGGGCCGCGGAGTGGCGGGATACCATCGATCATTTCGGCACCGGATCTCCGAGAGTCCGCCGAGTGTTTCCTTCGATCAAGGTAAACAAGTTCATTCACACAGGACCGACGAACCCTACAAGTTTGTAGATTTGTGTCCAGCGACGAAGCCCCGGCAAGCGATTGTCGGGGCGTTGTCACATCGTTTTTCCGCGCGTGGGAGTTAACCGCGGTAGAGTTCGGTGGGGATTTGGTTGAGTTGTGGATAGTGGAGGCCGGCACCCGCGCCCTGGGCGGTGGTGGGGGGCATGTCCATGCATTTGACGAAGGCGGTTTGGAACCTGGCCATTTCGGCCTTGGTGCCCACGGTGACGCGGACGTGATTGGGCATGGCGGTCCAGGTGCGGCCGATGGCGACGCCGTCCTTGAGCATGGCGGCCTGGAACTCCTTTCCGGGCCGGTTGACTTCGACCATGAACATGTTGGCCTGGGAGCCGGGGACGATCTTGTAGCCTTTTTTGGTGAGGAACTCGAGAGTATCGGCGCGGATGTCGTCGTTGATTTTCTTGCGAAGGGGAACGAGCTGCTTGTCTTCAAGGCCGGCGCGTGCCCCCGCGGCGGAGGTGATGGAGATGCTGGCGAGGGAGCGCGAGGGTCCGCCGACGTTCGAGAAGCGGGCGAGGAGATCGGGGCGGGCGACGGCGAACCCGGCGCGGAGGCCGGCCATGCCGTAGATCTTCGAGAAGGTCCGCATGACGATGACGTCCTGGTCGAGGGCGACTTGATCGATGACGGAATCGGCCTCGGAGAAATGGTGGTAGGCCTCGTCGACGATGACGACGGAAACCTTGGGCTTGTTCTTGATGAGAAAGAGGATGTCTTCGCGGGAGGTCATGGTGCCGGTAGGGTTATTTGGGTTGACGACGTAGTAGGCACCGGGATTGGGGCAGGCGGCGAGCATAGCCTTGATGTCGTGGGCGTAGGTGGAGGTCAGCTTGACGGGGAACTTGGGAGCCTTCATGACGTCGGCGGCGCGGGAGCCCTGCTCATACGAGGGGTCGGCGTAGACGAGCGGCTTGTCGGGCCCGAGATTGGACATCAGCGCGAGGTCGAGGGGACCGCCGGAGCCGGGAAAGAGGGCGGAGTAACCGGGCTTGAGGCCGTAGATGCTGTTGAAGGCCTTGACGGTCTTCTGGGT
>CAXTRY010000171.1:0-4384 GCA_964246805.1 uncultured Acidobacteriaceae bacterium
GGGGTCGAACGCGCGGCTGGGCAATTCGCAGTATCTTGTCGCCGAAGCGGACGAGAGCGACCGCAGCTTTTTGAAGCTGTCGCCCATCCTGGCAGTGGTGACGAATCTCGACCGCGAGCACATGGACTGCTACCGCGACATGGCGGACGTGGAGGCGGCGTTCGTCGAGTTCATGGACAAAGTGCCGTTCTACGGGACGACGACGGCGTGTGTGGACGATCCGCTGCTGCGGGCGGTGCTGCCGAGGGTGCGGCGGCGGGTCTATACCTATGGGTTCGCGGAGGACGCCGACTTCCGGCTGCGGATGGTGGCGCGGGAGCCGGGCGAGACGGGGTATGCGCGGTTTGAGGTGAGCACGGGTGGGTTGACGATGGGGCCGTTTACGCTTCATGTGCCGGGCAGGCACAACGTGCTGAACGCGACGGCGGCGGTGGCGATCGGGGTGCAACTGGGGGTTGCGCCGGAGCAGATTGCGGCGGGGCTGGAGACGTTTCGCGGGGTAGACCGGCGGTTTCAGATCAAAGGCGTGCAGCGCGGCGTGACGGTGGTGGACGACTATGGGCATCATCCGACGGAGGTGCTGGCCACGTTGCAGGCGGCGCGGGAGTGCGGCTACGGGCGGGTGCATGTGCTCTTCCAGCCGCACCGATATACGCGAACCCGCGACCTGATGGCGGAGTTTGCCGGGGCGTTTGCGGACGCGGATACGGTCGAGGTGCTGGATATCTACGCGGCGAGTGAGCAGCCGATCGCCGGGGTGGATGCTCCGGCTTTGGTCAAGGCAATCGCGGCTATGGGCGGTCCGAAAGTGCGGTACGCGGCGAGTCCGGCGGAGGGTGCTATAGTGCTGGCGGCCGAGGCGCGGGATGGCGATGCGATTCTGACGATGGGCGCGGGGAGTGTGTCCCATGCGGGTGGGCTGGTGCTCCACGCGCTGCGCGATGGGATTAACTAAGGTGTTTGCTCATTGCTTCGGGCCTGCAAACGCAGATTCCCCTCGGGAATGACAAACAAGAAAGCGGCGTTGTCTTATGGCAGCGTGTACTCCAGATCGTAAAAGTGCGCACCGTTTTCGATGGTAATGGTGAAGGTGCCGCCGATGCCCGTGAGCTCGCCGATGCCGGAACCCGGCACGACGAGGACGGTCATCTTCTGGCCACTCTTATCCATGGTGCCGAGGTGCTGGAGGGCGAAGCTGCCGTGCTTGCCCGCCAGGATGCCAGTCACGACTTCGATGGCCACATAGCCGGCCGCGCCCTGCTTGGGGTCGCCGCCGCCGAACATCTCGCCCATGGTGGTGGCTTCGAGGTCGCCGTGAATCTGCTTATTGATGGAGTAGCGGTAGAGTGTCTCCGCCGGTGCGGGGGTGAGCGGCTTGACGGCTACGGTGAAGGTGCCGTGGGCGTGATGCGCCTGAGGAGTCATGGGAGCTTCTTTCTGCTGGGCAAGCATCATGATGGTGGGAAGCAGGACAGCGGCAAGGGCGAAACGAAACGGCATGGGCGAGATTTTACACGGTAGGTTCCGTGCCGCGTCAAAATGAGTTCTCCTCTGGATACTCCCGCCATATCTTTCAGCGGGAGCGGCGCGGTTCGGGTTACAGTCGAGATGGCGATTCTTCGCGGCTCTGCTCGGGCCGGCGATCGGGACGGATATGGCAAAGCGTGGAGCGGCGGTGTTGGAGATGCCGGAGCCGGAGTATGCTCCGGTCAACCGCATGACGCCGCGCGGGACTTCGGCGGCTGGGGCGGCGAGGATGCGGCGCGACCCAGTCGAGGATTTCGCGGACGCCTACGAAGCGGAACCGCGGACGGAGCGGCGGTCGCGTTCGGCGCGACCAACGGTCAAACTGAAGGTGGGTAGCCGTTTGCCGCTGCCCACGAGTGTCTTTGGCTTGGTCGCGACGGGTCTGGCGATGGTGTCTCTCCTGGCGGGTGTCTTCTGGCTTCTGGCGGTGACGCGGTCGTTTCTGCTGCGCGATGCGCGTTTCCGGATTGCGGACGCATCGGCGATTCAGATCACGGGGAACCATCATCTGCGGCGCGGGCAGCTGCTTGGGCTGTTTGCCGATGACCTGGAGCGAAATATCTTCGGCGTTTCGCTGGAGCGGCGACAGGCGGAGCTGGAGGCGATGCCGTGGGTGGAGCGCGCGACGATCATGCGGCTGCTGCCGGGGCGGCTGCGCGTGGCCGTCGTGGAGCGGACGCCGGTGGCATTCGTGCGGCAGGGCGGCTCGATTGCGCTGGTGGACAAGGACGGCGTGCTGCTGGATATGCCGGCTGACGCGCAGGCCGAGCACTACGCGTTTCCCGTGGTAACGGGGATTGCGGCGAGTGATTTGGCGTCGGTGCGGGCGGCGCGCATGCGGCTGTTTGCGCGGTTTATCTCCGAGCTTGACGCGGGCGGCGCGAAGAATACGCAGGACTTAAGCGAGATCGATCTCTCAAACCCCGAGGATGTGCGCGCTCAGGTGGAGGAGAAGGGTACGACGCTGCTCGTGCACTTTGGCGAGGAGAACTTCCGGGAGCGGTACGACCGGATGAGCGCGCTGCTGCCGCAGTGGCATGCACAGTACCCGAACCTGGCGTCGGCGGATATGCGATATGAGCATGAGATTCCGTTAGCCATGACGAAGCCGGTGGCCGCGGCTGTTCCTGGGAAGCCGGTGCCGCTGGCGAAGCTGGTGCCAGTAGCGAAGCCGGTGCCGGTAGCGAAGCCGGTAGTTCATGCGGTTGCGCCTTCGGTAAAGTCGCCGGTCAGAATGGTATCTGCCGCAGCTGTCAAGGCGGCACCGGTAACGACGCACACGTTTATGCCCGCGCCGGCGGTGCCGCCCTGGCAGCCTTCCGGGGCGGCTTTGGTCGGCAATACGCCGTCGGTGAGCGCGGCGGCGCGATCGGCGTTTGTGGCTAAGCCGCCAGTCGTGAGTGCGCCCAAGCCAACTACTTCCGCTCCGGTAAGCGCGCCGCATATTGCGCCGGCCGATTCGCCACATACAGCGGCAGGCAAGCCGCCGGTAAAGGTAGCGCCGGGTGTCGCGCCTAAGCCGCCGGTTGCGCCGTCCGCGTCGAAGAAGGTTACCGGCGGCAAGCCTTCGGCGGCTAAGCCTCTTGTCATCAATGATTCCAACACTTCTCCGCAGGCGGCGCAGCGATGACCCAGAAGCAGATCAACCTCATTACCGTGCTGGACGCGGGAAGCCAGAAGAGCGTAGTGCTCGTCGCGGAGCTGCATGATGGCGTATTGCGTTATCGCGGGCACGGCGTTGAGCCTTCGCTGGGGATGCGGAAAGGCTTGATCGCCGAGCTCGGACCGGCGGCGGAGGCGATCAACCGCGCCGCGCTCACGGCGGAACGGATGACCAAGGCAAGCATCGAGAGCTGCGTGGTCGGCATCGGCGGCGCGCATGTGCGCGGGATGAACAGCCGCGGCGGCATCAGCATGGGCAGCCGTATGCGCGAGATCACGCGCGAAGAAGTAAAGGCCGCGGTCGATCGGGCGCGGTCGGTGGCCTTGCCGGCGGACCGCGAGGTGCTGCATTTGCTGCCGCAGGAGTTCATCCTCGACGACCAGGCCGGGATCCACGACCCGATGGGCATGGTTGGGAATAAGCTCGAAGTGAATCTTCACCTCTCGACATGCTCGGGCGGCGTGGCGCAGAGCGTGATCACCTGCGCCAACCGCGCCGGGCTTGCGGTGGAAGACACGCTGTATGAAGGACTTGCGGCGGCGGAGGCGGTGCTTTCGGCCGATGAGCGCGAACTGGGCGTCTGCGTGCTGGACATTGGCGCAAGCACGACGGAGCTGGCGGTCTTCTTTGAAGGATCGATCGCGCATACGGCGGTACTGCCGATCGGCGGCGATCACTTTACGAACGATCTGGCGGTCGGTCTGCACGTGACGGTCGAAGAGGCCGAGCAACTCAAGCATCAGTACGGCAACTGTGTCGTGACCTCGGTGCCGCAGTTGAATGAGATTGAGATCGGCGGCGACCTGACGACGGGCGGGCAGGCTGGGCGGATGATCCGGCAACGCTTCCTGGCCGAGATTCTGGAGCCGCGGGCGCGTGAGCTGTTCACCATGCTTCGCAACAACCTGCGCGATGGGGGCGTGCTGGAGGCGCTGGGCGCGGGCTGCGTGCTGACGGGCGGCGGCGCAAATCTTGTCGGATTGCTCGACAATGCCGAGAGCCTGCTGCGTGTCCCGGCGCGAATCGGTTACCCCGTGCCCCTCTCGCGGATGCCGCCGGAGCTGGCGAAGCCGGAGTTCTCGGTGGCCATCGGGATGCTGCTATACACCCATCGGACGCAGATTCGACGAGCGAGCGAGGAACAAGGGCTGAAAGCTAAGTTGAAGGCTATCTTTGCGGGCAGCTTCTAGGCTT
>CAXTRY010000172.1:0-4344 GCA_964246805.1 uncultured Acidobacteriaceae bacterium
GAGCAACTGATTCGTAATCAGTAGGTCAGCGGTTCAACTCCGCTCATCGGCTCCATTTCCCTTCCCGAAACAATTTCGAACCATGTTTGGTACGTGTAATCCACCGGAATCTGATGGCGGCGGTGGAATCGCGCTTGAATGGCGGCGAGGCAAACCGCATACTTTCGCTAGAGTATGGACGCGACCACGCAGATGAAACGAGACTTGAGCGCGACGCGGTATTGCCGGCGCGATGCTCTGCGGATATTGCACCTGAAGCAGGCGCAGGTGGCGCATTGGGAGCGCAGCGGGCTGCTGACCCCGATGGAGGATTACTCGTTCAAGGAACTGGGACAACTGCGGACGTTGCGCGATCTTACGCGGCGCGATCTGACCTTATGCACTCCGCGGGCGCGGCAGCTTACGGTGCGGTCGATCCGGGAGCACATGGAGGCGATGCAGCGAAGCTCGGGCGTGGTGAACGCGCTGGGGTCTTCGAGCGCGATGGGGCATGGATTGCGGCTGCTGTTCCGGGTGGACGGGGGGCTGGTCGATCCCCTGACGCAGCAGCTGGCCTTCGACTTCAGCGGGGTGCCCGGGCAGACGCTCCAGATGATGGAGGCCGCTCCGGCGCGAAAGAGCTTCGCGGTGCAGGAGATGTTCCTGCGGGCGGTGCGGCTGGAAGAGGTGGAGAGCACACGGGGCGAGGCGGCGGAGCTTTACGAGCGCATCCTCGACCAGCGGCCCGGTCATGCGGCGTCGGCGATCAACCTGGGGACGATCCGGTATGGGCAACGGAACTTCGGCGAGGCGGAGCGACTCTATCGCGCCGCGACAGTGGCCGATCCGGAGTACGCGCTGGCGTTCTTCGACTTGGGCAACGTGCTGGACGAGATGAAGCGGCTGGACGACGCGATCCTGGCCTACCGGCGGGCGATCGCGCTGGTGCCGGAGTACGCGGACGCGCACTATAACCTGGCGCTGGCGTATGAGCGTCAAGGAGAGCGGCGGCGGGCGCTGCGGCATTGGCTGATGTATGTCCGGCTGGACCCGGTGGGGCCGTGGGCGAACCATGCGAAGGGGCAGGCGCGCAAGATCATGAGCAGCGAGCGGCTGACGATCGTGGCTCGGCGCGGGCGGCTGGTGGCCTCATAGATTGGCCTGTGTGGATTGGCCTGGGTGGCGGCGGTCGATGTGTCAGGCTTTGGCCTTCGGTGTTTCTGCTTTTGCTTACCTGGGCTTCCGTGTGGTGCTTGTTCGGTGCCGCAAACCCTCAATTCGCGACTCTTTTTTTATCGATTTTTTGATTTGATCTAACAAAACAAAAGACTTATATGGAAGTTACTAGGAAGTTAACAGCCAAGGTGCTCGTGTTTGCGATGCATTCTCCCGGCGGGTAAAGTCGCGTTTGTGGCTGTCGGGGGCGCGGGTGCAAACGCGGATTCCCTTCGGGAATGACAAACAAGAAAAACAAGGGCGGCTGGGCGAGCCAAACGCAGAATCTCTCTGGGAAGACAAACCCGAAGAGACTTATCCAGCAACAGGCCTATAGCTCTATTTTACAAGACCGGGTAAAACTAACGATCACATTTTCGGCACATAGTTGCGGGACATAGGTTGTTCATCCCATTGGGGTTAGCATGGAAGCTCGCGCGTTTTCGGCATATTGGAGGGCTTGACAAGAATTGATGAGGGGCGCGGGGTGGGGATGGTAGGCGAGGCAGGGATCGAACCTGCAACCCCGAGCTTAGAAGGCTCGTGCTCTATCCGATTGAGCTACTCGCCCGCGCGTGTCCGACTCTCAGTGTAACGGACTCGCGAAACGGGAGTCAGGCGGAGGCGAAGTCTTTGCCGCGGAGCAGGGTCACGATGGCTTCGAGGGCGGCGGCCCAGTGCTGGGCGGCAATTTCGTTATTCGAGCCGAGAGCCTTGACGTAGAGGCTGATGGAGAAGCCTTCCCGCACGCCGGTGAGGTCGACGAGGGCGGGACGGAGGATGCATTCGAGCGCGGCGGCGGGCTGGTCAAAGGCGGCGGCGCGGCGGACGAGGCGGTTGACGAACTCCTGCTGCTGATGGAAGGAGGCGAAGAGGGTGCGGTCGCGGGGAAGAAGGTCGATATAGCCGGCAAAGCCGGTGGGATACTCGGCGTGGGCAAGATCGAGCTCAAGACATAGACGAGCGATCTCATCGGGGTCAAGAGACCAGGCGTCGCACTTGGCGGTAAAGACGGGGGAGCGCGGTGCGTTGAGGGAGCGAAGGGCCTGCATCAGGGGCGGATGCTGGTCGGCTTCGGGAATCTGGTCGAGGTCGTAGGGGTTTTCGCGGAGGTCGATGAAGCGGGCGTGGCTTGCCTCATCGTTCCAGGGCACGACGAGGACGGGGTCATCGGCGGCGCATTCGGCGGACCAGTCAGCGAGCATCATCTTCCATGGTAACGCTTTATGCGTGCGCGAGAAGGAACTGGCGCAACGTGGCTTCAGCCCAGTAGCCGTCGCTGTCCAACGCGGGATTGGGTTTGCCGAGGAAGGCGCAGTGGCCCCCGTGGCGGGTTTCAAGCAGGGTGATGTGGGGGTTGGCGGCGATGGTGGCGCGGGTTTCGGCGGTGAAACGGATGAAGGGATCGTCCAGGGCGTGGAGGATGAGGGTGGGGACGCGGATGGAGCCGAGGACGCGGGCGGCGGCGGCGCGGTAGTAGTAATCGTCCGCGCCGGTAAAGCCGGAGTAGAAGGCGGTGACTTTGTCGTCGAACTCGCGCACGGAGCGGACGTAATCGGCGCGGGCGATGTCGAAGGCCTGGGGGAAGATCATGGATTTGCGGCGAAAACGGCGGCGAAGGGCGCGCAGGAACTTCCATTCGTAGGCGCGGTTGGTGAGCTTGTGAAGGGCGTCGGCGGAGGGGCCGAGGTCTACGGCGGGGGAGACGCCGATGATGGAGCGGAGCTCGGGCGGGGCGGTGCCGGCCGCGCCGAGCTCACCGGCGAGTTTGAGGACGAGGTTGCCGCCCATGGAGTAGCCGGTGATGGAGAGGGACTGGACGCCGCGGGTACGCAGGACGTGGCGCATGACGAGATCGACGTCGCCGGAGAGGCCGGAGTGGTAGAGGGTGGGGGAGATACCTTCGGTGCCGCCGCAGTTACGCATGTTCATGCGGACGACGTTGCAGCCGGCGCGCCAGAGCTTGTCGGCGTTGCCGACGATGTACTGCGAGGCGGAGGAGCCTTCAAGGCCGTGGACGAGGATCGCGGTGGGCCGGGTTGCAGGCTCGGGTTGCCAGTGGCAGCGCAGCATCACGCGGCTGCTGAGCTGCTGGGTGGGGGTCGCGGGGGCGACGGTGACGAACTCGGTGTCAGGTTCGGGAAGGGCGTCGCGGCGGCGGAGATAGTTGCCGAAGATCGTCTGCAGGTGGCCGCTGCGGAGGATCAGCCGGGGTTTGAAGGGCGTGGGCCGGAACTCCGTGGGGGCGGCGGGTGCGATGGTTGGTACGTTCAAGGGGCCTCCCGGCGGCACGGATGAGAGCGACGGCGTTCAGCGCGCCGGTGGGCTCGTCCTCATGTTTTAGATACGCATAGACGTCGCGGGTGAGCGCGAGGTTGGACAGGCGCCTGGCGATGAGCGCCAGTTCGGGTTTGGTGTAGCCGCCGTTGCGCCGCAGGCGAAAGCAGGCGTGCTTCGCGGCGGTGTGGACTTCGGGGGTGACGAGGCCGTCCGATTCGGCGATGCAAAGGGCGGCGTCGCGGTCGCGGAGGAGGGAGAAGGTGCTGTCGGCAAACCAGCTTTCATGGCGGAACTCGAAGGCGAGCTGGAAGCCGGCGAGGGCGGGGAGCGCGAGAAAGGCGGCGAGCCGATCGCGGGTCTCGTCCGTGGCTCTGAAGTTGGGCGGGAGCTGGAAGAGCAGGATGCCGAGCCGGGCGGCTTCGCGGACGGGTTCGATGGCGGCGAGGAACTCGGCCAAATGCGGCTCGCAGCCGGCCAGGCGGGAGAAATGGGTGATGCGCTGCGGGGCTTTGAAGGTGAAGCGGAAGTGCTCCGGAGTGGCGGCGAGCCAGGTGGCCAGTTGCCGGGGCGTGGGCAGCGCGCGAAAGGTGTAGTTGACCTCCACGGAGGAGAGCTGGGAGGCGTAGAAGGACAGAAACTTCGTGGCGGAGGTCTTCGCGGGATAGAAGCCGGGCTTCCACGAGGGATAGGCCCACCCCGAAGTTCCGGCGTATAGATGAAGAGGAGCGTCCATGCGAACTACGTTTTCGGGACCTCTCCGGTGGCACCAGGGGGAGAGCTTGAAGGATTTGGGGCGGCTAGTGGGTTTCGAACCCACGACATCCGCTGCCACAGAGCGGCGTTCTGCCACTGAACTATAGCCGCCGTATT
>CAXTRY010000173.1:0-4195 GCA_964246805.1 uncultured Acidobacteriaceae bacterium
CGTTCGTGCCGGAGACAAAGAAGGTGGCGGAGCTGCTGCGGGAGATGCAGCGCGAGAAGCAGCATATGCGCGTGGTGATCGACGAGTATGGCGGGGTGGCGGGGATCGTCACGATCGAGGATTTGCTGGAGGCGATCGTGGGGGAGATCGCCGACGAGCACGACGAGGCGGAGGAGGACGACGCACCGGTGCGGGAGGCGAATGGGGCCTACGCGGTCTCGGGCGGGTTCGAGGTGTCGCGGCTGCGGGAGCTGTTCGCGGATCAGTTCGAGCAGGAGGGGGCGGCGGTGGAGGATGGGGCGGCGACGGCGTTGCGGCTGCCGGAGCACTATGAGTCGACGACGCTGGGGGGACTGGTGTCGGAGATTGCGGGGCACATCCCGCTGCCTGGCGAGGTGGTGGAGGAAGAGGGGCTGCGGATGGAGGTGTTGGCGAGTACGGATCGGAGGATTGACCGGGTGCGGGTGAGTCTGGCGAATCAGCTCGGTTGAGCCTGGAGCCGCTCTTAGCAGCGTGCTCCGCGGCGGCTGTAGTTTGGAACGAAAATCGATCAGTCGCCGGTAGGAATGATGCCCGCATTTTCGACCATAAGGATGACCGTTCTTTGCGGAGCCCGCGTTCGGTGCGTCACGCCTTTCGGTACTACAAAGCATTGCCAGGGAGAAAGTTCAATCACTCGATCCTGAAGATCGATCAGTAGCTTTCCTTCGAGCACATAAAAGAATTCGTCGTCATGATCGTGCTTGTGCCAATGATATTCACCTTCGAGAATACCCGCACGAACTACCGATCCATTCACCGTGCATAGTGTCTGATTGAACCATTTGAACTTGCAATCGGCGGATAGAGCTTTTACATCGATCACCTCAAGGGACTGGTTAAGAATGTCGAGGCGGGTTTCGTATGGGTAAGGGGTCGCTGGCTCAGCCATTTACCGCCTCCTGTCTGATTCGTTATTCTACAGCCGTAGATTGCTCATTTGCAGCGACTTTCTTGCGTCGACGGGTTGATTGACGGCGCATCATCGAGGGTTTGTATCGATTATTGGGCGGCCGAATGCGAGAGCCCACCTTCGCGGCGACAAGGCCGCCGGGAAGGTGGGTTCGCGGCGGCCTCTTTACGTCTACCAGTCTAGTGGGAATCCGCGTTTCTATACGCCGCACTCCAATTCGAATGTCTTATACGGCGTTTACCCCTCCATCCACGAACAACTCTACCCCCGCCACGTAACTCGAGTCCGCCGAGGCCAGAAATACCGCCGCCTTCCCAATATCCTCCGGCTCGCCAACCCGGCTCCGCGGCACCATGCCGACGATGTAGTTCTTGACCTCTTGCTGAGCCATTGCCGCCGCGTTCCCATGTGTCAGGATCGGCCCGGGACTCAACACATTTACCCGCGGCCCCGTGCCCTTCAGCTCCGCTGTGAACGTCCGCGCGAAGCTCCGCACCGCCGCCTTCGTCGCACCGTACACCGACATCCCGGGAAAGCCCGCGCTGCCGATGAACGAACCGTTCAAGATGATCGACCCGTCCTTGTCCATCAACGGCAGCGCCTTCTGAATCGTAAAGTAAACCCCCTTTACGTTGATGTCGACGCAGGTGTCGTAAAACTCCTCCGTCACCTGGTCATGCGGCTTCTGCTCATAAATACCCGCGTTCGCAAACACCACGTCCAGCCGGCCCTTCTTCTCCTTGATCTCCGCATACATGCGGTCGAGATCGGCCAGCTTGCCCGCGTCCGCCTGGATGCCTGCTGCCTGCTCGCCCAGCTTCGCCACCGCCTCATCCAGCTGCGGCTTGCGGCGGCCCGTGATGAACACGAACGCGCCCTCCCGGATGAACTCCTCGGCCGTACCCCGCCCGATACCTTCGCTCCCGCCCGTGATCAATGCAATCTTGTTGTCCAGCTTGCCCATTAGTTTCTCCTTGTACTTCTTATTGGTAGATTCCCGGCGGGTGGCCTCCGGCTTGCACGATACGACGCCAATCTTGCCCAATCCGCCAATCTTCTTTCGCGCGCGCCGTAAAAGCCTCACACTAAGATCCATGCGGTCTTCTCTAATCTCTCCGTTAGCTTTGCTTATCGCGCAACTTACTCCACGAGACGGCTCCCATGCGACCGCCATTCCCGGCGTGTACCTCACCCGATCCTCCACAACCGAAACGCCTCGCAACACCCTCAATCAAGCAGTTTTCTGCGTGGTGGCGCAAGGCTCCAAAAGCATTACCCTCAACGATCGCCGCTGCCTCTATGACCCCACCCGCTATCTCCTCGTCTCGCTTAACCTTCCACTCGTCGGTCGTATCGAGCAAGCCTCTCCCACGCATCCCTTCCTTGGGTTCAGCCTTGTGCTCGACTTCCCGGAGATTGCCGCGCTTATAGCCGAACTGAAACTTATCGCGAAACCCGCCGCGGCACTCCCCAGCCCCATCGTCGGTCTGCTTGACCACGATCTCCTCGACGCCGTCACCCGCCTCGCGCGACTCCTCCGTCAGCCTGCCGACATTCCGGTCATGGCTCCGCTCATTCGCCGAGAAATCTACTATCGCTTCCTCACCAGCGAACACTCCGGCCTTCTTCAGCGCATGACCGGAGAAAACGGCCCACTCCAGCGCATCGCTCGCGGTCTTGAATGGGTGCGTCGGAACGCGGCCCGTCCCATCCGCATGGCCGAGCTCGCCCGCGAACTCCACATGAGCCCATCGGCGATGCACGCCAGCTTTCGCGCCGTGACCGCCATGAGTCCTCTCCAGTTTCAAAAACAGCTCCGCCTTCAATCGGCCCGCCATCTGATGTTTACAGAATCGCTCGACGCCAACGCCGCCGCCCGCCGCGTCGGCTACGAAAGTCCCTCTCAGTTCAGTCGCGAATACGCTCGCTTCTTCGGCCACCCACCTCTGAAGGACATCGAAAATCTTCGTGTCCTGGGTCAGGCCGTCCGTGCGGAGACACCAGGAATCTAGACAAGTAGTTCGCCGCACTCATTTCACACAGTTTGCCATTGGAAGCTGGAATTGCATATCCACTCTATGTGCGGATTCTCCCGCTCATCGCATGACAATAGAAGTACGGATTGTGCGAGAGCGGCGGGCCCGCTCTTTGTGAAGGACGAACAGGGAGGCAATGGCTGCTTAGTGGAGAGGCTGCATGGATTGGGTGGTTGCCGGAAAACGGCGCATAATCGAGGGATGGCGTTTCGTTCTGGGTTTGTATCGATTATTGGAAGGCCCAATGCGGGTAAGTCGACGCTGCTGAATGCGTTGCTGGGGCAGAAGCTGGCCATTGTGACGCATAAGCCGCAGACGACGCGGACGCGGATTCATGGCGTCCTGGAGGTGCCGCTGAAGAAGAAGGCGAAGGGCGAGGCGGGGCATCCGGCGGCGCAGGTGGTGCTGGTGGACACGCCGGGGGTGCACAAGCCGGAGACGCAGTTGGACAGGCGGATGATGCAGGAGGTGCATGACGCGCTGGAGTCGCGGGATGCGGTGCTGTTTATCGTGGACGTGACGCATCGGCTGCCGCAGGCGGCCAAGCTGGATGCGTTGAAGCCGTTTACGAAGACGCGGGTGGAGCTGTCGAAGGCGGAGGACGACTTTGCGTTGTCACTGATCCGGAAGCTGGATTGTCCGGTGATTCTGGTGCTGAACAAGATGGACGCGATCCCGAAGGCGGATCTGCTGCCGCTGATGGCGCACTGGTCTTCGCTGCACGGGTTTGCGGATGTGATTCCGATCTCTGCGCGGAAGGGGGAGAATCTGGAACTGCTGCTGGAGAAGGTGGTGGGGCAGTTGAAGGAGGGGCAGCGGTATTTTCCGAAGCACCAGTTGACGGACCAGCCGGAGCGGTTTCTGGTGGCGGAGCTGATCCGAGAGAAGATCCTGATGTTGACGGGGGAGGAGGTTCCGTATGCGACGGCGGTGGTGATCGAGCGATTCGAGGAGCCGGTGGCGGAGCTGACGGAGGCGGGAAAGCCTAAGAAACGGGCTGCGGGGGCTAAGTTGCCGCTAACAAAGATTGCTGCGGCGATTTTTTGCGAGCGGACGGGGCAGAAGGCGATCCTGATCGGCAAGCAGGGCGCGATGTTGAAGGCGATCGGGACGGCGGCGCGGAAGGACATCGAGTCGTTGCTGGGGACGCGGGTGTTTCTGGAGCTGTTTGTAAAGGTGCAGGAGGAGTGGCGGAGCTCGCGGGGGT
>CAXTRY010000174.1:0-4141 GCA_964246805.1 uncultured Acidobacteriaceae bacterium
CCCCCGGTCATCACCCCCACATCCGCATGGGCCCCAATCACCGCGATCGACTTCACCGCCGGCCCCAGTGGCAGCACCCCGCGTTCATTCTTCAACAGGACGATACTCTCCTCCGCGATGTGCTGCGCGTCGTCGCGCCCCTTGAACGGATCGACCACCTTACGCGGCATCGAGGGATGATCGAACGACCCCGTCGCAATCATGCTCCGCAGAATACGGTGCACCATATCATCCAGCCGAGCCGGCGGTACTGTTCCCGCCTGCACCGCCTTCTTCAACGGCTGCCCGAAGTACTCCTCTCCAGGCATCTGCATATCCATTCCAGCATTGGCGGCCTTCACCGTCGAGTGCGTCGCCTCCCAGTCCGACACTACAAACCCGGGGTACTTCCAGTTCCCCTTCAGCACATGGTTCAACAGCCAGTCCGTCTGGCACGTCCAGTCGCTTTCAAACTTGTTGTAAGAGCACATCACCGAAGCCGGTTTCCCGATCCGTATCCCGATCTCGAATGCCAGCAGGTCGCTCTCGTGCGCCGCCTTCCGGTCCAGATGCACATCGACGATCGTCCGCCCCGTCTCCTGATCGTTGAAGGCGTAATGCTTGATGTCGCCCATGACGTTATTCTGCTGCACACCCTTGATCAGCTCTCCGACCGTTACCCCGGCCAGCACCGGGTCCTCGCCCGGATACTCAAATAGCCGCCCATTGCGCGGATCGCGCGCCAGATCCACGCCCCCGCCGATCGATTGGTTGTAGCCCTGCGCCCGCAGCTCCCGCCCGATCACATCGCCATACAGATGCGCCGCCTCCGGGTCCCAGCTCGCCGCCGCGCCTAATACCGACGGCAGCAGCGTGGCATACCGGCTCTGCGGCGCGGCCATCCGCACCCCCACCGCCGAGTCAGCTTGCTGTAGATCGGGAATCCCCAGCCGCGCGATCCCCAGCACCTCGCCCGCCCCGCCATTGTTCCCCGCCGGCACCGGGTCGCCTTCCCGTAACGGACCCCATCCAATCCCGTGCACCATCTGAATCTTCTCGTCGAGGGTCATCGCCTTCACCAGCAAATCCGCTCGCTCATCGGCGGTCAGCGCCGTATTCATCCACGGCCCCGTTACCTTGGCGGGACGCGGAAGACGCTGCGCGAGCGGCGACAAGCTGAATATGGCTGCGCTCACAAACAAAACGTAATGGCTAAACTTCATCTTCATCTCTCGATCTAGCTGTCGTCGCGGCTATTCGGTACGGTGAGGGAGATCGGTGCGCGTGAGAACTCTTCGATCTTCGAACCGAAAGCTTCAATCGCATTATCTTGAATGTAGTCATAGAGGATGCTCAAGCGAACGATATCGTTTCCGTAGTCCGCTTGCAGGTCCTCGTCTTCGCTGTCCTTCGCCGTGGCCGACCAATGGCTTTGGCAAACGCGAAGCGCCTCTAATAAATACCGGGCGCGCCACTCATCCAATTCGATAATCATAATTTATGCATCCTTTCCAACTGTAACGCAAGCTTAGAAAGCAAGCCGATGTACTCGCTTAAAGCCACATCAGCTATTGGACATAGAAAGTAATGATCGGGCAGCCCGCCTGGACGCTGAATCGATTTCAGATCGGGATTGATCGCCACACCGGATGGAAGCGGAAAGTTCGGTGATGAGTGATATTCCTTTGCCGTTGGCGCGTACCATGACGATGCCATTGCGTTCGTATGTGTCTACATCGTCCGCTCTCACATTATGTAGCTTAGGCGAGGTTGCATTGCCAAGCCGATACAAGTCTTCGTTCAGGATATAGAGTAGCTGCGGCGCCTTGTTTGTCATGGATTCATCTTAGATCGAGATTGGAAGTTCTTTTGCGAAATCACTTTCCCATAACATCAACCACCGCGTTGTCCGACCCATCCCACGCGCTCGCACCGGTGTGCGTCAGCTTGCCCGCCGCATTGTCCCAACGCAGCCGCGTCGTCTCGAACTTGCCCGCCTCATACGCATACGTCTTCCCATCGTCGTTATACAACGTGAACTCTCCATCCGCCCCCGGATACACTCGCACCTTCGCGATCGTCTGCTTTTCATTTGTACTCTCCACCACCGACCCCAGCGGCAAGATACTTCCCGCTCGCACAAACAGTGGAATCGTCTCGATAGGCGCTGCCACTGTAATCCGCCGGCCGCCTTTCACCTTCTCGTTCGTCCAGAAGTTGTACCAATCCGAACCCGCCGGCAGATACACCTCCCGGCTGGTCACCCCCTGCTCCGTCACCGGTGCCACCAGCAGCGCCGGCCCAAACATGTATTCGTCGCCGATCTCCGCCACCTTCGGGTCCGCGCCGAAGTCCAGAAACAGCGCCCGCATGAACGGCGCACCCGTCTGGTTCGCCTGGTATCCCAGCGAGTAGATGTACGGCATCAGCTCATACCGCAGCCGCAAATATTTCTCCAGGATCGGCTGCGCCCGCGCGCCATAACTCCACACTTCGTTGTACTTCCGCGTGCCATGCGTGCGGAAGTTCGGCTGAAACGCCCCATACTCAAACCACCGCGTATACAACTCCGGGTAGTCGTCGTTGCCACCCACGTTCTCTCGCGCGTCGCTCGGATCAAGCAGTAGTGGCCGCACCGGCCGATGCGTCGCGGGCGGAGCTTGCCAGCCGCCAATGTCGGTCGACCAGTACGGCATACCGCTCGCCACGAAATTCAGCCCCGTAGGCACCTGCCGTTTCAGGGTGTCCCAGTTCCCCTGAATATCGCTCGACCAGAAGATCGCCCCGTTGTGCTGCGCCCCCAGATAGCTGTCCCGCGCAAGAATCAGCGCCCGCTCGGGCATGTCTTTCCGCATCCCCTCGTAGAATACCCGCGTGTGGAATAGCGGATATACGTTGAAGAACTCCGTGCCCGGACCGATCTTCCAATAAGCCCCGTTCGGCGGCAGATCCGGCTCCGTCTCGTCCGCCCAAAAGGCGTCGAAGCCCTTGTCGACGTAGTTCTCTTTGACGATGCTCCAATACCACTGCCGCGCGTCCGGGTTGGTCGAATCGATATCCGACCCCGCCCGGTCATACGGCAACCCGTCGATCGGCGCCCCATCGGCCTTCGCCTCGAACCAGCCATTCTTCTTGACCAGCGGATAGTATCGGCTGGCCGGCACGAATCGCGGCCACACGCTGATCATCACGTGAAAGTTCATCGCGTGCAGTTCCTTCAGCATACCGACGGGGTCCGGCCACTTCTCCGGCACCATGTCCATCTGTCCCATCTTCGAGTACGTAAACCAGTCGATCACCAGGTCGTCGACCGGCAGCTTGCGCTCGCGGTATCCCTTCGCCACCGCCAGCACCTCGGCCTGCGATTGGTACCGCTGCTTGCACTGGATATAGCCATACGCCGATTTGGGCAGCATCGGCACATCCCCCGTCAGCAGCCGAAACCCCTTGTAGATCGCGTCGTAATCCCCCGCAATCACGAAAAAACTTACCCGCCGTCCCACTTCGCTCACGAATTGGTTCGCGTTATTGAACCCAAACGACGCCGTCGTCCGCGAAGGATTGTCCCAGATCAGCCCATATCCTTTATTCGTAACCAAGAACGGCACACAGACGCTCTGCCCGCCCGGCGCGTCGTAATCGTGCGCGCACCGGATCACCCGACCGCGATGATCCAGCACGCCCTCCTGGTTCTGCCCCATGCCGTAGTCGTGCTCGTCCGGTGCGGCCTCGAAGCTGGCCGACACCCGGAAAAACGGCTTATCGGTAGGCCGCCGGTCGTTCTCCACCTGCAGGTTGCCGTCCTTTGAGTTCGGCACGGACATCCCCCACCCGTTCATCCGCAGCAGCGTACTCCCATCCGCCCGCGCGATCGTCACACCCACATACGGCGTCGCCCCGACGAAGAACTTGCCGATATCGCCGCCGTACCCCGTATTCGGCCGCTTCGGTGTAATCGCCACCGACATCACCGCCGAACGTAACACCTCTCCACCCGCCCCGCTCTCCGCCGTCCACCCCGCGCTCACCGTCGCCGCCCGGATCCCATACCCCGGCCCCGCCAGCGCATCCTCCTTCCGCAGGCTGAGGCTCACCCGCACGATGTTCGGCGCATACGGCTCCACCAGCACCGTCGCCGGATCGCGGTCGAGTTCCCGCCGCT
>CAXTRY010000175.1:0-4087 GCA_964246805.1 uncultured Acidobacteriaceae bacterium
ATGTCGAACGCGGTACCGACCGCGCCGAGTCACGGCCCACCCCCTTTCCCGTTGAACCCGCCACCCCCGGCCAGCCTCGTGAAACTCTTCGCCACTTCTAAGCGACTTTTAGCTCACGTAAAGATACTTCGGCTTCTTTGTCGTGTTGCTCCCGGAGGTTCCTCGTGAGTGGCCGCCGCGTTTTTGTATCGCTGTACGAATCAGTCTCGCTCACGGCCCTTCCATAGATTTATCTTGGTTCCCACACCCGCTCACGCTACGATCATCAACGCGGATACACTGTCTCCTATCGCGCGGCTCAAAAACGTCATTCCACTTCCCGAGGATCGTTATGGCACCCAAGAAACTCGCAAAATCAACCATCCGTTTTTCAACACAAGATCGGCAGGTACTGCCCGGCAGCGAAAAGGCCGCTTACACCTACTCGCCCGAAGCGCAGGTCACCCCAGCCACCGGCAAGATCACCGTCTCCGTCGTCGTCGCGCGCAAGTCGCCCATCGACACCAGAACCTTAGGCAAGGTGCGCCTCTCTCGCGCTGAATACACCAAGACGCACGGCGCGGACAAAGCCGACCTGAAAGCCATCCACGCCTTCGCCGCCGAGTATGGCCTCGCCGTCGAAAAGGACACCCCTAAGCCCGAGCGCCGCACCGTCCTTATCAGTGGCAGCGTCGCCAACATGCAGAAGGCCTTCGGCGTCGACCTCAAGCAGGTAGCCACTCCCGATGGCACCTTCCGCATCCGCGAGGGCGGCATCACCATCCCCGCCGAACTGATGGGCAAGGTCGTCGCGGTCCTCGGTCTCGACAACCGTCCCCAGGCACAGCCCCACTTTCGCGTTCGCAGAGAGGGCGGCACCCCCGCCTCGGGCATCCGCCCCAACGCCGCAGCCACCAATATCTCCTATACCCCCGTACAGGTCGCCGCGCTCTACGGCTTCCCCACCACCGGAGCCGCCGGCCAGACCATCGGCCTCATTGAACTGGGTGGCGGCTACAAGACCGCCGACATCACCGCCTACTTCAAATCCATCGGCGTTTCGGCCCCAGCCGTCACTACAGTCTCCGTCGATAAAGGCAAGAACAAGCCATCCGGTCCAACCGGAGCCGATGGCGAGGTCATGCTCGACATCGAGGTCGCCGCCGCCGTCGCGCCCGGAGCCAGAATCGTCGTCTACTTCGCTCCCAATACCGACCAGGGCTTTATCGACGCCATCGCCTCCGCCGTTCACGACACCAAGAACAAGCCGAGCGTCATCTCCATCTCTTGGGGCGGCCCGGAGAACAGCTGGACCCAGCAATCGCTGACCTTGCTCGACGCCGCCTGCCAGTCCGCTGCCGCGCTCGGCATCACCATTACCGTGGCTTCGGGCGATAACGGATCTACTGACGGCACCAGCGCCGACATAGCCGACTTCCCCGCCTCCAGCCCCCACGTCCTGGCCTGCGGCGGTACCAAGCTCGAAGGCTCCGGGTCAGCCGTCACCTCGGAGGTCGTCTGGAACGAGACCGCCGCCAACGAAGGCGCAACCGGCGGCGGTATCTCCACCGTCTTCGCGCTACCCTCCTGGCAGTCCGGTGCCAACGTCCCCGCCGCTCCCAATGGCTTTAAGGGCCGCGGCGTCCCCGATGTCGCCGGCAACGCCGACCCCGCCACCGGCTACACCATCCGCGTCGACGGCCAGACGACCGTCATCGGCGGCACCAGCGCCGTGGCTCCCCTCTGGGCTGGCCTGATCGCCGTTGCCAACGCCGCCAATAAAAAATCCGCCGGCTTTCTTCAGCCCATGCTCTACACCGCGAAGGGTAAGTCCGCCTTCCGTGACATCACCGACGGCAACAACGGCACCTACACCGCCGGCCCCGGCTGGGATGCCTGCACCGGTCTCGGTTCGCCGCTCGGCGCGAAGATCGTCGCTCTCCTCGGCGGCACCGTCTCGACACCTACCAAAAAGGCAGTCGTCAAAAAGATAGCCGCAAAGAAGTAGCGCTGAATGCCTGAAGGGTCCCGCAAGGGACCCTTTTCTACCGCAAAGTCTTCGGATCACAGATTTGGAAATAGAACCAGGCACTTCTCCTTCAACTTGTCGAGCGCGGAGTCGTCGTCCACGGTCTTTACGAACGCCAATCCATGCGGGCTCTGGAGACCGCTGACCACCGGCGTCAGCTGGCCGAACTCCATATCCAGCCGACCCACGAATCCAGGAGCCGCGCTCGATCCCGCCACGCCGGCCGAGTAAGCCGCGCCCGGGGTGAACAGCGCCTTCTCGATCTTGTAGGTGGTGTTGGCAGCCGTGTCCGTTACCAGGATGAAGCCGTCCTGTGAAGGGGTAAAAAGCGTGTCATCCACCTGCGGCTGCCCGTAGGGCGAGCTCAGCGGAATCTGTACAGCGCTCTGCTGCGTCGATCCCGGCTGGCGCACCACGATCAGCTCCGAATCGCCCTGGCTATCCAACACCAGATCGCCCGTGGGCGACAGCGTCATCGAGTCCGGATCCTGCAGGTTTAACGTCACCGTCTGCCCCGTCAGCACGTTCTTCGCCGCCGCGTTTCCCTCAAGCACAGCCGTGACCTCGACCTGGTTCCCCACCAGCTTCGCCTCTACGATCGCCGGCTGATTATTAGGATTGTTCTGCGGATTCGACGCGCTCACATAGACCTTGCCATCCTTGAAGACCATATCGTCGTATCCGCCGCCCGACGCTCCAGCCGATGCGAATGCGTAGGTCTTGCGTGTATGCAGTTCCGGGTCGAAGATCACTAGGCTCGCGTTGCCGTCCTCGTTCTGCAACACCCACAGCTTCCCTGTATAGGGGTTCACCTTCAGCCCATCGTTGTGTCCCTTGACGCTGAACGCATACACCGGCACTCCGGCGCGCGTGTACTGGACGATATAGTTGCTCTTGCCGTCCAGACCCGCCGGTTCGTTCCCGTCGCCATATCCGATAAAGATGTAGCCATTCAGCACGGCGATCGAATCGGGAGCGGTGTACTGGCCCGTCACACCCTTGGCGAAGACGCTGAGCCGATAGCCGGATTCAGCCTTCGGCGTACTGCTCTGGCCGAAAGCGGACAAAGCCGTAAATACCAGCGGGGCCGATAAGACGGAAACATTGCGGAACCAAGAACCATTCATAAGAGTAAGCCTCCAGGACTGATGAGATGAAACGCCCCAAAACGCGGAATGCGCTCCGTACTCAAGCAGTAGACACCTCCCTCTGTTACCACGGAATGAAGATCGCTTCATCATCCGCAACAATTCGACGCTCCTGCTGAAAGATCTCTCTTCCCATCCGCGGCCAGTCATGGCACAATCGTCGCAATCTCTTCATCTTTGCCGCGCCGCCGAGGTCCTCGACCCATGACCGCACCCCGCAAGCTGCCGCCTATCTGGCTACTCGGCCTCACCAACGCCACCTTCGGCCTCTATGGCGGGTTTGCCGTCGTCACCTTGCCGGAGATGCTTGCCGCTCAGGGTATTCCCGGTGGGCGCATCGCCGCCATCGTGGCTCTCGTCCTCTCCCCCGCCTTCTGGTCCTTCCTAATCTCGCCTATTCTCGATGTCCGCTTCTCCCGTCGCGCCTACGCTCTCGTTTTCTCGGTCATCGCCGCCGCATCCGTCGCGCTCACCGTGACCTTCCGCACCCACGTCGCCGCCATCGAAGTCATCGTCATCATCGGTTACACCGCCGCCTCGCTCGTCCAGGGAGCCGTCGGCGGCTGGATGGGCACGC
The DNA here is from genome assembly GCA_964246805.1 of uncultured Acidobacteriaceae bacterium. Lineage (GTDB taxonomy): Bacteria > Acidobacteriota > Terriglobia > Terriglobales > Acidobacteriaceae > Edaphobacter. Next base: position 3,734 of record CAXTRY010000175.1, read on the forward strand.
TCGTCCGCAAGCAGGACGACTCGCGCCTGGGAGCCTGGTTTGCCGTCTCGAACATCGGCTCCGGCGGCCTCATGATGCTCCTCGCCGGAGAGATCATCGCCCATCTTCCGCCCGCCGCCGCCGGGAGTCTCATCGGCGCAGCCCTTCTGCTCCCATCGCTGCTTTACATCGCCATTCCCGCCCCGCCACCCGACCGCCGCCTCGCCGCCGAGAGCTTCCGCCAGTTCTTCGCCGGCATCCTGGCCCTCGTTAAACGCCGTGAGGTCCTCGTCGCACTCATGCTCTTCCTGCTGCCTGCTTCCTCCTTCGCCCTCACCAACGTCCTCGGCGGCATTGGCAAAGATTTCTCCGCCA
>CAXTRY010000176.1:0-4023 GCA_964246805.1 uncultured Acidobacteriaceae bacterium
GGAGCTGGTTGCGGGGGCTACGTCGGTGGGGACAAAAGCTTTGTTTGTAAGTACGCCTGAAGAAGCGGGGATGTGGATGAGGGAGAATGCGCGCGCGGGGGATGTGGTGCTGGTAAAGGGATCGCGGGGGGTGCAGTTGGAGCGGGCCTTTGAGGTGTTGGGCTAAGACACGCCTTATCCAATCACCCATCTCTCAAAGTGGAGATATGGGGCACCCGATGCGCAGGGGAGGCATCATAGAGGCATGGCAAAGGAACTGGCACGGAGTGGAGTGAAAGCGGTTGTGGTGAAGGAACCGCGGGCGTTGGGGAAGCACGCGAAAAAGGCTGCGACGAAGCACGCGAAGAAAGCGGCTAAACATGCGGGTGAGAAGACGGTGGGAGCAAGGCAAATGGCTGCTTCGGAGGATGGATTGCGGACGGCGTTTCACCATATGCAGCGGGCGGCGGTGGTGATCTCGCTGATGGAGAAGGGGAGCGGCGAAGATTTGCGCGAACTGCTGAAGCGCGGGACGAAGTTGTACGAGAAGGCGCTGGAGGGTGAGGGGGACGAGGCGACGGTGCCGCGCTCGGTGGGGCTGCTGCGGGCGGCGGAGCATCTGGCGATGGCGGGATTGTACGACGCGCGGCACAAGCATCGGGAGAAGGTGGAACCGCCGCGTGGGCCCTGGCTCGAGAGCTTTGCGGCGGAGACGAGTGGGCGACTGAAGACTCTGGAGGGTGGAAAGCGCGGGAAGGGGACAGACGTGTTTCCGGCGGCGGAGGAGCTGGTGCGGCGAGGGCTGGAGGCGGCGGGCGACCCGCATATGGCCTGGGAGCTGATGCTGGCGGCGGATGCGCTGTGTTTTGCGCTGGAGAACGGGTTATAGCCATGGACGTCAGCGGGTGAGATAGCGCCGGCGGATGTGGAGGAGTTCGCCGAATGCGCGGAAAAAATCGAGCGGATGGACCTTGGAGCCGGCGACATCGCGCCAGGAGGGCAGCGGGTACTCGTAGATGAGGGTCCGCATGAGGTTGGGCGTGGCGCGATGGAGGTCCATGAAGCGGGCGAGTATCTCGACGTCGAAGATCCAGCGGGACTGGAAGGGCTCGGCGAGGACGGCGCGGAGTTGAGGGGTGGCGCGGAAGAGTTTTGCGCCGCATTGCGTATCGTAGATCGGCAGGCGCAGAACTTTTGAGGCGGCGGTGGCGAAGCAGCGGCCGAGATAGTGGCGGAGGGGCTGGCGGTGGATGTCGCGGCCCAGGAGGCGGACGCGCGCGCCGAAGACCATGGCGAGGTGGGGCTGTTGGGCGAGGACGGCGGCGAGGTCGGGGATTTGTGCGAGTGGGGTGGCAAGGTCGGCGTCCCAGAAGCCGGTAAGGGTGCAGCCGGGCTGGGCGAGGGCGTGGAGCATCCCGGCGCGCACGGCCTCCGCCTTGCCCCGATTGACGGGCTGATCGAGGATGGCGGTGCGGGTGGGAAAACGGGCGTGGAGTGACTGGAGAACGGCCAGAGTGGCGTCGCGGCTGCCATCGTTGACGAAAAGGAGGTGGGTGGCGGCACTGTGGGGGTGATCGAGGAAGGCGGCGAAGGCATCGGCGCGGAGGCGCGCGGCTTCGTTGTAGCAGGGCACGACGACGATGGAGCGTGGCGCGGCCATGGGTTATCTTCTCATCTACCCATGGCGTTGAAACGGACTGTTAAGATGAGCTTGACCCAGCGGGGTTTTGAGGCGCGCGTTTGCTCTATTGGCTGCTGTACCAGAAGCTGTTTCCTTACTTCCGGATGTTCCGGATCTTTCGCTATCTGACGTTTCGGACGGTGTTTGCGAGCCTGACGGCGCTGCTGATCGGGCTGCTGATCGGGCCGTTCGTGATTGAGCGGCTGCGCGAGTTCCAGATCGGGCAGTATATCCGCGAGGACGGGCCGCAGTCGCACCAGAAGAAGGGGGGCACGCCGACGATGGGCGGGGTGCTGATCTGCATCTCGATCCTGGTGCCGACGCTGTTGTGGAGCGACCTGTCGAACCCGTTTGTGTGGTTGATTATGCTGTCGACGCTGGCGTTCGGGGCGATCGGGTTTGCGGATGATTATACGAAGACGGTGCGGCGGAATAACAAGGGTTTGTCGGCACGGCAGAAGCTGGGCCTGCAGTTTCTGGCGGGTGGGCTGATCGGCGTGGCGCTGATGCTGATGGAGGCCAAGGGGGAGTATTCGACGCGGCTGGTGGTGCCGTTTTTGAAGAATTTGCGGCCGGACCTGGTGTGGGAGTGGATGGGGCATGTGCCGCATATGCACTGGCTGGCGTTCATCCCGTTCATCGTGTTTGTGATGCTGGTGGTTACGTTTTCGTCGAACGCCGTGAACCTGACGGACGGGCTGGACGGGTTGGCGATCGGGTGCACGATCATCGCGGCCGGCGCGCTGACGGTGCTGACGTATGTGAGCGGGCACGTGGTGTTCTCGGATTATCTGGAGCTGCAACGAATGCCGATGGTGAGCGAGCTGACGGTCTTCTGCGGGTCGATGGTGGGGGCGAGCATCGGCTTTCTTTGGTACAACGCGCACCCGGCGGAGGTGTTTATGGGCGACGTGGGCAGTCTGGCGCTGGGGGGCGCGATCGGGACGGTGGCGGTCATTATCAAGCAGGAGTTGCTGCTGCCATTTATTGGGGGCGTTTTTATTATGGAGGCGGTGAGCGTGATGCTGCAGGTGGGGAGTTATAAGCTGCGGAATAAGAAGCGGATATTCCGCATGGCTCCGCTGCACCATCATTTTGAGCTGGGGGGCTGGTCGGAGTCTAAGGTGATTGCGCGATTTTGGATTTTGGCGCTGGTGTTTGCGCTGTTGGCGCTGACTACGCTGAAGTTGAGGTGAGGTGAGGTGAGGTGAGGTGAGGTATCATGCTCGTGGGTAAGAACATCGCTAAGCAGAACAACAGTTTGGGGCTACCAACCATAATCGCTCAGTTTGCCCGGATGTACCCTCGGGAAATATACAACCACAAGATTGAGCGGTCCAATGGTAAGCCTGTTAACGTGGCAAGAACACTAGAGATACTCCAGCGTCCGGGCGTTTACATCCTTTATCGTGATGATCGGCCTTACTATATTGGTAAGGCCGCACGTCTGAACAGTCGCCTTTATGCGCACGCACGAAGGCCCGGATCGAAGCACGATTTGTTTTGGAATTACTTCTCAGTGTTTGTTGTTGAAGATGCAAAGCACCGTGCGGAAGTGGAAGCAATGCTGATTGCAGCTATTCCAACCGCAAATGGCGCTAGACCCAAGCTTGAGAACCATCCCTACCCAGACGCAGTTAGAAGGGTGATGAATCTGAGCCAAAAAGGAACGCTTCTAAAGTCTGCCGGCAAAGCTGGTGGCGGCTAGGTGGAAGCTTCGCCCTGAATGACGGCGACTAGTGTAGCCCGTACTTTTTCAAGCGTTTCGTCTCTCAACGTGCCCAGATGTTCCCCTAGGATCAACTCGTTTGCGGTGAAGAGTTTTCCCGGACGCAGGTAGCTCGTCAGCCGCAAGCCTCCGGCGACAAAGTCATCTTCTGTGAGCGTGACTGCTCGAGAGTCGGCGTAAGGATTGCTGGTGATCAGGCAGGTTATCCAATCCTGACGACCTGCATAGGCGACGAGGAGCACAGGACGCGGTTCGTCCCGCGTGAGGTCAGAGTATGGAAACGCCAGAAGGACTACTTGACCGGCTGCAAATGAGCCCACGCGGCATCCTCTTCTTCATTGAACAACTCTTTCGAGAAGGCCGCTTCGGACAGGAGCAGAGGGAGGTTCGGGTCATCGTCTTCATCCGGCCAGGTCAGAATGGCCCGGCCTTCCGGGATGGTTGTAGCTGGTCCCAGGGGATGGATGTGGCCGGTTCGGTCGATCTCCACCAGAATTGCCTTGCGCATCACGTCCTCCCGCCTGAGTCCACGATACCAGAGGCGAAATGGAGAGACGCTGTCGCAATGCATTAGGCTGTACGCATGGCGATGATGGAGTTGCGGGGCAAGCGGGTGTTGGTGGTGGGGTTGGGG
>CAXTRY010000177.1:0-4016 GCA_964246805.1 uncultured Acidobacteriaceae bacterium
TCGACGCCCCATCCCGCTCGCTTCGGTACGCTACATGGCTCGAATCCGGCGACCAGTCCGCGTCGAACTCCGCCGCATCCGTGTGCGTCAAACGTAGCCCCTCGCCGCCATCCTTTGCCGAGGCTGCAAAAACCTCGCCATGCCCCAACACCGCCACCTTCTTCCCGTCGGGAGCCAGCGCCATCCCATTCCACGACGAAAGCTGCAGCCGCGTCACGCCCGGTGAGTTCGGTGCGCCGCGTAGCGTCACGTCCACCTTCGCCGCCTTGCCCGACGCCACATCCAGTCGCCAGATCGCAAACCCGCGCTCAAAGACGATCGTCTTTCCGTCATAGCTGATCGCAGGCCAAAGCACTCGCCCCGAGGTGAACCGCGTCACCTGCTTGGCTTCTCCACCGGCCACGGGCATGGCCCAGATATTTTCCGCGCCGCTCTTGTCGGACATGAAAAAGAGCGTCCGCTCATCCGCCGACCACATCGGCCAGGCGTGCTTCGCGTCCGGGGGCAGCAGCCGCTTGTAGGTCGCGCTCGCCACAGGCCGCAGCCACACCTCCGTCTCGTCGATATGCGCGTGACCGTTGCGCCACCACTGCCCGCTGCTGATCCCCTTCGCCACCAGCGCAATCTGCGCCCCATCAGGCGACGGAGCCGACTCGAACTCGCCCAGATACCGCTCCCGGCTTACTTCGAGTGGCGTACCACCGGTTGCCGCCACGCGGAAGATGTCGCCTTGCCCTTGCACATCATTCGCCGACGAAGTAAAGTACAGCCACTTACTATCCCGCGACCACGCATCCAGATTGTCGGGCGCATCCGAGTAGGTGATCCGCTGCAACTGCCCCGTTGCGAGCGTGAGCACATAGATGTCGCCCGCACCCGTGCGCGTCGAGACAAACGCCAGCTTCGTCCCATCCGGCGAGTACAGCGGCCGAGACTCGTCCGCCGGATCCGTCACCAGTAGTCGCGCCTCGCCACCGCCCGCGGGCACCGTCCACAGGTCCCCACCGGAGGCGAACGCGATCTCCTTGCCATCGGGTGAGAGCGCCGGCGTGGCCAAACTCGGAAGGCTGGGCTGGCTCGTCTGAGCCGGGAGAGACACACAGGCAAACAACAGAACGGAGATCAGGCGGAGACGCATCGATGTAACCTCAGCAGAAATGACGTGATCTGCCGATGATACATCCCGTTTTCATACCCTTAGGACACGGCTTCAGTGGTTCCGCGACGACGCTCTTAATTGAAGCCCCGTCTGGTCCGGTTCTTCGGCTCCTCGCCGAACTCCCGCTCCCGCATCTTCTCGGCGTAGTTCGCCGCGTCGTTGTTCCGCTGCTTCTTCTCGCCAGCCGAGAACGCCCGCTCCTCCGTCCGGCTCAGCCGCTTGTGCGCGTACATGCCCTCCAGCAGGAACTCCGCCGCGCTCACCGCGATCTCCGGCTTGGCCTTCGCGTTCACCTGGAGCGGCGACAACTTCTCGAACAGGCCCTGTATCTGCTTCAGCTCGTCGAGCGATCCCGCCGCCGGTTGCGCGTCGTTCAACTGCACCGTACCGCCCAGATTGAACCATTGCTCAATCTGCTGCGTGTTTGTCTCCTTGAAGTACTGGTCGAAGACCGTTGCGACCGACGCGCGGATGATCTCCCGGATCACCGTGTCCGCCCCGCGCATCTCGCCCTCGTACTCCAGCTCGATCTTTCCCGAGATGCCCGGCAGCGCGGTGTAGATGTCGCCCACGCGCGGCACCACCAGCGTCTCGCCATGCAGGAACGCCCGTCGCTCCGCGTTCGACACCACCAGTTCCATGGTCGAGATGGGTAGCCGCTGCGACACGCCCGAGCGCTTGTCGACTTTCTTATCTTCACGCGCTGAAAACGCAATCTGCTCGACGATCTGGCGGATGTAGTGCGGAATCTGGATGTCCGACGACGCGCGCGACGCCCAGGCCTCCTGCGTCGTGATCGCGATCGCATCCTCGACGCTCTCCGGATAATGCGTCCGAATCTCCGAACCGATACGATCCTTGAGCGGCGTCACGATCTTGCCACGCGCCGTATAGTCCTCCGGGTTGGCCGAGAACACGATGGCTACGTCCAGCTTCAGCCGCACCGGGTAGCCCTTGATCTGGACATCGCCCTCCTGCATGATGTTGAACAGCGCCACTTGGATCTTGCCCGCCAGGTCCGGCACCTCGTTGATGGCGAAGATGCCCCGGTTCGCGCGCGGCAACAGCCCGTAGTGCATTGTCAGCTCTGAGCCGAGGTCCTGGTTCGAGCGCGCCGCCTTGATCGGGTCGATGTCGCCCACCAGGTCGGCCACTGTCACGTCGGGCGTCGCCAGCTTTTCGACGTATCGGTCGTCCGGCGCCATCCACGCGATCGGCGTCTCGTCGCCCATCTTCGCGATCAGGTCGCGCGAGAACTTCGACAGCGGCGCATACGGATTGTCGCGCAGCTCCGACCCCGCCACATACGGAGACACCGGATCGAGCAGCGTCGTCAATGCCCTTAGAATGCGCGACTTGGCCTGCCCGCGCAGCCCCAGCAGAATAAAGTTGTGCTTCGACAGCACGGCATTCACGATCTGCGGGATGACCGTATCCTCGTACCCCACGATCCCCGGAAAGAGCGGCTCGTCGCCCGTTCCTTTCGCCCGCAGGCGCGCAATCAGGTTCTCGCGCAGCTCGTCTTTCACCGTCCGGGCCAATTTTGCAGGTGTGTATTCGCTAGCGCGCAGTGCGCCAAGTGTCGTGGGAAGGGGAGTCGCCATATTGAAAGTATAGACGTTGGCCGCTGCTGAACGGTGCATCGTGCCCTCCACCGCCGATGCTGTGTTCATCCCGTCGATGCCGGCGTTCCCCGCTGGGCACCGCGCCTCCGGATCAACCGGTTCATCGGCTCCGTGTAAACCACCGCGACACACCAGCCCAGTAAACCCGATACCACGATTGCCGCGACAAACAATACAGGAACAGCCCGCAGCGGCTTGCCAAAGCGTACAAAAATTGCAAACAATGCCAGCACGGCAAACATATGTGTCAGGTAAACCTCATAACTGCGCCGCCCGAGCTCTAACAGCGGCGACAATGCACGCGAGGCCAGCCATCCGGACTGTACCGCCGCCGCAATCGCCAAACACACTCCCGCCGCAAGCACGGTAAAGTTCAAGCCGTTCCTGCCGAGCCCAAACTTATAAGCTTGTACGGAAAATCCCAGACTAAATATCAACAGGCTGGCTCCGGCAATCCCGCACAGGTAAATCCACCGCCGTGAAAGCCGCTTGCCGGCCAGCAACATGGCGGTAAGACATCCAAGCGCAATCCCGTCCATTCCGCCCAGATAGGAATACTCCCGCCATACAGGATTGGGATTGAACGCCTTCATTCGCGCAAATGGTCCCGCCGCGATAAAGCAGATAAGCAACGCCATCAGCAACCATCGCTTCCTTAGCACCCGGGCTACCAGCGGAAAGAATAGATAAAACATCTCTTCCACCGAAAGCGACCAAAGAATATCCCAGTTACCCGGCAGATAATCTCGCGTAGCTTCCAGATATCCAATGTGGAAGGTAAGTGCCGCGACCAATGCCCTGCCCAGCCCACCTGTCTTAGCTGAAACGACATAGCTCGGAACGCCCGTCGCATGCAACCCACTTAAAATAACTAAGAGCAAGATCATCAGCGGGGCGATGCGCGCAAACCGTAGCCAATAGAACCTGCCCGGCTGTAGCGTCTCAGGCCCGCCCCAGCGACGAATACTTGTAGATGTAATCAGATAACCGGAAATCACAAAGAATATCTGCACCGCAAACTGCCCGTTCCATACCAGCGTATACGTCAGTTGCTCCGGCAGTCCCGCGAGATACGGCACGTTAGCCCCTAGCAGCCGCATGTTTACATGGTTCATCAACACAAAGACGATCGATAGTCCGCGCAAGAGATCGATCCCGTCTACTCTCTTCATATCACGGTCCATCCGCCAACTATAGAGCTACCGCGCCTGCACCACCAGAGCCTCGGGGAG
>CAXTRY010000178.1:0-3959 GCA_964246805.1 uncultured Acidobacteriaceae bacterium
TATCACGGCGACCAGGCCGAGATCGAACACCACCACCAGATCGGCTCGAATGAAGGCCTCGTCCGCATCCTCGGCTACCGCAACCGCGAGAACATCGGCAGCTTCAGCGAGGCCATCGCCGCCTTTCAAGCCAATCCCGCCGAGAACGCCGCTAGCTGCACCAGCTTCAATTACGGCTCCAACAACGCCACCGCCCCCGACCTCTGCTGGGTCCGCCGCTCCAACGTCAAGAAAGGCATTGGCGTCTTTGCCGAGCAATATGTCGCCAGCGGCATTGGTATCTTCGGCCGCGCGATGTACTCCGACGGAAAAACCGAGGTCGACGCGTACAGTGCCTCCGACCGCTCCGCCACCGTCGGTGCGCTCGCCAAAGGCACCCTTTGGCACCGCACCCGCGATGTCACTGGACTCGGCCTGACCTACGGCTGGGCGTCCGACCCCCACAAACGCTATCTCGCCCTCGGCGGCATCGACGGCTTCGTGGGCGACGGCAAGCTGACCCACACCGGCGCGGAGACGGCCTTCGACCTCTTCTACAGCCTCAACCTGCACAAATCCTACTGGCTCTCGGGCGACTACCAGCGCATCGCCAATCCGGCCTTCAATCGCGATCGCGGCCCCGTCAACATCCTCAGCGTGAAGCTCCACGGCGAGTTCTAGCCGAAACGTATACTTCAACCGTGACCCTGCTCTTGACAATAGAGGCCGCCGCTTTTCTCTTAGGCCTTCTCTTCGGAAGCTTCCTCAACGTCTGCATCGCCCGTCTGCCCAAAGGCGGATCCATCGTCACTCCACGTTCCCGTTGCCCAGACTGTAACCACCAGATCCGCTGGTACGACAACATTCCCGTCCTCAGCTGGCTCCTGCTCAACGGCCGCTGCCGCGACTGCAAGGCACATATCTCCCGACAGTATCCGCTCGTCGAGCTGGCAGTCGGATTTTGGTTCATGGGGGTGGCGACATATACGTATATACCCCGGTTGGTAATTGGGTTTTTACGGATGCCGCGACGGTTGCATCCAAGTGCCTCGGGAGGAATTGACCTTCTTACCAGCTTTACAATCGAGAAACTTACCGTCGCCATCCTCGGCTTCCTCCTCATCGGCCTCCTCGTCATGGACTGGCAGACCCACCTTCTCCCCGATGCCTTCACCTTCACCGGCATCGCCACCAGCTTCTTTCTGACCTGCATCCGCGCCTTCTTCCTCCAGGGCGACGAAGACCAGATCGTCCTTAACTCCACCAAGCAGCTCCGCCTGCGCTCTCCCGGCAGCTTCGCCAGCCAGGGCAACATCTTCCTGACCGGCCCCGAACATCTCCTCGGCGTCTGGCTTATTTCGGTCGTCGGCGCGGCGGCGATCCTCCTCCTCATCCGCGCTGTCTATAAAGCCTTACGCCACCGCGAAGGCATGGGCCTCGGAGACGTCAAACTCCTCGCCATGATCGCCGGCTTTCTCGGCTTCTGGCCTGCCGTGCTGACGCTCTTCCTCGGAACGCTCCTCGCCACCGTCTACGCCCTCTTCCTGGTCGCCCGGGGTCGCGCCCAAGCCGCGACCGCGCTCCCTTTCGGCAGCTTCCTCTCGGCCGCCGGGCTGGTGACCGCGCTCTTCGGCGGCCCCGTCATCGCCTTTTACGGAAGCTTGCTTCGATAACACCGACAGACCGCCGTTCCGCTCCTTGACTCTTGCCAGCGACGCTCCTACAGTCGAATCTGGGAGAAACGCCTTGCCATGCAGACATACCCCTACATATGGAACTATCTCCCGCTCGTCCTGCAAATCCTGGTCGCGCTCGGCGTCGCCGGCGGCATGGTGGGCGCGTCGTTCTTCATCGGCAAGCACAAACGCTCCCGCACCAAGGGCGGCGCCTACGAGTGCGGCATGGATCCCATCGGCGACGCCCGCGGACGCTTCTCCGTCCGCTTCTACATGGTCGCCATGTTGTTCATTCTCTTCGATGTGGAGGCCGTCTTCATGCTTCCCTGGGCCGTCATCTTCCGGCAGCTCCCCGCCATCACCGGATCGAAGATGTTCGGCTTCTGGGAGATGTTCGTCTACATCGGCTTCGTCGCCGTGGGCCTCTTCTACGTCTGGAAGAAGGGCATCCTCGATTGGGCCAACGACAAGGGAGACCTCTAATCATGAGCGGCCAACTGGAAGACTCCAAACGCGAACCGAAGCTCTACGATCCCTCCTCCGCCCTGCGCGACAAGGAAGCCGTCTTCGCCGCCCATCCCGGCAACCCCGCCGTCGTCGCGCTGGCCGACCTCGCCACCGACGCCAAGTATGACCGCGCCGAGCTCACTCTCACCGTCGCGCCCGAAAACATCGTCGCCGCCACCCGCGCCGTCCAATCCGCCGGGTATAACTTCCTCGAAGACGTCACCGCCGTCGACTGGTACCCCTCCGAGCCGCGCTTCCAGATCACCTACCACATCCTCTCGCACGGCCTCAAAGCCCGCGTCCGTCTACTCGCTCGACTTGACGGCGACACCCCGTCGATCGATACCATCACGCCCGTCTGGCCCTCCGCCAACTTCTACGAGCGCGAGATCTTCGACCTCTTCGGCGTCTCCTTCGCCAACCACCCCAACATGGTCCGCATCATGATGCCGGAAGACTGGCAGGGCCATCCGCTCCGCAAAGACTACCCCGTCGAGGGCTACCGCTAATGCCGCCTGTTATCGAAGAAAACATCGACCACTCCAAGCTCGCCGAGCACGATCTCGCCGACGCCGTCAATCCCGGCGTCAAGGATCTCATCGCCGACGCGCACCGCCACAACGCCTCCACGGACGCCTCGGCCGACAAGACCATGATCCTCAACATGGGTCCCCAGCACCCGTCTACTCACGGGGTGCTCCGGCTCGTCTTGGAGATCGACGGCGAGACCGTCGTCGCCTGCGCTCCCGACATCGGCTATCTCCACACCGGCATCGAGAAGACCTGCGAGGCCAAGTTCTTCCAGCAGGTCGTCCCCCTCACCGACCGCATCGACTATCTCTCGCCGATGTCGAACAATCTCTGCTACTGCCTGGCGGTTGAGAAACTGCTGGGCCTTGAAATCCCCGAGCGCGCGCAATACCACCGCGTCCTGCTCAACGAGCTCACCCGCCTCCAGTCCCATCTCGTCTGGCTCGGCACCCACGCCCTCGATATCGGCGCTTTGACAATGTTTCTCTATTGCTTCCGCGAGCGCGAAGAGCTGATGCGCATCTTCGAGAACGTCTCCGGTCAGCGCATGATGACGAGCTACTTCCGCATCGGCGGCCTCTCGGTCGAGCCGCCGCTCGACTTCTACGCGCAAGTCCAGAACTTCCTCAACATCATGCCCTCGCGCATCGACCAGTACGAGAACCTGCTCACCGGCAATCCCATCTGGATGGGCCGGCTGAAGGGGGTCGGCTACCTCTCGCCCGCCGACGGCATCGCGCTCGGCGTCACCGGGCCGCCGCTCCGCGCCTCGGGCGTCGACTGGGACCTCCGCCGCGACATGCCCTACTCCGGGTACGAAAAGTTCCAGTTTGCCGTCCCCATCTCGGACGTCGGCGATGTCTGGGCGCGCTACGTCGTCCGCATGCAGGAGATGCGCGAGTCGGTCAAGATCGCCCAACAGGCCCTCGACGGCATGCCCGCCGGCCGCATCACCGCCGACGCCCCCAAGATCGTCCTCCCCGACCGCGAAAAGATGAAAACGGAAATGGAGTCGATGATCCACCACTTCAAGATCGTCACCGAGGGCTTCGCCGTCCCCGCCGGCGAGGTCTTCCAAGCCATCGAATCCCCCCGCGGCGAGATGGGCTACTACGTCGTCTCGGACGGCACCGCCAAACCCTACCGCGTCCACATGCGCAACCCATCGTTCGCCACCTTGCAGGCGCTTGAGACGATGTGCAAGGGACGGCTGCTGGCGGATGTGGTGAGTGTGATTGGAAGCATCGATATTGTGCTGGGGGAGAT
>CAXTRY010000179.1:0-3946 GCA_964246805.1 uncultured Acidobacteriaceae bacterium
ACCCGCGCCCGCCCGTGCAGCAACTCCTGATCGACCCCGCCATCGAAGGTCCGTGAGTTGACCGCGCCTAGCGGCGTCACTTGATACTGCGCGATCAACGCACCCCCGCCGGGCTGCGACAAAAGCACCCCGTAGAGTGAGTTCGCCTGCTGATACACGCCCGGCTCCTTGATGCCCTTGCCGAAACTGCCGCGCAGCTTCGTTCCGCTCCAGAATCCAGCCGCCGATGGCCGGATCAGATAATACGCCAGCGAGGTGCGCGGCGTACCGGCAAACCCGAACAATCCGTTCTCTTCCATACCCGTGCCGAGATTGTAAAAGAGCCGGTTCCGCACATCGCCCATAAACTGAACCGTATAGCTGTAATTTCCGCGCTGGATCGCATTCGGTGTATAGCCGACACTCACCGAACTGCCTTTTTCTTCCTCAAACTTGAACCCGCCCAGCGCTACCAGATGAGCACCGATCCGGTAATCCGTCTGCGCGTCGACGAAGTCGCGATTGGTGGTCGAAAGAGCCTGCGACAGGCCCGCGCTGTACTGAAACTGCGCCTGCCCGCGCACGGTATAGCCATTCGCGCCGGAGATCGCGACCGGCGCGCCATCGAAGACCCCGGGGTTCAGGACGTCCGGCAGGCCTGTCGCGCCGAACTCCGTATACACCCCATTCTGCCGCGATCCCCCATAACGAATCCGGTTGTGCCACTTCGCCGTCGTCTGGTTGTTCCACGCCGCGTTATAGGTGTTATCCCGCTCCCGCTGTTGTCCATCATCCGCAATGCCGTACAGATCGATCGCGTTCGGCTGCCCGCCCGAAACCACCAGATGCCGCACGGTAAACCGAAGATCGTTCGCCGCGTTCGGTGCCCAGCCGAAGTTCCCCGCATAGGTGCCGTTATGGAAAGCGCTGTTCGGAAGATTGTTGCGCGTATCCACGCGGGCGAAGGCGGAGTATAGGTCGAACTGACGGAAGACCGTCCCCGCCGTCGCTTCATCACGATAGGTGTGGAAGTTGCCCGCATCCCCCGCATAGGTAAATCGCGGCAACGGCGTCGTGCCATGCGCCGTCGCCAGGCTCACCACGCCGGCCAGCGCGTCCGATCCATACAGCGCGCTATCCGGTTCGCGCAGCACCTCGATCGAATCGATCCCCACCGTCGCGATGTTCGCGAACTCCACTCCGCCGCCGATCGCGTTCGCCGGAACGCCATCAATCAGCACCTTATTCGCATCCGTCGTTCCCCCGCGAATCGAAAGCCCCGCCGTGCCCCCCATCTGGCCAACCTGTGTCACCTGCACGCCTGGCAACAGGCGAAGCGGCTGCTGCACCTCCAACTGGTCCCGGAACTCACTCGCCGGCAGCACCGCAACCGACGCTCCCAGCTGCGCCTCCGGCACCGGCGTCCCCGTCGCCACCACCGTAATCTGTTGCGAGAAACTGTCGATTGCGAGCGTCACGTCCACCGCTTCGCCGGCGTTCTGCTTATAGTAGCTCCGGGGCGTGGCGGCCACCTTAAAGCCCGCGGCCTCCACCCGTAAGCTGTACCGGCCAGCCCCGGGCAGGCTCAGCGCGAACCGCCCATCGTCCCCTGAAACGCCGCTCACCACGATGCGATCCCCCTCCACCGCCTGCACCGAAGCGCCGACGACGATCGCTCCCAAGGGATCGCGCACCACCCCGTGCACCATGGCGGCTGCCTTCTCCGCCACTTGTTGAGCCGCGGCCGGAGCGGCAATCCACGCGGCGGAAAACACAAAAAGCATCTCCGCGAACAAACGCCGCCGCCCGGCTCTCCCCGCACAATATTGTCGAACAAACAAAAATGCACTCGCTGCAAAATACATGGTTCCCCCCTCGGGACGTACTGGCGGCAGGGCCGGTCTCCTGGCTTGCGAGTCAATGAATCCATGCTGTCTTCCCAGAGCGAACGCTCCAGTGACGTTAACGTGCTTGCATGGCTTCTCGGCGCTTACAGTTACGGGGTAGTGGCGGATTCGCACCGCGCTTCCCGACACCCTGCTGGTTGAAGGAATAGTTTCAAGTAGAGCAACGCGCTCCACTCACGGATGAAATTGTCTGGCGAGCTCCTCCAGGGCATCGATCGCCACCGGGCTTGGAAGCTCGACCCGCTGGTCGACGAAGTAAGCACGACCGGCACGGACCGCCGGCAGCATGTTCCATCCCGGCCGATCTTTTAGGCTAGCCATCGTCGTATGCCCGCCCCGCATCATCAGCAACGCCCGCGGCGAGCGCGCCACCACCGCCTCCAGCGTGATCTGCGGCCACTCCTGAGCAATGTCGTCCGTAATCGACCGGCCACCCGCGAGCGCGATCATCTCCGTGATAAACGCGCCGCGCCCGATCGTAATCACGGGATCATACGACACCGGCATCAACACCTCGACGACCGGCTTTCCCCGCACCCTTGCCCGCACCGCGTCGATCCTCTCGGTCAAACGCGTCACCTCCGCGTCCGCCTGCGTCTCGCGATGGAGCGCCTGCCCGATGCTGACGATCGAGCGCAGAATCCCCGCGACACCATGCGCCTCCACCAGGTACACCGGTATGCCGCGCTGTTGCAGTAGATCCAGAGTCGCCTGCTGATTCAAATGCGGCTGACCCAGGATCAAATCCGGGCGCAGCGCCAAAATTGCTTCGATCGACGGGTCGAGGATGGAACCTACACTCGGCTTGCTCTTGGCCGCGGCGGGGTACTGTACATAGTCGCTGATCGCCACCACCTCCGCTCCGCCGCCGATTGAAAACACAATATCCGTAACGCTCGGCACCAGGCAGATGATCCGCCCCGGATGATCGGGAACGCTGACCTTCCTTCCCGCCTCATCCACCACCACGCGCTCCGCAAACGCCCAGGGCGCGCAAACGAGCACGACAGCCGCCATCCACCGCGCGAAACGCGCCGCCGTGCCTCTTCGGACATCCGGCACGTTCGCGATTGAAGCCGCGAAGCCCGCCCTCATTGCGACACCTCCGGCGGCATCCCCTTCAGCGCCAGCGGCAGCCCCGCCACCATCATCACCACGCAATCCGCTATCGCCGCGACGCGCTGGTTAATCTCTCCCGCCAGGTCGCGAAATCGCCGCCCCGACGCAAAGGCGGGCACCACGCCGCTCCCCACCTCGTTCGACACCAGCACGATCGTGCACGCCGCCCCGCGCAGAGCCTCGCAAAGCGCGTCGATCTCCGCCTCCAGTCCCGACTCGTCCTCCGCGTAAGCGTCAAGCAGGCTCGTCGTAAACAGCGTCAGGCAGTCCACCAGCACCCTGTCCGAACGCTGCGCCGCTTCCCGTAGAACCGCCCCCAGACGAAGCGGCTCTTCAACCGTCCGCCAGTGCGCCGGACGCTCCCCCCGATGCCGGCTGATCTTCCGCCGCATCTCCTCGTCCACCGCCTGGGCCGTGGCGATAAATGTAACCCGGCCCGGAACGTCCGCAACCCGTTGCGCGAACCGGCTCTTGCCGCTGCGAACGCCACCCAACACCAAAACGACCGATACGCCTTTACCCTGCCGCATGGAACGCTCCCTCGGGCGCGTCGACGCACCGGAGCAAGAGCGGGAATCAATAATTAGGCAGCCGACAACGCCGTGGATCGCGCGGGCCGTTCAAGACCCGCGTCACGCGCGCGGTATGCTCTTCAGCTCTCCTCGCGAAGCTGATACAAGCCCGTACTCTGTCCGGCCGGTCTTCTGACTCACGCTTCAACGATAAGGAGCGGCCTTCCCAGAACTCGCGTCCCAGTGGCTTTCAACAACTTGCTCCCATCTCGGCGCATACAGCTACGGGGTAGCGACGGACTCACACCGTCTTCCCGAACACCAGACCCGCTCAGTATAGCCCAAGGCTCTGCCTGTGTACTTTGGAAAATCCTTTCAACCGAGCACAACATTTCCTCAGGAGGACTGCATGGCGGTTCGACCGGCGGT
>CAXTRY010000180.1:0-3894 GCA_964246805.1 uncultured Acidobacteriaceae bacterium
GAGGATATGAAGACGCGGCTGGGGGCGATGGGGTACCGGGTGAAGACGGCGCATCGAGATATGCCGCGGTAGGGCTGCGTGTGCGTGGAGGCTGGAGACGCAGATTCCCTTCGGGATGACAAACAGAACGGCAACGGCAAAGCGGCTTTCCTTCGAACTAACAAACAGAAGGGTAAGGGCGAACGCCGATTCCGTTCGGTAATGACAAGCAAGAGGCAAGCTTACGGTTCGCGTAGGGGGAGCTGCTGGGCGATGGAGAACTGGACCTGGACAGAGGCGCGGGCGGTGCCGTAGCAGACGAAGAGCTTCTTGCTGGGGCCGCTGAAGCCGTAGTGGATATGGGCGGTGCCGTTGGGGTCGATGTGGGTGACGGCCGGGGGGCTGGGATTGACGTTGCGGATGTCGTGCGTGGCGACGAGGGCTGCGGTGGCGGCGACGACGCGCTCGTGCAGGGCGCTGTCGAGGGCTATGGGAACCTGGAAATCGAGGTCCTCCTTGGTCTGGTCGCAGGTGGCTTCGAGCCCGGTGACGCCGTTGCTGCGGGTGACGAGGTGTTCTTCGAGGACGGGGTTGTCGCGGTAGACGCGAAGGAAGAAGTCATAGGCGGCAGACTTGCGGTCTGGCGGTTTGATCATGCCAATGTGGTCGGCGTGGATCTCGCGCGGGGGCGTGGTGACGTCGCAGCCGTAGGTGGCGCTGAAGTAGCTGACGACGCGCGCATGGGTCTTGAGATAGCGGCCGATGCCGCCTTCCGGTCGCGTGTCTTCGGACTCATAGGCGCAGAAGCGATGGATGCCGTTGACGGTGTCGTGGCCGCGCCAGCTGTCTTCAAGCTGCGTCAGAAAGGTGTTGTCCCCGGCATCGCTGAGATCGTTCAGCAGCGGGTCTTTGTCGTAGAGAGAGGCCACGCGGGCGATGGTGGAACCTTCGTGCGGCGTTCCATAGGAGACGATGAACTTGACGCGGGCGGCTTCCGCGGGATGCCGCAAGAGCATCTCCTCGACGAGGATGCCGCCGAGGCTGTGGGCGATGAAGACGATTTCGCGGTGGTCCCAAACGTGGTTCTGCTGTAGGGTGGTCCAGAGGAAGTCGGCGAGCCGGATGCTCGACATTTTGCCGTTCGAGGAGGGCGTAGGGTACTCGGCGACTTCTACGTCGGAGAAGGCGAAATGCGGATCGGAGCGGATCATGTCTGGCCAGTAGGCGCCGTTGGCGGCTCGCCAGGATTGGCGATCCCCGTGGAGGCCGTGGACGAAGACGATCACTCTCGCTTTGGACAGCGGCTGCGCGGTGGACTGCTGCGAAGGTTGAGCGCGGCAAGCGGATGCGGGAACTAGGAAGAGCAAGGTGGGGAGAAGAAGCTGTTTTGCGAAGGTCATCCGACGTGTCGTGTTCATCGCGTGTCTGAATCCAGCATACGGCCATCCTTTGTGGCTTGTGACTCCGCAGGCTTGGATTAGGATAGGTGTGTGAAGCGCCTTCTTAGCTTCCTTCTGATGTTGATCTTCGGCTTACCGATGGTCGCGCCGGTGCTCGGGCTCAGTGGCGATGCGGCGTTGCCCGCCTGCTGCCGCCGGGCTGGCGCGCATCACTGTGCCGAGATGGGCACTGGTGGGATGCAGAGGAAGACGGGCCTGGCGTTGCGCGCTCCAAAGTGTCCCGCCTATCCTGCGGCGGCGGTGCAGGTGCGCGGCGGCTATGTCGGGTTCGTGGTCGGATCGTTGCGCTTCGGCGGAGTCGTGAGCCAGCCGACGTTGCGGGCGCAGGCGATGGCTCGGGCCAGGATGGCGCGGGAGAAGACCCGGGGGATGCGTGGGCCTCCGGTGCAGCTGAAGGCTTAACACCGATCAAGGCGGATTAAGGGATCAGGGCGGACTGTTTAGTTCAGACTTCTTCTCATGACGATGAACCGTCGTGGAGGTGGTCGTCCGCTTCTCCTATAGGCCAGCCAATTGGACTGCCTTTGAGGCAAGGAGTTTCTGTGCGTCGATTCTTTGTGGGATGCGGACTGTTGTGGGGAGTGTGTGCCTCCGCGGCATATGCGACGATCTTTGGAGCGGTGCGGGGAGTGGTGCATGATCCGCAGCACCGGCCGGTGGCGGGGGCGAGGGTGGAGGTCCATGCGGCGGCTTCGGGCTTTGTGCAGACGGCGGTAACGGGACCGGACGGCGGGTTCACGTTTGCGACGGTGCCATTAGGCGAGTACCGCGTGACGGTCGCCGGGGCGGGGTTTGGGACCGAGCGGCAGGCGTTGACGCTGGCGAGCGATACGTCGGCGGTGTTGCACTTTGAGCTGCAGGTGGGCGCGGTGCGGGAGGAGGTGACGGTTGAGGGTGCGGCGGCGAGCGTGGACAGCGTGACGCCGTCGGTGCTGATCGACCGGGCGGCGATCGCGGCGACACCTGGAGCGGACCGGACAAATAGCCTGGCGATGATAACGGACATTGTGCCGGGCGCGTATATGACACACGATATGTTGCATATTCGCGGCGGGCACCAGGTAAGCTGGTTGATCGACGGAGTAGAGATTCCGAACACGAATATTGCAAGTACGCTGGGGGCGCAGATCGATCCGAAGGACATCGACTATATCGAGGTGCAGCGGGGGAGCTACACGGCGGATGTCGGCGACCGGACATATGGCGTCTTCAACGTCGTGCCAAGGACTGGATTTGAGCGCGACCGCGAGGCGGAGGTGGTGCTGAGCGCGGGAAGCTTCCTCCAAACGAACGACCAGGTGAGTTTTGGCGACCATACGGAGCGTGCGGCTTACTACGCGAGCTTGAGCGGCAATCGCAGCGACTATGGGCTGGCACCGCCGATCGGGCGGGTTTACCACGATGCGGCGAACGGTTATGGCGAGTTCGGGTCAGTGATTTGGAACCGGACGCCTAAAGATCAGTTCCGCGCGGTGGCGCAGGTCCGGCAGGATTTCTTTCAGATCCCGTACGATCCCGATCCGAACAGCTTTAAAAACCAGCAGTTCGATTCGAGTGGTCTGCGGGACGGGCAGCGGGAGTCGGACGCTGTGGTGACGGCTTCGTGGCTTCATACATTTGGGGCGAGTACGGTGTTGCAGGTGTCGCCGTTTTACCATCGCAACCGGGCGCAATATCAGCCGGGTGCGGGAGATACGCCGGTGGCGACGACCTCGGACCGGACTTCAGACTACGGCGGCGGCCAGGCTGCGGTAACGGGGACAGTGGCGCGGAACACGGTGCAGGCAGGGGTGTATGGGTTTGGGCAGCGAGATGGATATCTGTTTGGAGCGGTGTTCAACGATGGCTCGGGGGCAGATGCGTTCTCGATCCCGGACTGCGCGATCGGCGGGGTTGTCGAGGAGTATGTGTCGAACAACTGGAAGGCGACGGAGTGGTTGACGCTGATTGGTGGAGTGCGAGCTACGCGGTTTCAGGGGCAGTTTGTGGAGAACGTGATCGCGCCGAGGGTAGGGGCGGCGGTGCGGGTGCCTCGGCTGAACTGGGTGTTTCGTGGCTTCTATGGGCGGTTTTACCAGCCGCCACCGCTGCTCACGGCGAGTGGGCCGGTGGTGCAGTTTGCCCAGGCCAATGATACGGACTTTCAGCCGCTGCATGGGGAGCGTGACGAGGAGCATCAGTTCGGGGTGCAGATTCCGTTTCGAGGCTGGGTAGTGGACGCGGATACGTTCAAGACGCGGGTAAACAACTTTCTCGATCATTCGAATATCGGCGATTCGAGCATTTATTACCCGGTGACGGTGGATGGGGCGCTGGTGCGGGCGTGGGAGGTGACGGTGCGGTCTCCTCGGCTGGGCAGGTTTGGGCAGGGACATTTGGCGTACTCGAACCAGATTGCGGAGCAGCGCGGGGCGATTACGGGTGGTCTGGTGTGCGCGCCGGTGGGGTCGCCGCA
>CAXTRY010000181.1:0-3892 GCA_964246805.1 uncultured Acidobacteriaceae bacterium
TCGCCACCTGGAACGTCAACTCCATCCGCGCCCGCCTCGACCACGTCATCGCCTGGCTCGGCGTGCACCAGCCCGACCTTCTCCTCCTCCAGGAGCTCAAGGGCACCGACTTCCCCGCCGAACTCTTCACCGCGCTCGGCTACCAGAGCGCCGCCGTCACCCAGAAGGCCTATAACGGCGTCGCCACCCTCTCCCGCCATCCCATCGAAACCGTCAGCACCACCCTGCTCGGCGACGAGACCGACAGCCACGCCCGCTTCCTCGAAGTGATCGTCGGAGCCGAAGCAGACCCCCTCCGCGTCGTCAACATCTATCTCCCCAACGGCAACCCCATCGCCACCCCCAAGTTCGACTACAAGCTCGCCTGGATGGACCGCCTCCTCCGCCAGCTCGCCCTCTGGCGCGACGACCCCATCCCCACCCTCATCGGCGGCGACTTCAACGTCATCCCCGAGGACATCGACTGCCACAAGCCCGCCTCCTGGGCACGCGATGCCCTCTTCCAGCCCGAGACCCGCGCCCGCTACCGCGCCCTCCTCGACCTCGGCTACCTCGACGCCTTCCGCTCGCTCCACCCCGGCGAAACCGGCCTCTTCACCTTCTGGGACTTCTTCCGCCAGTCCTTCGAGCACAACCGCGGCGTCCGGATCGATCACTTCCTGCTCTCCCCCGCTCTCGCCCCGCGCCTCGAAGCCTGCACCATCGACAAGGAACCCCGCACCCTGCTCCGCCCCTCCGACCACACTCCCGTCGTCCTCACCCTCCGCTAGCCCGTATCCCAAGCATCCGCCCCGCCCCTGCCTTCATCTCATCCGCGTACCGTCATAAGGAGCTCCATGCAATCTAAAGGCTACGCCGCCCACGATAAATCCTCGCCCCTCGTTCCCTTCGCCTTCGACCGCCGCGACCCTGGCCCGAACGATATCGCCATCGACATCAAGTTCTGCGGCATCTGCCACTCCGACATCCATCAGGTCCTCAACGAGTGGGGTAACTCGCTCTATCCCATGGTCCCCGGCCACGAGATCGTCGGCGTCGTCTCCAAGGTAGGCGGCGCCGTCAAGAAGTTCAAAGAGGGCGACCTCGCCGGGGTCGGCGTCCTTGTCGACTCCTGCATGGAGTGCCACCCCTGCAAGATCGACATGGAGCAGTTCTGCGTCAAGCCATCCGTCCAGACCTACAACGCCAAGGATTACGAGGGCAACATCACCTTCGGCGGCTACTCCAGCAACATCGTCGTCTCCGAGCATTACGTGCACACCATCTCGCCCAAGTTGGAGCTCGCCGCCGTCGCCCCCCTGCTCTGCGCCGGCATCACCACCTATTCGCCGCTGCGTCATTGGAAGGTAGGCAAGGGATCGAAGGTCGGCATCGTCGGCCTCGGCGGCCTCGGCCACATGGGCCTCAAGTTTGCCCACGCCATGGGTGCCGAAACCACGCTCTTCACCACCTCCGCCGGTAAAGCCGAGGATGCCAGGCGCCTCGGCGCGAACGAAGTCGTCATCACCAAAGACCCCGACGCCATGGCTGCCCACGCCGACAAATTCGACTTTATCCTCGACTGCGTCTCCGCCGACCACGACCTAAACGCCTACCTTAAGCTGCTGCGCCTCGATGGAACGCTCTGCCTGGTCGGCGCACCGGAGAAACCACTGCCTGTCGGTGCCTTCTCGGTCATCGGCAATCGCCGCTCGCTCGCCGGATCAGGCGTCGGCGGCATGAAAGAGACCCAGGAGATGCTTGATTTCTGCGCCGAGCATAACATCGTCTCCGACATTGAGATGACCACCGTACAGCAGCTCGGCGAAGCCTACGAACGCGTCCTGAAGTCGGACGTAAAGTATCGCTTCGTCATCGACATGGCCAGCCTCAACAGCTAACACTCGCGGTGGCGGGAGGGGTTCCTTGCACCCGCGAGGAACCTCCCGCGCACCGCTAAGGAATTACGCGTCCAACCGGCTCCGTCTTCGGCTCTCGGTCCGACGGAGCCTGGTTCCTCGGTTCGGTCGACGACCACGGCTCCCCCGCCGCCGTCCGCACCGGCCCTTGATTGTCCAGCGGCAGCCGTCCCAGCTCCACCTCCGGCTCAATATCTTCGTTGATGATCGGCAGGATCGGCAGGTTCATCGTTCCGCCTACCTCCTTCACCACGGCATTCGCGTGCTCCAGCACCTCATCCACCGTCATGGAGTACATCTCGCGCCCGTTATCGTAGCCGCTCTCGATAGCCGTCTTCAGGTAGCGCCCAGCCGTCTGCGAGGCAAGGTAGTCGGTGATGACCTTGCCGGTGCGCCGCTTCTGCTCCACCCAAGCCAGATTCGGCATGGCAATCCAAACCGGGCGGCCATTCACCGAGAAACGAATATCCGTCGCATCGGCATGACGCGTGGCGATCGCCACCATATTAGCCTTCCAAAGCACACGCAGCGGTTCTTCCGTCCAACGATCGACAATCGTAAAGTCTTCGTACATACGCCTTAGCTTAGTGCAGGGTAGGCCCGGCGGCAAGGCGCAATCGCCCTCTAGGCTCCAATAGCCACGCGAATCGCGCCGGCAATCGCCTCCGCATGGCGATGCATCAGCTCCTCCGATTCCGCTTCGATCATCACCCGCGCCAGCGCCTCCGTGCCGGAATAGCGAATCACCACCCGCCCCGAATCCTCTAACGCCGCCTCCGCCGCGGCAATCTTCTCCGCCACTGCCGGTATGCCCAGCAGAGGCAACTTCTCACGCACCTTCACGTTCACGATCACCTGCGGAAACACCTTCAGATCCGCCGTCAGCTCCGCCAGGCTCTTGCCCGTGCGATGCATCACGTCGAGCACCAGCAGCGCCGTCAGCAATCCATCGCCCGTCGTCGACCGCCCGCTGAAGATAATGTGCCCCGACTGCTCCCCGCCCAGCGTCGCCCCCGTCGCCAGCATCTGCTCCAGCACGTATTTATCGCCCACCGGCGCGCGCAACATGGCGATGCCCGACCGCTTCAGCGCCGCCTCCAGGCCCATGTTCGACATCGTCGTCGCCACCACCGTATCGCCTGCCAGCAAGCCCCGCGACTGGAGATCGCGAGCGGCCAACAGCAGCACCGCGTCCCCGTTCACCACGCGGCCATGTTCGTCGGCAAACAGCGCCCGATCGGCGTCGCCGTCGAACGTAATGCCCAGGCCGGCACCGTGCCGGAGAACCTCCGCCGCGACGATCTCCGGGTGCAGCGCGCCGCAGCCCGCGTTGATGTTGCGCCCGTCGGGGCTGGCATGGGTAACGATTACCTCGCCCTCCATGCCGGCGAAGAGCTGAGGCGCGACAGCGGACGCCGCTCCATTGGCGCAATCGATCACGATGCGCCGGTTATCAAGCGAAAGCTCCGGCACCGCCGCCAGCAAAAACCGTGCATACTCCGCCCGATCCGCCTCGTTCACCTCCGGCGCGGCTTCACTTTCTCCCACCGGTGCCCTCTGCTCCAAACGCCGGAAGATCTCCTCCTCGATCGCCAGCTCCACCGCGTCCGGCAGCTTATATCCATCGCGCCCAAAAAGCTTGATCCCATTGTCCTCCCACGGATTGTGCGAAGCCGAGATCACCACCCCCGTGCTGAACCCGCGCGCCACCGTCAGGTACGCCACGGCGGGCGTCGTCACCACCCCGGCGCTCTCCACCTCCGCCCCCCCGGCGCGCAGCCCGGCGGTCAGCGCCGCCGCGATCCATGCGCTCGACTCGCGGGTATCCATGCCCAGCAACACCCGCGGCGCGGCCCCCAGGTGGTGCGCCAACGCCAGCCCGACCGCGTACACCGTCGCCTGGTCGAGCGGAGCCTTGCCCGCGACCCCGCGAATTCCATCCGTGCCGAACAGCTTCTTCATGCTTCGATCTCCTCCACCCTCCCCACCAGACT
>CAXTRY010000182.1:0-3846 GCA_964246805.1 uncultured Acidobacteriaceae bacterium
GCGGCGGCCGAACCCACCTTAAACGACGATGAGACCGTCGTTGAAGATGGGGCACCCGGAGTTGGTGTGGGCTTGGGGCGGTATTTGAGGAGGTGGAGGGCCATGTCGCCGGTGCCGCAGCAGAGATCGAGGACGCGGGCTTCGGGGCGGCGGAGGATGGGGCGGAAGACGCGGGCGGCGCGGGTCCACCAGTAGCGGTCGATTCCGGCGGAGAGGAGATGGTTGAGGGTGTCGTATTTGGGCGCGATGGTGTCGAACATCTCGCGGACGGAGGTAGCGGCGGCTGCCTCGTCGTGGGTGCCGGTGGGGCGGGCTCCGGTTGTACGTTCGTGCTCAGGATAATTCGTCATCGGAGCTTACCTAGTAGTGTTCCTAAGAAGAACCCATGAAGGTATGGGCCCTAGTCACGCCCATTTATGTGGCTGCACCAACAATCCCAATTATTTTGTCCCTGTATTGCTTGAGGAGTTTTGCGTCATGTCCAGGTCGTAAACGAGTGACTGGTATCTCTTTGCCGCATCCACAACCGCAAACCGCGTGAGACTGCAAACGTTTGGCTTCTTCCAACCAAGCCGACGCCAGATCAGAAATCATCTTCTTCGATAGTTCCATCAAACCTCCACTTTATGCATATCCAGAATAATGTTCGTGGCGTTTAGGAGTTCTTCGTGCGTCACATCGCTAACGACAGTAGTCGAGCCGATGCCGGTGGCGAGGACGAAATTGCGTTGGCCGCCGCGGTTCTTCTTGTCGGCGGCGGTGAGGGCGACGAGCTTTTTCCCTTTGGCGGTAAAGGGGGGGAGCGGGCCGTAGCGGAGGATGAGGGCGACGATGCGGTCGTGATCTTTCTGGCTGAGGACTCCCCGGGATAACGATAGATGGGCGGCGGCGATCATGCCCCAGCCGATGGCCTGGCCGTGGAGGAGCTGTTTGTAGCCGGTGGCGGCCTCGATGGCGTGGCCGAGGGTGTGGCCGAAGTTGAGGATCATGCGGAGGCCGGTCTCCTTTTCGTCCTGCGAGACGACGGCGGCCTTGACCCGGACCGACGCGGTGACGACGCGGGTGAGGGCGGCGGGGTCGCCGGCGAGGATAGCATCGGCGTTGGTCTCCATAAAGCGGAAGAGTTTGGCGTCGTAGATGATGGCGGATTTAATGGACTCTTGCAGGCCGGAGCGGAGTTCGGCGGGGGGAAGGGTGGCGAGGAGGTCGGTGTCCGAGAGGACGGCGAGGGGATGGTGGAACGCGCCGATGAGGTTCTTCCCGGCGGCGAGGTTGACGCCGGTCTTGCCGCCGACGGCCGAATCAACCTGGGCGAGGAGCGTAGAGGGCAGCTGGACGTAGGGGACGCCGCGCATATAGATGGCGGCGAGGAAGCCGGTGATGTCGCCGATCACGCCGCCGCCGAGGGCGAGGAGGAGCGCGTCGCGGTCGGCCCCGGCGGCGGCAAGCTGCTCGGCGAGGGACTCGACGGCGGGGAAGCGCTTGTGGCGCTCGCCCTGCGGGAGGAAGAGGACGGTCGGCTGAGCGTCGGCTGGGAAAGACGAGAGGACGGCCTCGTGCCATAGGCCCCAGATGTTGGGCGAGGTGATGAGGAAGGGACGAAAGGGCTTGCCGGCTCTCAGCTTGCGGAGACGGGGATGGAGCGTGCGAAGGAGGCCCGGGCCGATGGTGATGCTGTAGGCGGCGGAGGGCGTGGCGAGGGAGATCGAAGGCACGGGTTTATGGTAGCGCACGGACGTAGGAGCTTCAGAGCACCCCACCCTAAACGACGGTGAAACTGTCGTTTGAGGATGGGGCACCCAGCTTCGTGGAGAGGGAGCGCGTTGCTGTTGAGCCGGTGGGAACGCGCCACGAGCGCGGCGTAGCATTGAAGCATGGATGCTGTCGATTTTTTAGTGTTGGGCGGTGGGATTGCCGGACTGAGCGCGGCGGTGCGGCTGGCCGAAGTAGGCCGGGTGCTGCTGGTGTCGAAGGAGGCGTTGGCGGAGTCGAATACGGCTTACGCGCAGGGTGGGATCGCGGTGGCGATGGGCGGCGCGGAAGATGTCGCGCTGCATCTGGAAGACACGATCGCCGCCGGGGATGGTTTGGTCGATGGGGCGGCGGCGGAGGTGCTGGTGACCGAGGGACCGTCTCGCGTGGAAGAGTTGCTGCGATGGGGAACGGCCTTTGACCGATCTGGCGGGAGCGAAGACGGCGAGCTGATGCGGACCCGCGAGGGAGCGCATAGCCTGCCGCGCATCCTGCACGCACATGGCGACGCGACCGGGCGGGAGATCGCCGAGTCGTTGCTGCGGCATGTGCGAACGCTGCCGGACGTGGAACTGCTGGAGTGGACGACCGCGGTGGAGTTGGTGGTGGAGGAGGGAAGAGTAGCCGGGGCTGTACTGCTCAGTCCGGAGAGCGGGCTGCGGACAGTTCGCGCCGGGGCGGTGCTGCTGACGAGCGGCGGCGCGGGGCAAGTGTATCGCGAGACCACGAACCCGGCGGTGGCGACCGGCGACGGCATCGCGATGGCTTACCGGGCGGGGGCGGCGGTCAGCGACATGGAGTTCTATCAGTTCCATCCGACGGTGTTTGCGCGGGCGGGCGCGCCGCGGTTCCTAATGAGCGAAGCGCTGCGGGGGGAAGGCGCGCTGCTGGTGAACGCGGCGGGCGAGCGGTTTATGAGCCGCTATCATCCGGGGCTGGAGCTTGCGCCGCGCGACGTGGTGGCGCGGGCGATCACGCGCGAGTCGCTGGGCGGTCCAATATATCTGGATATGCGCGGGGTGGAGATGGACTTGAAGGCGCGCTTTCCGGGCATCTCCGCATTTCTCGCGGAGCAAGGGCTGGAGCTTGGTCGCGATCTGATCCCGGTGCTGCCGGCGGCGCATTACCTGATGGGCGGCGTGAAGACGGACCTGAACGGCCGGACGACGCTGCCGGGTCTTTATGCCGCCGGCGAGGTGGCGTGTACGGGCGTACATGGAGCCAACCGGCTGGCGAGTAATTCCTTGCTGGAAGGGCTGGTGTTCGGGGCGCGAGCGGCCGAGGCGATGGCGAAGGAGCAGGGACGAGGAAAGAAGACAGAGGAAAGACAAGAGGTTGGGGACATGGTTGCGGGCATGGACAGCGATGAGGGTGCTTGGGTGGCGGAGTTGCGGGCGCTGATGTGGCTGGAGGCTGGGCTTCTGCGGGACGCTCCGGGATTGCGGCGGGCAGAAGAAGGATTAGCGGCGCTGGCGTTGCGCATGCCTCAGGCAATCACGCGCGAGGCGCTGGAGGCGCGAAACCTGCATACGGTAGCTTCGCTGATGGTAGCGGCGGCGCTCCGCCGTGAGGAGAGTCGCGGGGCACACTTCCGAATGGACTTTACGGGGCGGGAGACGACGGTGGCGCGACACTCGGTGATGGAACGGGGCGAGCTTTGGTTTGAAGCTGGCTAGTACCCCTGCAAAAAGATGAAGAGAACGGGAATGATGATGCCCGCGAGCCATAAAGCCGTGACGATTTTCGCATTGCGGCTATATTTGTAGGCCATGTAGAGGCCTGAGAAGGTGGAGGAGACCAGACCGACGCAGACAAGCGCGAAGAAGAGCTTCATGGGCCAGAGATTCTTCTGCTTCGCGGGGGACGTATCGGGCTTCGGCTGAGGGGTATCGGATGGCTTGGCGGCGGTTGCCGTAGGGGATTGCGGTTTTCGTGCGGGTACGACGAGCGTCTGCTTCTTGTGCAGTTGGCCTAGCTCGACGAGGATCTTAGGCGGCTGATAGCTGCTGCCGCGGGTTGTTTCATGCAGGCTGAATGTCTGAACGAAACCGGTAAAGGCGAAGAAGATGAGCGCGGGGGCAATCAAGACGCCAA
>CAXTRY010000183.1:0-3580 GCA_964246805.1 uncultured Acidobacteriaceae bacterium
GCCGTCGGCCTCGTCATCCTCGCCGCGCTCGTCTGCGGCTATGCCACGCTCTGCTTTCTGCTCTACCAGGGCCAATGGCAGCTCCTTCTCCATCCAAAACGCACCACCGCGCATCCGGCGGATCTGTCTGGCACTCCAATCGAGTTCCTCCGCTTCGGGCCCGATGCTAGCGGCCTCCCCCAGCGCACCGCCTGGGCCATCCCTGCCGCGCCCGGCGCCCGCTACGCCACCACGACCGTCCTCTTCCTCCCCTCCGGTGACGGTTCCCTCGCCGATACCACGCCCGCACTCACCCTGCTTCATCAGGCCGGACTCAATCTCCTCGCCATCGACTACCGAGACTACGGTGAAAGCGCACCCGTCCATCCCGGCCAGACCCGGATGACGGAAGACGTCGCGGCCGCCTGGCAGTACCTCACGCGATCGCGAGGAGTCCCTGAAAAAAACGTAATTCTCTACGGCGCGGGCCTCGGTGCCAGCCTCGCCGCCCAACTCGCCATCGAACACCCCGCCGCCCGCGCCCTCATCGTCGACTCGCCCGCCATCGACCCACTGCAAACCGTCCGCGACGACCCGCGCACCCACCTGCTTCCCGTAACCCTGCTGCTCCACGACCGCTTCCCTCTGGCCGCTCCGCTCGCCGCGCTCAGGACGCCGAAGCTCCTTCTCTATCCACCGCCCATGCCGGAGGCGATCCGCAACGCCGCCGAGCCCAAGATGACCATGCAACTCCCCGCCGCACCAGGAAACACCACGGAAACGGCACAGTATTTGCAGCGTTTCCTGGACCAGTATTTGACCAGTATTAAACCAGTGCCGGACCAGAATCAGACCGAACTAGCCCGGTATCCTCCCCTAAGGAACGCACATGACCAAGTGGCTCAATAACTTACAACCCTGGGGTGTGCTTTTGATGCGCCTTGTGCTCGGCATCGCCATGCTCGTCAACGGCTGGAGCAAGGTCGTCCCCGCAGGCGGTTTCCACGGGCACAACACCTTCTCCGCCCTCGACCACTTCTGTCGCTTCGTCACAACGCTCGGCCTGCCCTATTGGCTGGGGTGCGTCTCCGCTTTTACCGAGTTCGTGGGCGGCATCGGCCTCGTTTTCGGCCTCTTCACCCGTTTCTTCGCCTTCCTTGTCGTCATCAATATGCTCGTCGCCCTCGTTACCGTCAACCTGCGCCACGGCTACAGCGGCTCTCAGTACACGCTCGCTCTTGTCGTGATCGCTGTCATGTTGCTGCTCTCAGGTCCCGGTGCCCTTGCTCTTGACCGTAGACTCGGCCTCCACTAAATCCTGATCGTAGCCAAGGGCCGCCTGGCGGCCCTCGTCTCTGCTTGCCCTTTTTATCCCGTGTCTTGAGCTGTCAAGCCCCTCAAATTGCCAAACCCACCGCTATCTTCCACAAACGAAATGAAATAAAACTTCTCTTCGATCTGTCGAACAGTTACCTCGAACAAGCTATCCTTAACTAAGAGGCTTTGCTGCCAGCCGCGTAGCCTACGCTTGCCAATAGAGTCAAACTATCTGTAAGTCGTTCATTCCTATATATGTTGTGGCTAAGATATATAGTAATGAACGACTTACAAGATGTCGACAAGCTAAGCCCTTTGTTTTGTTAGATGACTTTGGTTTTTGCAAGAAAATTCCATCTTATTACCCGACACAAAAGCCGGAAGGAGTGAAGGCCCCCGATCTTCTGGGGGCCTTACGTATTGGAAGGGGAGGGTTTTGCAGATAAGGGAAGCCGGAGCCGAAGGAACTGCAAGCCCGGCGATTGCTTGGTACAGTGAATCAGACGCACTCCCAACTAAAAAGTTGTCCCCGTTTCTTATATTTATTTACGGAAAACAATATCTTGGGAATTTGCCTGAACATAGCCCTTTATCGGCTCGATCCGCTTTCAGATCAGCCGCTTTCCACAGGTAAATTATGTCCCCGTTCAACGAAGACGACCTTCACGCCCTGCTCCGGCAAACCTTCGGCTTTCCCGCCTTCCGCGCCAACCAGGAGGCCGTCTGCCGCGCCGCCACCGACGGCCGCGACGTCCTGCTCGTCATGCCCACGGGAGCCGGTAAGTCCCTTTGCTATCAACTTCCCGCCATCGCGCGTGGAGGCACTGCCCTCGTCATCTCCCCCCTGATCGCCCTCATGGACGACCAGGCCGCCAAGCTCACCGCCGCCGGGCTTCGCGTCGCCCGCATCCACTCCGGCCTCTCCCGCGACCAGGCCCGCGACGCCTGCCGCGCCTACCTCGACGGCTCGCTCCAGTTCCTCTTCATCGCCCCCGAGCGGATGCGCGTCCCCGGCTTCCCGGAGATGCTCGCCAAGCGCAAACCGGCCCTGATCGCCATCGACGAGGCCCACTGCATCTCCGCCTGGGGCCACGACTTCCGCCCCGACTACCGGACGCTCGGCGAGCACCTTCCTCTCCTCCGCCCCAGCCCCATCATCGCCCTAACAGCCACCGCGACGCCCGCCGTCCAGAAGGACATCGTCGCCCAGCTCCAGCTCACCCGCCCCGCCCTCTTTATCCACGGCTTCCGGCGCGACAACCTCCACATCGAGGTCGTCGAGATGTCCAAGCCCCAGCGCAACGCCTTCACGGTAGACCTGCTCAAGCGCCCCGAGAACCGTCCCGCCATCGTCTACTCGCCCTCGCGCAAGGCCGCCGAAGAGCTCGCCGGGCTGCTCGGAGGCAAGGCGGCCGCCTACCACGCCGGTCTCGATCCCGCCACCCGCGACCGCGTCCAGCGAGGCTTCCAGGCCGGCACGGTCGAGGTGGTCGTCGCCACCATCGCCTTCGGCATGGGCATTGACAAGGCCGACGTCCGCACCGTCGTCCACATCGCCCTCCCCGCCTCGGTCGAGGCCTTCTACCAGGAGATCGGCCGCGCCGGACGCGACGGCCTTCCCAGCCGCACCGTCCTGCTTCACTCCTTCGCCGACCGCAAGATCCATGAGACCTTCCTCGAACGCGACTACCCGCCTTCAAACGAGCTGGTCCGCGCCGCCGCCGCACTCACCTCCGACTTCCTGATGCCCGGCCCGCTGGCGCAACGGCTCAAGATGCCGCTCGAAGTCTTCCAGAAGGCGGTCGAGAAGCTCGCGGCGCAGGGAGCCGCGCAGATCGACATGGACGGCCTGGTTCGAAGCACCGGCGCGACCAACTGGCGCACCGGCTACGACGCCCAGCTCGCCTTCCGCCGCTCCCAGATCGACCGCATGGTCGGCTTCGCCGAGTCGAATCAGTGCCGCATGACCGCCCTCATCAACCACTTCGGCGACACAGCCGACGGCCTCAAACCCTGCGGCCACTGCGACTTCTGCGCCCCCCAGAACGCCACCGCCTCTGCTTTCCGGGAACCGAATGAGAATGAAGCCCGCCACCTCCGCGCCATCCTCCGCGCGCTCGCGGGCGGCGTCTCCCGCTCCACCGGCAAGCTCCACACCGATCTCGCGATCACGCCCGACCGCAAGCTCTTCGACACCTGGCTCGACGGCCTCACCCGCGCCGGCCTCCTCCAGCTCACCACCGAGACCTTCACCAACCCCGCCGGCGACGTCATCCCCTACAAG
>CAXTRY010000184.1:0-3498 GCA_964246805.1 uncultured Acidobacteriaceae bacterium
GACAACTGACAACTGACAACTGACAACTGACAACTGACAACTGACAACTGACAACTGACAACCGGATACGTCCGCACGCCATTTGCGTTGCCCTAAGGGTCAAAGGCCCGACCCATACCAGCCTAGGCCGAAGGCCTAGGTCACAGTTGCCCGCAATAGAGGGCTGAAAGCCCGACCCATAGGGCGCTCGCCGAAGCAAAAGGGGGCGCCAATCAGGCGGTTGCTTTCCTATCTGTCATTCCATAATCTACGTTCCCGCATTGCAACCGCACCATACATTAAAAACCTGTCAACCCCCAACCAATCACGACAACACACCTAAACCTCTGCCGCACAACCACTTACGAACTTTTCATAAGAATGCTCGTTAGTTTCTACCTATCGCGTATCCTTAAAGAAGCGAAACAAAGTAACGAAAGAACACGGTTCTGTTGACTACTCTGTATCGGACTTGACTAAACTCTTTGTTTTGTTAGATCAAATACAGAAATATGATTTTTTAAGATCTTTGTAGAGGCGGGGAGTCTTGCAAGGAATCGGCTTCAGTCGTGTCATGAGCGCAACCGCCGAAACAGGCTTGGGCCGCCAAGGAAATATGAACGCTACCGCCAACGGGGCTCTTGCAGCCTGTTGACTACTGGTATCGACCCGACCTAAACCTTTTGTTTTGTTAGATCGAACACAGAAACAGTAAAAAAAAAAAAACTCGGCCCTGCTCTCCGGTGCGCGCCTTCTTGTTTAACCTAATCCTCACTGCACCTTGAGGAAGATAATGACGAACGTAAACAATGCGAGGGACTCAATAAACGCCAGACCCAGAATCAGAAAAATAAAGATCCCGGGACGCGCGCCGGGATTCCGCGCCAAGGCCTCCGTCGCCGAAGCCGTCGCCCGGCCTTGCCCGAGACCGCAAAGCCCCGCCGCCAGCGCCATGCCGATCCCGGCACCGATCGAGACCCACCAGTGGCTCTCCGGTGCTCCCGCTCCCTGGGCAAAGGCCGGCGTCGCCAACAGCAGCGCGGCCAAGGACATACAGACGTATTGCAGCTTCTTCATAGTGCTCCTTGCTCCCGTCAGAATATCGCCGCCAGTGGGTGGTTGATGCTCACCGTGCCGGCACCCTCACGCTTGCGGCGATCGTACCTGCGCGGAGAGGGAGCGCCCCACCGCGCAAACTTGAACTCGATACAGCCCTAGTGGTCGTGTGCCACGGCCAGGGAAAGGTAAATAGCCGCCAGCAGGAAAAAGACATACGCCTGCACCACGGCCACGCCCAGATGCAGGCCGAGAAACACCAGCGGAACACCGATCGGTACCAGCGAAAAGAAGGCCAGCGTCACCAGATCGCCAGCGAACATGTTGGCGTACAGACGCACGGTCAGCGAAAGGACACGCGCGCAGTGCGAGATTACTTCAATCGGAAAGAGCAGCCACGAAAGCCACCACACCGGCCCGACGAATTGCTTGTAGTAATTCAACCCGTTCGCCCGGAAGCCGTGGAAGTGATAGTAGATGAAGGTGACCAATGCAAATCCCAGCGGCACCACCACGTCCGCCGTCGGCGACTCCAGTCCGGGAACCAGCCCGAGCAGGTTCGACACCAGGATAAACAGCAGCAGCGCCGTCAGGTAGCTGACAAACCGCTCATATCCATGCCCGATGATCGACTCGCCCTGCTCCCTCACGAACTCGTGCGTCATCTCCGCCAGATGCTGTACGCCGCCGGGCTTCTCGACCGAGAGCGTAGCCCGCACCACGATGAAGTAGGCAATCAGGAAGACGAAGACCAGCAGTTCCATCGCAAACGCGTTCGAGATCGGCGCGGCCGGGTTAGGCACGGCGATATGCAGTCCATGCAGCAACGATGTCGTCGGCGCGGCCAGCGCATGGTTCAGAACTCGTGTAAGCAACAGCTGTGCGGGCATAATCCTTTAAGCCTTTTATTGTGTTAGTTATTCCGTCCATGCCTTCATCGCCCGAACACCCTCGATGGAAAGACAGAAGACGCCCAAACCAAGCCCGGCCGTCAGCGCGTATACCGAACCGTGAAGAACCTTCAGGCTACCATACAGCAGCACCACCGTCAGCCCCAGCCGCGCGAAGAATCCGAGCAGCACCCGGCCCATGGGCCGAACCTCCGCCCCGCCGTCCATCTTCACCATCACCGCCGTCATCAGTCGCAGCCACTCCCACAACCCCGTGCCCGAGATCGCCGCGCCGACCACCAGCAACCCGGCGCTCGCCCAGCCCAGCTTCCACCCAACCAGCGGCAGCGCGACGACCGTCACGATCGCCAGCAGCCGGATCGCCCGCCGGATCGTCCGCTTGAAGTCGTCATCCGTAAACCCGGCCATGGTCTCCGCGATCATCCCGATTATCGCCCGCCCTTGAGGAACCGCTGCGCCGTCGTGAAGATCTGCACGAACCCGCCGATCGCTCCCAGGACGATGCCCGCGATGCCCATCCAGCTCTGGTGGAAGTGGCCATCCGCCCAGTGCCCCAGCAGCCAGCCGATCAGGCACCCGGCGGGCAGCGCGATCGCCAGCTGGATCATCGACTCCGCCTTCACCACCTCGCCCAGCGCGCCCGTCTTCTTCTCGCCCTCTGCCATGGATGTCATTACACCACGCCGCTATACTGAAGCGTCAGCCCTCATCTAAGGAATCACAAGGAATCAGCCGTGTCCGAGTCCGACTTCGAAGCGAACCTCTACCAGCAGCGCCGCGAGACCCGCGACCGGATCGTCGCCCTAGGGCAGGAGGCCTACCCCAATAGCTACGCCTTCACGAACACCATCCCCGAGCTTCGCGCCTTCGACACCCCGGAGAACACGCTGGAAGCCCTCGCCGCCCAGCACATCGAGGCCTCCATCGCCGGACGCATCATGGCCATCCGGGTTCAGGGCAAGGCGGGCTTTGCGCAGGTACAGGGGGGCGGCGAGCGGCTTCAGATCTATGTTCGCAAGGACGACGTGGGCGAGCAGGCCTTCGCCCTCTACAAGCTGCTTGATCTTGGGGATCATGTTGGGGTGCGTGGGTACCTGATGCGGACGCGGACGGGGGAGCTTACGCTTCACGCGCATGAGGTAGGCGGCCAGCCGGCACTTACCTTCCTGGCGAAGGCGATGCTCGCGCTGCCGGATAAGTATCACGGGTTGGAGGACACCGAACTCCGCTACCGCCAGCGGTATGTCGACCTCTTCATGAACACGGGCCATGCGGCGAAGGCTGCGTCTGAGTCTGTCGCCGCCACACCCACCTTAGCCAACAGTGGGACTGTTGGCGAAGGTGGGGCACCCGGTTCTTTTGCGCCAGCCGAAGAAGCGCCGCTGAATGTGCGGGAGACGTTTGTGAAGCGTGCGGCGATCCTCCGCGCCATTCGGAAGTTCTTCGATGAGCGTGGGTTTCTGGAGGTGGAGACGCCGATGCTGCACACCGTCGCTGGAGGGGCCGCCGCGCGCCCGTTCAAGACGCACCACAATGCGCTCGACATCCCGCT
>CAXTRY010000185.1:0-3470 GCA_964246805.1 uncultured Acidobacteriaceae bacterium
GTTCCAAGACTACAAAGACCTTTTGTCCGCCTTCCAATCCCATGGAGTTAGATACTTGATCGTGGGCGGGTACGCGGTGATCTTTCACGCGCAGCCCCGCTTTACCAAGGACATGGATGTCTTTATCCAGTCTGATCTTGCGAACGCAAAGGCTGTGTTTTCTGCCCTTGCCGCCTTCGGTGTCCCGCTTCAAGGTTTAAGCCCGGAGGACTTCGCTGATCAGAACAGTTTCTTCCGGTTCGGCAACTATCCGCATGGCTTCGATGTTCTACCGAAGATCTCCGGCGTCGAGTTTGAAGAAGCCTGGAAGCGGCGGGTCGAAGCGGTGATCGACGAAGCATCCGGCTTGACGGTCGACTTCATCTCCGCCGAAGACCTAATCGCCGCCAAGCTCGCCGCCGGAAGACCGCAAGACCTTGCGGATGCGGATGCCGTTCAGAAGGCGCGGCGACGGAACTAGTTAAGTGGCGTCTTCAGAACGGCTTTGAAGACTTCGTTACGTTCTAGACGAAGGCAGATATACTCAGGCGGCGCGCTGTCAAAGAAGTACGCTTTTGTTGCATCAAGAGCCATTTCGCGCAGCTCGTCCCAGGTGTCCGCCTGCGTCACGATGTTCTCGCCTACGGCCACCGCCACGTAGCCGCCGTCCGTTTCCTGAGTGATGTCGAAGACGAGTTCGCTCATAGAACGAGTCTACCGCGTTTGGATATGTCGGCAGTCGGAAGGAGATTGCGGAACAAAACTTTCTGTGTGGACGTACAGTAGACCATGCAACGTACATGGAAGATTGGTGTCGGCCTCGCTGCTCTTGGTGCCTTCGTTTTTGTCGCCATACTGTTCCTCTCCGCTTACTTCGAAAAAGACATCCGGTGGCTGCATTTCTTCCAGAGCTGGATGTACATCGCATCCGTCGTCCTGCTGTTCCGTGGCAACAAGTGGGGCTGCTTTATTGGCGCGGCAGCCGCTCTGTTCTGGGATTACGTAAACTTGTTTGTCACGACTTTCCTAAAGTTTGGACTGACACAACTTAACAGCCTTATACACACCGGCCATATGGACAGACCGGATGCGTTCATTTCTGTACCCGCATGGCTCGGTAATCTGGTTGTCATCGTCGGATGTTCCCTCGCTTACAGTGCTCTATCCAACAAGCGGGGAACAGACGCGTTACGGTTTGTCGTCGCTCTAATTGGCACTATGGGCTTCTTCGCGCTCAGTATGTATCTATTTCAGCCGCGGTATTTGCCTTATTTCCGAGCATCGCTCCATCCTCATCTCAAAATATGACGTTAAGAAGTCACCACGTCCGTCAACTCCGGCTCGGGCAACAACGCCGCGCCGGTCTCCTGGTCGCGGTATTGGAGCTGGTACAGGCGCCAGTAGAGGCCGCGTTCGGTGAGGAGTTGCTGGTGGGTGCCGCGCTCGCGGAGCTGGCCTTTGTGCATGACCAGGATCGAGTCCGCCGTCTGAATCGTGGACAGGCGGTGGGCGATGAGGACGGAGGTGCGGCCGGTGATCATGCGCGACAGGGCGAGGCGGACGCGGAGCTCGGTCTCGGTGTCGACCGAGGAGGTGGCCTCGTCGAGGATCAGAATGCGGGGCGCGTGGGCGAGGGCGCGGGCGAAGGAGATGAGCTGCTTCTGGCCGGTCGAAAGAGTGGCTCCGCGTTCGCGCACCGGCTCGTCGAAGCCGAGCGGAAGCGAGCGGATGAAGTCGCCCACGTTGACCTCGTCGGCGGCCTTTTCGACCGCCGCGTCGGTGATCCAGCTAGAGCCGAGGCGGATGTTGTCACGGACGGTGCCGGTGAAGAGGAAGGGGTCCTGGAGGACGACGCCGAAGCGCTTGCGGAGGGCGTTGAGGTCTTGGTCGCGGACGTCGACGCCGTCGATCAGGATTTGTCCGTGCTGGATGTCGTAGAAGCGCATCATCAGGCCGGTGATGGTGGTCTTGCCCGCGCCGGTGTGCCCGACGATGGCGGCGGTCTCGTCCGGCTCGATGACGAAGGAGACGCCGCGGAGAATCCACTCGATGTCGGCGAAGCTGTTCAGGTCTTCGGGCTTGGCAGTGGCAAGGCGCGCCTGCTGGGCCTCGTCGAGCTTGCCGTAGGTGAACCAGACATTGCGGAACTCGATGCGGCCGGAGCCGTCGCCGGGGACCGGCTTGGCGGGTGAGAGGATCTCGGATTCGGAGTCGAGTAGCTTGAAGACGCGCTCGGAAGAGGCCATGGCGGCCTGGAGGATGTTGTACTTCTCGCTTAGGTCCTGGATGGGGCGGAAGAAGCGCTGAGCGTACTGGATGAAGGCGATGAGCACGCCGACGCTCACCGCGTTGTGGAGGACCGAAGCGCCGCCCCGCCAGATGACGAGCGCGATGGCGATGGAGGAGAGCAGCTCGACCACCGGGTAGTAAATGGCGTAGGCGGTGATGGCGTCTTTGTAGGCGTCCATGTGCTGGCGGTTGATGGCGGCGAAGTCGTCGTAGGCGCGGGCCTCGCGGTTGAAGAGCTGAACGATGGCCATGCCGGAGACGTGCTCCTGCATATACGAGTTGATCCGGGCGATGGCGGCGCGGATGCGGCGGTAGCTCTCGCGGACATACTTGCGGAAGATGCTGGTGGCGTAGAGGATCGCTGGCAGCACGGCGAGGGTCAGTAGGGCCAGCGGCCAGCTCATCCGCAGCATGATGAGGACGATGAAGACGAGGACGAAGATGTCCTCGAAGATGGCGAGAACGCCCGAGGTGAACATCTCGTTGAGGGCGTCGACGTCGGAGGTGACGCGGGTGACGAGCTTGCCGACGGGGTTGCGATCGAAGAAGGCCGGGGACATGCGCTGGATGTGGCGGAAGATCTGCTTGCGCAGGTCGAACATGATCTTCTGGCCGGTCCACTGCATCAGGTAGGTCTGGACGAACTCGAGGCCAAAGGTGATGCCGAGGGCTGCAAGGTAGAGAAGCGCGATCTCGGTGATGCCGGTCATCGGGTCCGGGCTGAGGCGGCGGGCTAGCCAGCCGGGGTTCGGGTTCGGTCCGGTCATGTAATTGTCGACGGCGACCTTGACCAGGTACGGACCGGCGACATCGGTTGCGGCCTTGAAGACGATGGCAACGGCAGAGAGGCCGGTCTGGAGCTTGTACGGGCGCAGGTAGGTGAGCAGGCGGCCCATCAGCCGGCTGTCATACGCCTTGCCGACTACGTCGTCGTCTTCTGGCGGCTTCTTCTGTTCTTCTTTGGATTTGTTGTCGGAAGCCATGCTGTCTCGATTGTAGATGCGTGGGCAAGCGCGAGCTCTTCAGAAAGAGCTGGGTTGAGGCTGTGATTAGAGGCAGCATGAAACAATTGGGCATGGATACGCTGGGCATTTATCTTTCGGTGCCGTTCTGCAAGGCGAAGTGTACGTTTTGCAACTTCGCCTCGGATGTGTTTACGCCGGGGCGGATGACGGCCTATGTCGAACGGCTTTGCCGGGAGG
>CAXTRY010000186.1:0-3162 GCA_964246805.1 uncultured Acidobacteriaceae bacterium
GGCGCGGCTGGCGGGGGCGTAGTTGGGGGCGGCAATTTGGCTTAGAGGAAGAGTGTTGAAATGGGGGTGGCCGAGGTAGTCACCGCGATCCATATAGGCGCGGCGGAAGGCTTCGGTGATGAGGTGGACCTGGGCGGTGGAGCGGTCTTTGGTTTCTGAGCCTCCGGGTGTCTCCGCTCCGCCGGGGCCGAGCCTGGTCAGATCGTAGGTGGAGAGGATGTTGAGGATCTCGACCAGCACGATGCCGCCGGAGGAAGGAGGCGGCGCGGTGAGGAGGTCGTAGCCATGATAGCTGCCGGTGATGGGGGCACGCTCTTTGACCTCGTAAGCGGCGAGGTCGGCTTCGGTGATGAGGCCGCCGTTCTCTTTTTCAAAGCCGGCGATCCGGCGGGCCATTGTGCCCTGGTAGAAAGTGGTGGGGTCTTTCGCGATGGCGGTGAGGGTGGCGGCGAGGAGCGGCTGCCTGAAGGTGTCGCCCTCGGCGTAGAAGTTGCCGTCACGCTGGAAGATGGTGGCGGAGAGGGGAAAGCGAGTCAGATTTTTGCCGTGGAGCGCCTGCGCCTCTTCCGCGCTCAGGACGTAACCATCGGTGGCGAGCCGGATGGCGGGGGCCATGTCCTGGGCAAGGGTGAGCTTGCCGAAGTGCTTCCGCGCGTAGGCGAGGCCCGCGACGGAGCCGGGAACGCCGCTCGCGAGGTATCCGGTGAGTGAGCGTCCGGGCGCGACGTTGCCCTGGGGATCGAGGTACATATCGCGCGTGGCGGCGGCGGGAGCTTTTTCGCGGTAGTCGAGGAAGTGGGCTTGCCCGTCATGCGAACGGATCAGCATAAAGCCGCCGCCGCCGATGTTCCCAGCCGCCGGGTAGACGACCGCAAGCGCAAAGCCCACCGCGACGGCCGCGTCGACGGCGTTGCCGCCCTGCTTGAGGATCGCCACGCCGGCGTCCGAAGCGTCGTGATGGATGGTGACGACCATGGCGTGCGGGGCACGGGTGGGGGCGAGGCCGGGCTGTTGGGCCATGAGGCCATAAGTGACCAGGATGGCGGCTGAAAGAAGAACGGATGCGCGCAAGAGCAGGGGCAAGGAGCAGTCTCCAAAGAAGCGGCGGTGGGTAGAGGATAGACCCTGACGAAGAACGATACGGAATCTCCGCAAATATAAATGAACGGAACGCGCTCCATGGCGGTCTTGCCGTGTGTACCGGATGCATGAGGGATGGGCGACGATGAGTGCAAGGGCTGAGGCATGGCCGCGGGCGAGTGGCGGCGAGGAGCAGCGGTTGGCGAGTGAGGGAGTGGAGGAGCGAGACGAAGCCTTTGCCGCTCTGGTGGCACGGCGGTCGCGACTGATGTTTCGTGTCGCCTATGCGCTGCTGCGGAACGCGCACGACGCGGAGGACGCGGTGCAGGAAGCGTTTCTGAAGCTCTATCGCGGCGAGGCGTGGCGGCGGATGGAAGATGAGCAGGCGTTTCTGGCGCGGACAGTGTGGCGCGTGGCGTTTGACCGGCTGCCTACAGGTATGTCCGCGAGAGGCCGGCCGGTGAACGATGTAGCGGAAATGGACTTACCGGCGGCTGGCAGATCGCCCGAAGAGACTGTTGTCGGCGGGGACGAGCGGGCGCTGTTGCGGCAGCTGATTCAGACCTTGCCGGAAGAGTTGCGGCAGGCGCTGTTGCTTTCGGCGGTCGAGGAGATGACCTCGCGCGAGGTAGCCGTGGTGATGAGCATTCCGGAGGGCACGGTGCGGACGCGTGTCATGCGGGCCAAAGCGGAGTTGAAGCGGCGATTTGAAGCCATGGGAGGAGTAAAGCGATGACGGGAGCGATGACGATGGCGAACTTTGAGGATTTTCTGGACGAGATGGTGCGGGAGCAGGCAAATCCTGAACCGCTGCCTGGATTGGAGCAGCGGATAATGGTCCGGTTAGGGGAGGCGAAGCTGCTTCGCGCCTCTGCGAGCTCGGCACAGACCGTAAAGACGCCGCGGATGGTCGGCGTGGCTTGGGCTCGGGTTCGCCATTTCGTTTTTTCAGAGGGCCCGCCGCCTTCTGCCGGATTGTTTCAGCCGATGGCGAGAGAGCGGAGTTCGCGTTCTTTTTTCGTGGCCGTTGCGGCCCATGTGGTGGCGGTTGCGCTGATCGGCTTTCTGGTAGAACGGCACACGGTAATCGTTCACAAAGTTGAGCCGGTTCAGATGCTTGCGCTGGATGCGCCTCCCCCAAAGATTCTGCCGCGTACTCTGGCGGCGGGCGGTGGCGGTGGGCAGCGCGGGCCTACGCCGGTGACCCGCGGGACGCCGCCGAAGTTTGCCGAGCAGCAGATCGTGCCGCCGAAAGCGCCGCCGCTGGTTGAGCCGAAGATTCACCTGGAGCCGACGGTCGAGGTACAGCGGGACCTGAAGATGGCGAGCAGCTTGCCGCAGATTGGCGTGGAGAACTCGCCGCTCATCGGGATGTCCATGGGGAACGGACGAGGAACGGGCTTGGGCGGCGGTGATGGAAGCGGTCTAGGGCCGGGTTCGGGCGGGAATACGGGCGGCGGTGTAAGGCGTATCGGCGGCGGGGTGAGTGCGCCGGTGCTGCTCTACTCGGTCGAGCCGGAGTTCTCCGAGGAGGCGCGGAAGGCGAAGGCCGCGGGCAACGTGCTGGTCAATTTATGGGTCGATCAGAACGGCAATCCGAGCCACGTCCATGTACTGCGCGGCGTCGGCATGGGGTTGGATGAGAAGGCGATGGCCGCGGTACGGCAGTACCGGTTTCGGCCGGCGATGGAGAACGGCAGGCCGGTCACGGTGGAGCTGAACATCGACGTGACGTTCCAAATCTTCTGACGCGCAGCGGGGGGACATACTATAGAAGTCGATGTCCACCCGCTTGCGTTCGTTTTCAAAGATCAACCTGGGTCTGGCGATTGGGCCGATCCGTCCCGATGGCTTTCACGGGTTGACGACAATTTACCAGACGCTGGCGCTGCACGATCTGGTCACGGTGACGGCCCACCGGGCGGCGGCGACGAGTATTCGGTTGACGACCAATCATCCGTTTGTGCCGCGGGATGGGCGGAATACGGCTTGGAAGATGGTGGAGCGCTGCCTGGCGCGGATGGCAATTACGGCCGAAGTGGCGATCGACATCAACAAGCGGCTGCCGGTGCAGGGCGGGAT
>CAXTRY010000187.1:0-3084 GCA_964246805.1 uncultured Acidobacteriaceae bacterium
CCCCACGCCCACCCCGAGCCGCTGCTTCGGCCGCCGCCGGATCGATATTGTCCGAGTAAAAGCCGAACTGATCGAAGACCTTCCGCTTCTTCTCGTCGCTAAGAATGTCGTTCGCTTCGGAGATCTCCTTGAACTTCTCCTCGGACTTTTTATCGCCCGGGTTCACATCCGGGTGATACTTTCGCGCCAGCTTACGAAATGCCTTGCGAATCTCATCCGGCGTCGCACTCTTCTTCACGCACAGCGTACTGTAATAATCTTTCGTCTGCGTTGCCATAGTCTTTCGTTATCCGTCCTGAACCAGTGTCCCTTGTCTTTCCGGCGTTCGCAAGGCAGACGGTTACATCGGTCTCAGGTATGAAAACCGAAACCGCGGCTAATTCCAGATTTGACGCACGTCCATGGGCTCAATGGAGAACATCTGATCCGGTTCCATCTGCTGCATTCGCTGCACAAACTCAACCGCCTCTTGCTCGGTATTGAAGATCATACGGTTGTACAACTGTCCTGCCCGAACCTGATCGCACTGCCAGATCATCTCCATCATTGCAACACCCTCCGGCACATCGAGTTAGATTTGAATCTCCGAATGCTCTGCGTCCTCTATAAGCGACTTCTAACTTCCATATCGGTTAGCAAGCGTTTGTTAACCAGATATGATTCGCATTCTCTAAC
This sequence comes from uncultured Acidobacteriaceae bacterium, assembly GCA_964246805.1. Lineage (GTDB taxonomy): Bacteria > Acidobacteriota > Terriglobia > Terriglobales > Acidobacteriaceae > Edaphobacter. The sequence goes on from CAXTRY010000187.1 coordinate 676, forward strand.
CCACGCCGTATTGGCACTACGACTTTCCTTTGGAAACCTGGCACGTTTGGCAGTAAAACAGGTTACGAGCCGCCATTTCCACCCGTGTTACCTTCGTTCCACATACAAAACAAGACTGTCCATTTCTGCGATACACATAATGAACCTCCTCTCGCATCGCCTTCTTTTTTCCCGAAGGCCGGTCCTCCACCCTGGTCGTCACAATGCGCCGGTCGATCATGCCGGCCTTCATCAACGGCACCGCCTCCGTCCAGATCGTCCGCAGCGTCTCTTCAGGCACGTCCCTACCCGGCATAAATGGACTCAGCCGCGCGCGAAATAACAACTCCGCGCGATAGATATTTCCAATACCGGCTACTACACTCTGATCCATCAACAGCTCGCCGATAGGCCGTTTACTCTTCCGCATCGCCGCGATCATCTTCTCCGGACCGTCGCCGCTCAGCGGGTCGGGCCCGAGCCGCGCCATCAGCTTTGTCCACTCCGCCTCCGTAAACAATGTGCAATCCGCCGGGCCGCGCAGCTCTACCCAAGCCAGCCGCTTCGCCGCGATATCGTTCGTCCCGTCATCCTCCGAGTACCAGGCGTGCTTCAAGCTTTCGCCCGGAGCCATCGGCCGCTCTACCGCCGCCTCATTCCACATCCGTAGCCGCAGCGCGCCCTTTACCGGTCGCAACGGCCCCGTTCCATCGGTAAAATCTCCTCGCAAACCGAGATGCACATGCACCACGCGATCCTTGCCGAAGTCATACCCCAGGTGTTTACCATGCGCTCTCACCGTCTTCAGCTTGCGTCCATCGATCGCCGCCACGTCTTCAAACCGTCCCTGTGGCCCTTCCACACGCACCGTCTTGCCCGCGAACGCCGCGGCGTGACGCTCCGCCCAACGATGAATTTCATTGCCCTCGGGCATTGCCTTTCGCTCCTTCGTGCCGTGTGCTCATCCTAACTGAGACAAAGTCTTCGCAGTCGATCTACCCCTTTAAGTGAGTAGCCGTCACCGTGGTCTCATTCTTACGCCGTATCCGCCTGGGCCGCCCCCCAGCCTCCATCTCATACTTATAATGCTCAATAATCCGGTCCGGCGTCCAAAGAGCCCAATGGTTTGCCTTCTGCTGGTGCATGCGCTTCAGCTGGATCTCATCCATGCGCCGCATCATTCTTTGTAGGTCGCGGTAATGGTCGACATAACTCGACTCCTCGCTTTCAATTAGAGGTTGCATATCCACATACACCGGTTGCGCCCACTCATAAAAGGTATGCCACACATCGTAGATATTTAAGTGCCCCTTCTTGACCAGCAGCGATAAGTGCTCATAAAAATCCAAGATTTCGAACGCGCTGACCGGTGGCGAATCCAGCTCCCATGGAACTAACGCATCCCCGTCTAAACGGGCCGTGGCCAGCCGTCGCCTGGTAGCTACAAAACTATCCGAAAGGAAAAACCCTAACTGCTTCTCCAGATTGGCGACTGCCCGGTACTCACGCTCATGCTTTAGCTGAAGACCGGCGTACCCGATCGCCCCCGCGCTCGTCAGCACCAGGATCGACGTAGCCACCCCCTGTACCATCACCCAATCAACTGGCATACGACCTCAAATGCACATCGGGCGACTGAAACACTCCTGGATAATGCTTTTTCAAAGAATGGCATGTAACTGACTTAATTCCAGACATGCTGGATCGGCATAGCTTCAATCTTCAACACCAAATCCGGAGCAACGCCGCTCAGCTTTCGCGCAAACTCCCGCGCCCGTGCCTCGCTTAGAAACATTTGCTGCTCCTGCATCTCTCCCGCAAACCACTGCTCACACTTCCAAACTACCTGCTCATTGATAGAAGTCATCGTATCTCCTTACTGTTTATCGGATGCTCAATATAGAAAAGCGCTCCGCCGCTTACCGGAGCGCTCTCCCTGCCACGAACAACTTACAACGGTTTACTTCTCGACATCCACATACTCCGCGTCGATGACGCCCTCATCCTTCTTAGGCTCCTCATGCGGGGTACCTGCGCCATTCGCATCCGCCGGAGGCGCTGCCGCCGCGGCCTTATACATCGCCTCCGCCAGCTTATGGCTCACGGTGGTCAGCTTCTCCTTGGCCGCGTTCAGCTCGGACGCGCTCGGCGTTCCAGCCAACGTCGACTTGGCATCCGCAAGCGCGGACTCGACCTCCGTCTTATCGCCCTCCGCCACCTTGTCGCCCGAGTCCTTCAACATCTTTTCAATGTTGTAGACCATGCTGTCCAGGCCGTTCCGCGCCTCGACCGCATCGCGCTGCTCCTTGTCTTCGGCCGCGTGCGCCTCGGCGTCCTTCGCCATCCGCTCAACCTCTTCCTTCGACAGGCCCGAAGAGCTCGTGATCGTGATCTTCTGGTCCTTGCCCGTGGCGTTGTCCTTCGCCGTCA
>CAXTRY010000188.1:0-3082 GCA_964246805.1 uncultured Acidobacteriaceae bacterium
GGCTTTAGCCGCGGCTGAGCGGGCCAAGGCCTGAGTGACTTCGAGAAAGGCCATGCGCAGTTCAAAGAGAGCGTTGTCGAGAAGCTGCGTTTCGGTAGGAACGAGGTTGCCTTTGGTGCGAGCTTCGAGGACGGAGAGCATATCGATACTTTGGCGGGCACCCATCAAGTCGATGCGTGGCTGCTCGCCCTCTTGCGCGGTGCCGCCGAGCTGCATGATAGCGGTCATGTAGACGGATTGCACGAGGCGATCGAAGGTCATCTCGGGGATGCGCTCCATGCCGGGGTTTGCGGCGCGAATGGCGGTGTCCAGACGGTCGGCTGTGGCGTCGAAGGCTAGTTTGGCTTCGCGGGACTGCTCGGGCGTGAGTGGCGGCAGAGCTTCTTGTCCGGGCTCACTGGCGACGGTCGGGACATCTGGTTCAGGGATTGCGGCGATGGGATCGGCTGCTCTTGGTGGGGGTGCTGGAGCTTCGCGCTCAGGCGAGGGATCGGCGTCGGGGCGGGGTTCGGCTTCGGGGGTGTGGCGGCGGCGGGCGGGAATGAGTAAGGGAATGGATTTATCGGGCATGATCTCTCATTTCTGGATGTAGGATGCGGTTGTCATGGAAGAACAAACAACCGCGAAGCGAAAAATGCACGGCGTTTCGCTTTGGTCGCGATGACGGAGCCTAAGGAAAATAAGGCAGGGTAATGGGATAGGCCCGCCCATCGGGATAGCTGAGGGGCAAGGTAATAGCTTCTCGGCGAATGGTGCCCAGTGCGAGATGGAGCGTGCCGGTGGGGAGGGGAATAGCGGCTACGGAAGTAAGTTCACCCACGGGCTTGCCGTCGGCTGTGAGAGGCGTGCCAGAGGGGGGAAGTTCTCCTTCCAGCCGGAAACCGTGAAGGGTGCGGTGTATGTTGCCGCGGGAGCGGATGCGCTCGACGATTTCCTGCCCCAGGTAGCAGCCTTTGGCGAAGTGGAGAGCGTGGGTTTGGGCGGTCTCTTGCGGAAGGTCGCGATCGCGGATGTCTACGCCGAAGCGTGGAGTGCCTTCGAGGAGGCGAAGGGCTTTGAGGGTTTCGGCGCTGATGGGGAGAGCACCAGCTTCGGTGAGAGCTTGCTGGAGGAGGGCAATGGTGCTGGGAGTAGACCAGAGCTCGTAGCGGGGGATGAGAGGGCTTTGGGCGTAGATGAGATCGATTGGCGAGCCATGCCGGAGGATTCGGAGGAGCGTGAGAGGGCCTTCAGGGATTGGGAGGCCGATCTGGGAGAAGAGAGTGGTGGCTTCCGGTCCGGCGAGACCAATACCGCTGCGAGGGATTGCGGCGAGTTCTACGTCGTCCATGATGATAAAGCGGTCGAGAAGGGCGAGGATGTGGTCTGCCTGTGCGCTTCCGGTTTCGAGGAGGATGCTTTCTGGAGAGGCGAAGGCGGTGGCGATGCCCTGGATGCGCCCTTGGGCGTTAAGGAGGAAGTTGAAGCAGCCCTGACCGGGGGCGAGATCTTGAATGGAATTGGTGACCATGCCGTTGAGCCAGCGAACGCGGTCTTCGCCGGTGACCTCGATCCAGCTGAAATCGTCCAGTGGAAAGATGACGGTGTGATGGATCAGGGCGTCCAGCTCTGTAACGGGGTCGAGATGGGGAACGATATCGGTCATGCGCGATGCGTAGACTGATTATAGAGGTGCCGGTGTGGCATGGATGCGGTGTAGTGTGCTGGTGGCGATCGCCATCGGAACAAGTCTGACGGCTGGCGCACAGGAGAGGCAACAGACGAACAGTAAGCCGGAGACGCGGCTGACGCAGGAGCAGGGTAAGGAACTGTTCCGATCGATGGATGAGATTTTGCAGTTTGTGAGCCGGGACACGAAGCTGCCGGTGGAGCATACGGTAAGGCGGCGGCTGATTTCGCGCGCGGAGGTGAATAAGTTCCTGCGGGTTAAGTTCGACGAGGACGAGGGCACGAAACGAATGGAGCGGTCGGAGCTGGTGCTGAAGAAGTTCGGACTGCTGGACCGGGACTTTCATCTGCGGACGTTCTTACTCTCGCTGCTGACGGAACAGATCGCGGGGTTCTACGACAATAAGACTAAGACCGTGAATCTGCTGGATTGGATCGGGGTGGAGGAACAGAAGCCCGTGCTGGCGCATGAGCTGACGCACGCGTTGCAGGACCAGAAGGTGGACTTGGAGCATTGGGCGGACACTGGCGAGCACAATGTGGCACGGACGGTGGGTGAGGATACGCGGCACATTCAGACGGACGAGGCGGATACGGCCCGCGAGGCGGTAGCGGAGGGACAGGCGATGGTAAGCTTCGTCGATTATGCGCTGAAGCCTACGGGCAAGACGCTGACCGATGCGCCGGAGATGCTGGACAAGTTCAAGGCGGCGGCGGGCGATACGGCTGGGTCGCCGATAATGGCGCGAGCTCCGCTGGTGCTGCAGCAATCGCTGCTGTTCCCGTATAGCGAGGGGCTGTCGTTTGAGGAGGCGGTGCTGCGGAAGCGCGGGCGCGAGGCGGCGTTCGCGGGAGTGCTGGCGCGGCCGCCTGGTTCGAGTTTTGAGATCCTGCATCCGGCGGCGTACCTGGCGGGCCGGCCGGTGCCGGTGCTGCGGCTGCCGGATGTGCATCCGCTGCTCGATGCGGAGTATGCGCCGTATGACGTAGGGGTGATGGGCGAGCTCGATGTACGGATGCTGACGGAGCTGTTCGCGGGCAAGGAGATTTCGGAGGCGCTCACGCCGGCCTGGGATGGTGGTATCTATTATGCCGCGCAGCGCCGGAGCGCGGCAGACAAGAACGCAACGGGATCACTGGCTTTGGTATATGTATCGCAATGGAAGACAGCGGAGGCGGCGCAGGCGTTCCTGCGGGTGTATGCGGCACAGCTTCCGCGTAAAGACAATGGCGTGGTGCGGCGCGAGAAAGACGAGGTGAATGGGCAGGAGCAGGTGTACTCGACAAGCGAGGGGGATGTGTTGCTGACGGTCAGGGGCGCGTCGGTCTACGTGGGCGAAGGATTGCCACTGGCGTTGTCCCGGCGCGTGCGGGAGATGGTGTTGGGAGCGCAGGGAAGCGGACCGCTGGAAGT
>CAXTRY010000189.1:0-3040 GCA_964246805.1 uncultured Acidobacteriaceae bacterium
AGTCCGTGGCCGAGGTGCGCGGCTTCGATGATGCCGGGGAGATCGGCGATGGTTAAGGAGGCAGTGTGGGGGAAGTCGCCGACCTTGACGACGCCGAGGTTGGGTTCGAGCGTGGTGAAGGCGTAATCGGCGATCTTTGGCTTGGCGGCGGAGAGGCGGGAGATGAGGGTGGATTTGCCTACATTGGGGAAGCCGACTAGGCCGGCGTCGGCGAGCAGGCGCAGCTCGAGGCGGTAGTTGCGCTCTTCTCCGGCGCGGCCGAGTTCGTGCTCGCGGGGGGCTTGATGGGTGGAGGTGGCAAAGTGCTGGTTGCCGCGCCCTCCCCGACCGCCGCGGGCGATGACGATGGTCTCGTTGGGGCGAGAGAAGTCGTGGACGAGCTCGCCGGTGCTGTCGTCGAAGAGCAGGGTGCCGACAGGGACGTTGAGCGTGGTGTGCTCGCCGGCCTGGCCGGAGCAATTGGATCCCAGTCCATGCCCGCCGCGCTGGGCTTTGTGCTCGGGGTTGAAGCGGAAGTGGACGAGCGTGTTGTGGGAGAGCGAGGAGGACATGAGGAGGTCGCCGCCGTGGCCGCCGTCGCCGCCCGACGGGCCGCCCCGGGGGACGAACTTTTCGCGGCGGAAGGCCATGCAGCCGTTACCACCGTCGCCGGCCTTGATGCGAATTCGCGCTTCGTCGATGAACATGCTTCTTTGAGTGTACTGGGTAGACTTTACAGATGGGGCTATTTGCGGACGATCGGCTGGAGGAGGTGCATGGGCGGCTGGTGGCGTTCTATGGGCGCTTTCCAGAGCGGGAGGTGTGGGACCCGCTGACACAGATGGTGTACTCCATGCTGTCGTCGCGGACGAAGACGGAGGTGTCGCATGAAGTGCTGGCGAATCTGCGGCGGGTGTTTGGAACGTGGGAGAGGGTGCGGGATGCGCCGGTAGCGGTGATTGAGGAGGCGATCCGGGCGGCTACGTTCCCGGAGCCGAAGGCGGTGCATCTGAAGGCGGCGCTGGAGCAGATTACGGCGCGCTATGGATCGCTTACGCTTGATTTCCTGGCGAGCTTTCGCACGGAGAAGATTCGCGCGTGGCTGGAACAATTTGACGGCGTTGGCGTGAAGACGAGCGCGGCGGTGGTGAACTTCAGCACGCCGCGGCGGCGGGCGATGTGCATCGACAGCCATCATCTGCGGATTGCGAAACGGCTGGGCTTCGTGCCGCAGTCGGCAGACGCGCGCGAGACGGAGGAGCGGCTGATGGAGATGGCTCCGGCGGGGTGGACGGCGGAGACATTCGATGAGCACCACAGCCTGGTGAAGCTGCATGGACAGCGGCTGTGTCCGAAGGGTACGCCAAGTTGTGGAGGGTGTCCGCTGCTGGATGTTTGTCCCACGGGAGCGGATTTCCGGCGTATGTGAGGCTTTCACGAAGCATTCACCGAGACGTGGGAAGATTCGAGAACTGCCTGAAACATGACCGCACGATGAACACGGAGGATGACGTGTGTTCCGGCGGTACGGGCAGGTGTCTTAGGAGAGCTAGACGATGTGGAAGCAGGGAATGCAGTGGGCCTCGGTATGTGCCGTGGTGGCGAGTGGGGTAGCGGGCTACGGGCAATCGGCGGTGGATGGCGCGATCGGCGGCACGGTCGAGGATAAGAGCGGGGCGGTCGTGCCGAACGCGAAGGTGACCGTGCACTCGAACGGCACCAACGCGGAGCAGACGCTGACGGCGGATGGTTCAGGCTTTTTTCGGGCGATTCACTTGCAGCCTGGTACCTATACGGTGACGGTGTCGGCTCCGGGATTTGATACGTTTCGCTCGGACAATGTAACGGTAACGGTTGGGTCGTTGACCGACCCGCATCCGTCGCTGACGATTGGGTCGGAGTCGACGACGGTCAATGTGTCGAGCGACAATCCGCTCATCAACACGACATCACCGGACTTCTCGAATACGATCAGCGAAAAGATTCTGGAAGACCTGCCGGTAAACAACTACCGGTGGTCGAGCTATGCTTTGTTGACGCCGGGCGTGGTGTCGGATGGAAACGGTTTCGGGCTGCTGAGTTTTCGCGGGCAAAGCACGCTGCTGAACAATGTGACGTTCGACGGCGCGGATGATAACCAGGCGTTCTTTTCCGAGGAGCGCGGACGGACGCGCGTGGGGTATTCGACGGCCAAAGCGTCAATCCAGGAGTTTCAGGTCAATACGTCGAACTATTCGGTGGAGTACGGCCGGTCCGCGGGTGGCGTGGTGAACGCGGTGACTCGGAGCGGAACGAACCAGCTCCACGGCGAGGCCTACTTCTTTGATCGCGACGCGGAGTGGGGATCGGAGAACCAGTACACAACGCACGCGGTAAACGTGGGGACGGCGGCTGCTCCGAGCTTTGTCAGCCAGGTCTTCAAGCCGAAGGACTGGCGTAAGCAATACGGTATCGGCGTGGGCGGGCCGATCCTTCACGACAAGCTGTTCTTTTTTCTGGCGTTCGACCGATTCAACCGAAACTTCCCGATTACGCTGGCACCGAGCCAGCCTGGGCTCTTCTATGCGCCGCAGGACGGTGTGTTGCCGGTGGGTAAGGTGTGCGGGCAGACGACTGGAGCAACCGCGCCAAGCTCCGTGGACGCGGCGGTCTGCTCGTTGGCGGTCAGTTTGAACAAGACGGCCGCGGCAAAGATTTCGCCGGCGCAGTACAGTTCGGCCGCCGCAACGTATGCTCAGGGCATTGCGGGGTTGAACAATTTGTTGGGCGTGGCTCCGCGCACGGGCGACCAGTACATCTTCTTTCCAAAGCTGGATTGGCAGATTACGGGTAAGAATCATGCGACGTTTGAGGCTAATCGACTGCGCTGGACCTCGCCCTCGGGCATTCAGACGGGCACGTCGGCGGTAAACTACGGTTCGGCCAGTCCTGGAAACGACTTTGTGAAGTCGACCTTCGGCATTGCGAAGCTGGATACGTCAATTACACCGACGCTGAGCAACGAAGTGCGGTATCAATATGGTCGCGACTTCGAATATGAGTTCAACGAGACGCCGACAAG
>CAXTRY010000190.1:0-2987 GCA_964246805.1 uncultured Acidobacteriaceae bacterium
AGTCGGCGATGAGCGAGAGGGTGGAGGGAACGGAGGCGTCCTGGAGGTCGATCTCGTGGGGCCGGAAACCCTGGCGGAGGGCGTCGCGGGCGGCCTCGCGGAAGGATTCGAAGTCGGGGGCGAGGAGGAGCTGCTTCATTATGCGATGTGATGCGCGATGGGGCTTAGTCGTTCAACAACAGACGCTTCGGCGCCTAGGGGAGAAGCCGCTTTTTAAAGAGCAATGTTTGTACACGTGATTGGATCTCTTCGCGGATTGCGCGCACAAGATCGACGTCAAGGCCTTTCGGGTCTGGCAAGGGCCAATCGTCGCGTTGTAGGCCGGGAACATACGGGCACTCAGCTCCGCAGCCCATCGTGATCAGCATCTCGGTGCCTTGCGCTAGCTCCGGGGTAAGCAGTTGCGGCCTGGCCCCGGAAAGGTCGATACCTACTTCCCGCATAACGTCCAGGACAATGGGATGAACGTGTGCGCCTGGCTTGGTTCCGGCCGAGACGGCATGAGCCTTGTTCGGGTCGGCGAGCTGATTGAAGAAGGCGGCCGCCATCTGCGACCGCCCCGCGTTATGAACGCAAGCAAAAATAAAGGTTCGCATGCAAGTTCCTAAGCTATGCCGCACGCGCAAGACGCCGCCGGCTCGCGGTCTGAACGACTTATGTTTTCTGGCAGATTGTCTTGCAACACGACAAAGACCTCCCACTCATTACCGTCCGGGTCGAGCACCCACGTCTTGTCCTGCGTCGCGTAGCAGCAGTTCGTCTGCATTTCATCGCGAGTAACCAAGCCGCGCTGATGCCATTGTTCGCGCATGGCAAACACGTCTTCGGTCGATCCAACCTGGATACCGAGATGAGAGAGCGCACCTGTCTCGTTGAAGTCGTGCCTGTTGAGCGAGAAGTTCAACGGCGGATTGGCCACATCGAACTTGGCGTAGTCGGTTCTGACTTTCGACGGCTCAAGGTCGAACATCTTGCGGTAGAACTCAATGCTCCTTTCGAGATCGCGGACGTTGATTGCAACGTGAACTTTCAAGGCTTGAACGGCCATGCAAGCCGCCTCCATATGCGGTAACGCAAATATATTACTTGCACAACGCATCTGTCAATGCGAATATATATGCATGAGGCAAGCCAAGACCTTCGACGTCGAGCGGTTCTTCCAGGCGCTGGGCGACACCACCCGCCTCCGCCTCCTAAACCTGATGGGACAGCAAGAGATTTGCGTCTGCTACTTTGTGGAGATTCTCGACAGCCCGCAGCCGAAGATTTCCCGTCATCTTGCCTACTTGCGCAGCGCCGGGATCGTCACCGCGCGCCGCGAGGGCAAGTGGATGCACTACCGCGTCGTAATGCCGCCGCACATCGGAGCCGCCCACATCCTGAAGCAAACTCTTGGCTGGCTGAAAGACGAGAAGGCGATGCAAGCGGATCGGGCGCGGCTTACCAAAGCGTGCTGCTCCCCGGCGAAGTACCCTCTGCTCGACGGCGCCCCTTTGCCTACATCGATTTCAGAAGCATCCTGCGAGGCCTGCTAAATGTCTACCACTTCCTACACGCAAGGCCAGGTCTGCGCCCCCGCCGCCCGCAAAAAGCTCTCGTTTCTCGACCGCTTTCTTACCCTTTGGATATTCCTTGCCATGGCCATCGGTGTGGCCATCGGCCACTTCGTTCCGTCGTCTGCGGGCTTCGTCAACCGCTTTCAGTCGGGAACGACGAACATTCCCATCGCCATCGGCCTCATCGTCATGATGTTTCCCCCTCTGGCCAAGGTGCGTTACGAAAAGCTGGGCGAGGTCTTCCGCAACAAGCGCATACTCGGCCTGTCGCTTGTGCAGAACTGGCTGATCGGCCCGGTGCTGATGTTCTTCTTGGCCGTCGTCTTTCTTCGCGGCGAACCGGCCTATATGCGCGGGCTGATCCTGATCGGCATCGCCCGCTGCATTGCCATGGTGCTGGTTTGGAACGAGCTGGCCGAAGGCGACACCGATTACGTCGCCGGTTTGGTCGCCATCAACAGCGTCTTTCAGGTGCTGTTCTACAGTCTCTACGCCTGGGCCTTCCTCACCGTGCTGCCGAAGTGGTTCGGACTGGAAGGCAGCGTCGTCCAGACCGGCATCGGCCAGATCGCAAAGAGCGTCGGCCTATACCTCGGCGTTCCGTTCGTCGCCGGATTTATTACCAGGTACCTGCTCCTCCGGCTCAAGGAAGAAGAGTGGTATCGCACCCGCTTCATCCCGCGCATCAGCCCGCTCACGCTGGTCGCCCTCCTGTTCACCATCCTCGTCATGTTCTCGCTCAAAGGCGACCTCATTGTCCGGTTGCCGCTCGACGTGGTGAAGATCGCCATTCCGCTCGTCATCTACTTTCTCATCATGTTCCTGGTCAGCTTCTGGATGGGCAGGCGGCTGGGGGCGAACTACGCGCAATCCGTGACCCTCTCCTTCACGGCCGCCGGTAACAACTTTGAGCTGGCCATCGCCGTGGCGGTAGCGGTCTTCGGTCTCAGTTCCGGCGAGGCGTTTGTCGGCGTCGTCGGCCCGCTTATTGAAGTGCCCGCATTGATCGGGCTGGTCAAGGTCGCTTTCTGGATGCGGCAACGCTACTTCGCGGAAGTCATCGTCAACGCCGAAACTAGGTTTGAGAGCAGGCGAGCGGGGTGAGGATGAGGTTGGTGATGTTGCTGACGATGTCTTCGTAGCTGTAGCGGGGGTCGGTTGAGAGTTTTTTCCAGGCGGGGTCGGTGCGGAAGCGGTCCCAGGCGGCGTCGAGGGCGGCGTGGTTGGGGAAGGTGAGCATGTAGGTGAGGTTGGGGAGGCGCGGGCCGAGGAGGGTGTCGCCGTAGAAGACTTGGCCGAAGCCAACGCGGGCGAAGATGTCGAACTCGCCGCGGTGGAACATCTCGACCTTGCGGACGTGGGCGGCGTGGCTGGGGCTCTCGTAGGTGCGGAGCTGGAAGATGCGTGGGTGGTGCGGGTCGGGCGTGGTGG
>CAXTRY010000191.1:0-2986 GCA_964246805.1 uncultured Acidobacteriaceae bacterium
GTGCCGGGGCTGCGGTTGGGATGACGAGCTCTTTGCCGCGATTTCCATACCGTCGGCTAGAATCGGGAGGTAATTTCAACAGGAAATGGTCCGCACCGCGCGGTGTCTCGCGTTGGTTGCGGCGGGCTTGAGCGCATTGGCGGTGATGGAGCTTTTCAATACGTTGAGCGGTGTGGTGGAAGCGCTTGAGCCGGTGGGTTCGCCGGCGCTGCGGATGTATGCGTGCGGGCCGACGGTCTACGATTACGGGCACATTGGGAACTTCCGGACGTTTTTGCATGTGGATGTGTTGCGGCGATTTCTGCTCCAGCAGGGGATGCGCGTCGAGCACGTAATGAACATCACGGACGTGGACGACAAGATCATTCGCAACGCGGGCAACGCGGGCGTGGGCATCGGGGAGTACACGGCGCAGTTCGAGCGGGCGTTCTTCGAGGACATGGACGCGCTGGGGGTGGAGCGGCCGGAGCATATCGCCCACGCGACGGAAGCGATTCCGGAGATGGTGGCGCTGATCGAGGCGCTGGCGGCGAAGGATATCGCGTATCGGGCCGAGGACGGGAGTTGGTACTTCCGGCTGGCGAAATTCCCGGAGTACGGGAAGCTCTCGAAGAAGGACCTGGACCGGATGGAGGACGGGGCACGGGTGGATGTGGACGAGTATGAGAAGGACGCGGCGCGGGATTTCGCGCTGTGGAAGGCGGTAAAAGGTGCCGAGCCGAGCTGGGAGACGGCGATCGGGAATGGGCGGCCGGGATGGCACATCGAGTGCTCGGCGATGGCGCGGAAATTTTTAGGAGATAGCTTCGATCTTCATGCGGGAGGCGAAGATTTGATGTTTCCGCACCATGAGAACGAGATCGCGCAGTCGGAGTCGGCCACGGGGAAGACGTTTGCGCGGCACTGGATGCATGTGCGTTTTCTGCTGGTCGAGGGGCGCAAGATGTCGAAATCGGAGGGGAACTTCTACACCTTGCGGGACTTGCTGCTGAAGGGATATCGCGCCTCGGCGATCCGGTTCCTGCTGATCTCGGTGCCGTACCGTCACCAGATGAACTTTACTTTTGAGGGGCTGACGGAGAGCACGAACGCGATCGACCGGCTGCGGACGTTTCATCGGCGGATGACGCAAGGCGGGTTTTCGGAGGGAAATGACGCGGGTATAAGCGAGGCGACGGGCAAGGCGCGCGCGGAGTATACGGCTGCACTGGCGAACGATTTGAACACGGCGGAGGCGCGGGCTGCGATCTTCGATCTGGTGCGCGCGGCGAATGCGGCGGCAGACGCGGGGGTACTGCGGGCGGGGAACGCGGCGGAGATTCTTGAGGTGCTCGAGCAGTTCGATGGAGTGTTCTCGGTGCTGCATGACCGGGATGCGGAGGTGACGCGGGCGGCGCTCACGTGGGCGGAGTCGGAGGGACGAATCGCGGAGGCGGACGCGGCGCTGGTGGCGACGCTGGCGTTTACGGACGAGGCCATCGAGGCACTGGTGGCGGAGCGCACGCAGGCCAAAAAGACGCGGAACTTCGGGCGCGCCGATTTAATTCGCAAGGAACTGCTGGAGAAAGGTATCGTGCTCGAAGATGGCAAGGACGGTGTGCGATGGAAGCGAAGATAAGGGTGGCTTTCTATATCGTGGCGGTTGGCATTTTAGGGTTGAACATTGGCGCGCAGACGCTTGCCGGGTCGCGGGATGCACAGTTGACGTGGACGAGTGAACATCTTGGCCTGGAGTTCAGCTATCCGGCGGATTTGGTGCGAATGGACCCGGTGGAGGCCTGGAAAGACGAGCACCTGATGGTTTACGGCGTGCCGGGCGGACAGGTGCGTCAGCTGGCGGTATCGACGGCCTGTCTGAAACCGCTGCTATCGGCGGAGTTGCCGACTTCGGGTGGGCTGGCTACAAAGACAGAGAAGAAGAACGCGGATGGCAGCTCGACCTTCACGATTAGACCGGCATTGCTGGGTTCAATTTTGCTGGCGGAGGTGGATTTGGACTGCCTAAAACCCGAAATGCAAGGGAAATCTCCAGACATCATGACGGAGATGTTGTCTCTCCTGCCGAAGGTTCCGGGTATGCATGCGACGTTGCAGCCGACGATGTATCTTGCGGGCAAGCAGAAGATTTATATGGCGGGGGCGCAAGGGCAACCAAAGTTTACGGTCGATCCCGATGTGCCGATTGACCCGCTGCTGACGTATACGCTGGGGTTTGCGACGAATTGGAATAGCCATCTGCTGGTGTGGTATTTATCCGCGAATAACGCGGGAACGCTGAACCGGATGACGAAGAGCGTGGTGCGCTTCGGGAGCGAACCGCCGGCGGTTTTGTACCCATTGCCGGTGAGGTATACCGTGGGACGGTAAACAGCGCGCACGGTTTTCCACAGAGGGCACTTGCAGGATTGCTCTGGCGTTGATAATCTCAGGAAGTCGCAAAGAGATGTGCTTCCGAAGCGGAAAAGATGCTGACGGACGTAAATATGACTTGCAAAGATGTAATAAGCAAGTTATTCTAAGCGAGTAAGAGAAGTAAGCTTCGCTCTTCTGGGTTCGTGCATGTAAGCGGGATCAGAGGGATGTGGAGCGCAGTCCAAGCGTTTGATCAAAGGGTAGAGCTTAGGCCGCCCGATCCAAACCCAAGCCACTGCAGTTGCTTTGCCAGAAGCCTAGCGCTTCGCGACAGTTTATCTGCCGTCCAGATTTTTCAATGAGGAGTCGATCTTATTTGACACCGCATTCAAGTTCGAGGACACGTACCGCGGCTTTGCCCGGTTGATCCTTGATCCAACAGCTGCCCGCTTAGGTGGATGCAGTTCGGATCTTTGACAACATAGTTGAACGTGCCAATCGTGAGATGATACGAAATCTGGTTTAGTCATTCTCACTAGTTATATCCTCCATTCCTTTCGAGCGAGTGGAGGCGTTCGATCCATCCCGACCCCTGTCGCTGGATGGCGGACACACCAAGATTAAACGAGAGTTT
>CAXTRY010000192.1:0-2953 GCA_964246805.1 uncultured Acidobacteriaceae bacterium
GCGTTTGGGCCGTTCGACCTGACGATGCTGGAGATTGGTGCTTATGACGAGCTTTGGAAGGATATTCACCTGGGGCCGGATGGAGCGGCGCGGGCGTTTGCGGCCATGGGCGGCGGGGGATTGCTGATGCCGGTGCATTGGGGCTTGTTCGATCTGGCGCTGCACGGATGGCGGCAGCCTATCGACCGACTGGTGAAGGTGGCGAAGGAGCAGGGGATTGGGCTGTGGGTGCCGGAGCCGGGGTGTCCGACGGAGGCGAGAGAGGCTATGATTTCGGGGTGGTGGCGCGCGAATCACCCCTCCTGACGATCCGGCTGCCGTGAGATGGCGCATCCGGCGTCCGGTCCGTGGGGTACTGGGATGGGGCGGCGGGTGGTTTGCCGCTTGTCACCGGAGGCGGAAGGGGATACAAAGGTTGAGTCAGGGGAGAGTCGATGGCTGGTTCGGTGCAGGCGTTGCCACGCGAGGTGATGGACATCCGCCAGGCGTCGGAGTATCTGGGGATCAGCGGGGACACGCTCTATCGCTATGCATCGGAGGGGTTTATTCCGGCGTTCAAGCTGGGCAATCGGTGGCGGTTCAAGAAAAATCTCTTAGATAGCTGGATGGATGAGAAGAGCGGAGTGAAGCCGACGGTGGCGATGCCGATAGCGGTGGTGGCGAAGCTGAAGAAGCCCGTGGGGCGGGCGCGGTAAAGGAGCGATCAGGCGAGAACCACTTCCAAATGGTGGTCGACGACCGACTCGGCGATGTAGCTCTTCATGGCCTGACTTAGCTGGGAGTCGACCTCGTCGGCGATGGTCATGACGCCGAGAAGCAAGACGCTGAAGTCGATAGTGCCGAGGTTCTTTTGCAGCGTCTGGAAGATGGTGACCTGGAGGATACGGCTCTCTTCCACCATCATGGCGGCGGTATAGCCCTGACGGCGGCGGTCCCGTCCATGGAGAGACGCGGCTTCCGACGTGAGTTCTTTTGTACCGAGCGGTTTGAACGCATGAAGCCGTTTGGCCAGGTCGCGGAAGAGTTGCGGCAGATGGGAGCAGCGAACGGCGCGGCTGAGGGGAACGTCCATGAGGTAGCTTTCGGTCTCGACGCCCGCATACCAGTCATCGATGCTCGCTGCGGTGGTTCGTTCGAGAATGGTGGCCAGCGTTTCGATCTTGCGTTTATGCAGAGGTCCCTTCGAGAGCCGTTGTTTTATAGCGTCGATGAGGTCCGGGACCTTCACGGGTTTGACGAGGATTTCATCAGTCTGCATCAGGATGGCGTTGGCTGCTTCGGACATCTCAGGGAAGGCGCTGAGCAGGAGGGTGACGGCGTCCGGGTTGGCGTGACGCATGGCGCTAACCACGGTGAGGCCATCGCCGGCACCGGGCATATGCAGGTCACTGAGCAATACGTCGTATTTGTGCAGCGAGATCAGTCGGATGGCATCGGGAACATCGCTCGCGCATGTAACCTCGAAGCCCTCCATCTCAAGGATGGCGCACAAGCTCATACGAATCATTTCATTGTCGTCTACAACCAGGATTTTCGTAAGTTTCATGGACAACCTCGCAGCGGTTGCAGACGGATGGCCGGGGGCATCGCTATAGCTTGAACTATACACTGTGTAGCCTGCGCGACATTGGTTATCGCGTCTCAACAGGGCCAGCGGCCGGGTTCCGATTTTGGCTTAGGCGGGTTGCAGCGTGATGTGAGTGATCTCGGGGGGGCAGTTGAGGCGGAATGGGAGGCCGGTCGTGCCGATGCCTCGGTTGACGTAGAGCTGCGTCAAGCCGAAGAGGAAGAGGCCTTCCACGTACTTCTCGCCTAGCGGCGGAAGCACGAGGGGACGCAGGAAGGGAAGGCGCACCTGTCCGCCGTGGGTGTGGCCGGAGAGGACAAGGCTGGCTCGCGAGCCGTAGGCATTCTGGACGATGGTGTCGATGTAGTCGGGGGCGTGGCACATGAGGAGGATGGGGCTGTCTCGACTGTCCTGGGCGGCGGGAATGGCCAGGTCGAGGCGGGGGGAGCCGGTGCCTGGGTCGTCGAGGCCGCCTAGCCAAAGGCGCTGGCCGTTGCGCTCGATGGGGAGATAGCGGTTGACCAGGACGGGCGTACCGTGGCTTTCGAGCGCGGCGATGACGGGAGCCGCGCCGAGGACATTATCGTGGTTGCCGAGGGCGGCAAAGCGCTGGGGGCAGGTGAGTTCCGGCAACATGGAAGCACAGCGTTCCGCGGCGCGCAGACCGGAAGGGCGAGGCAGCGGACCCATGGAGGCGAAGTCACCGGTGAGCAGGACGAGGTCGGGCCGAAGGGCGTTGACGCGGCGCAGGACAAGGCGGAGGAACCAGGGTTCGGTGAACTCTTCGAGATGGATGTCGCTGATCTGGGCGATGCGGAAGCCGTGGAAGGCCTCGGGCAGGCGAGCGAGGCGGATGGTGCGGTCGGCGACTTCGAGATCGTGGCGAGCGATCATGCCGGAATCGAGGGTGAGGCCCACGCCGAGGGCGGCTGCTCCGGCGAGGAAATCGCGGCGGGTGGGCTGGAAGCGGGTCTGCCGACCGGTTTGCGGCTGGTTGGTTCGCGGCCGGGTGGCCTGCTCCATCACGCTCATATGCCATGATACCGGGTGGAAAGCGTGAGTGTCGCCGCCGGGGTGGTTAGAATCGAACGAATGAATACAAATGCCCGGAAACGGAAGGCGGTCGCGGCTTTGGCCGATGCGACAGCGGGCGCGCTGCTCGTGACGCATCCGGCGAATGTACGGTATTTATGCGGGTTTACGGGATCGAACGGGGTATTGGTGCTCGGCCCGCGTAAGGCCGTGCTGTTTACGGATGGACGGTATACGGGGCAGGCGAAGGCCGAGGCGGCGGGGACGCGGGTGGTGATCGCTGCCGCGGCCAAGTCGGCGCGGGTCACGGCCTGCGAGTGGATGGAGGCGGCGGGGGTGACGCGGTGCGGCTTC
>CAXTRY010000193.1:0-2893 GCA_964246805.1 uncultured Acidobacteriaceae bacterium
GGGTGGAATGACGGGGCGGATGATGAACGTAGTGGGCGTCCGCCTAGGCGAGTGATGAGAGAAGACAAAGGTTTCCGCAGGATTTATGGACAGGTGGAGATTTCGATTCCCTTTCCGGGACGGCCGAGCCTCGCGGCCACGGTATGTCGTTGAGTAGAGGGGGCTGGCTCTGTAGCGTGGCGGTATGGGAAGTGCGGGATCGAGCGTTGAACTACAGATGATCGTGAAGAATGGCGGGGCGACGCTGCGGCGATGCCTGGAGAGTGTCGCGCCGCTGGTGGACCGGATTGTGGTGGGGGATACGGGATCGGCGGACGAGAGTGCGCGGATCGCGCGGAGCTTTGGGGCAAAGGTAGTGAAGGTGCCCTGGGCGGACGACTTCGCACGGGCGCGCAACGCGGTGCTGCGGCATACCAAGTGCGATTGGGTGCTGGTGCTGGACGCGGACGAGATGCTGGACGCGGAGGCTAGCGGGGTGATGCGGGAGGCGATCGCGCGGGCTGAGATGTTTGCCTATGACGTGGAGCGGTGGAACTATGTCGCGCAGAGTAACAGCCGGAGCGGGGAGCAAGGGGCGAGAGTCAATCCACGGCGATTGGCCGCGGCGGCGGGGTATCCGTCGTATGTGCCGAGCTGGAATACAAGGCTGTTCCGGCGGCACCATGGCGTGGTGTTCGAGCGGCCGGTGCATGAGAGCGTGATGCCGCGGGTAGCGGCGTTGGGGTTGAAGACGTCCGTGGCGAGGTTTGTAATTCATCATTTTGGCCATGTAGAGGACGCCGCGGCGGAGCGGGCCCGTAAGAACGAGCAGTACCAGAAGATTGGGGTGGCGCATTTGCGGGCGCACCCTACGGACGCACGGAGCTGCTTTGAACTGGGTCTGGGAGAGTTGGAGCATTTTCACCGGCCTGAAGCGGCGCTAAAGAGCTTTGAGCGAGCGGCGCGGCTAAAACCCGACGACGCGGCTTCGTGGATCTTTCAGGGTGTGTGTCTGGTGCGGCTGCGTCGATTCGACGAAGCACTGGGGATGCTGCGAAACGCGGAGGGAATGCAGCCGAAGAATATTGTGCTCCAGGAGACATTGGGGGATGCACACTTCCACTCGAAGCGATTTCTCGAGGCCGCGACGCACTATGAGCGAGCTACATCGCTAGGGAGCGGGTCGGCGCTGGTGCAAGCGAAGCTTGGGGCGGCGTTAGTGCATCTGGGATGCAAGGCCGAGGGCATGGAGCTGGTGGACGCCGCGCTGGCGGCCGAGCCGGAGTTTGCGGAGCTGCACGATCTGGGTACGGCGGCGGCGATGCTGGCGGGAGAGGCGGCCCGATCGGCGCAGCTGGCGGTGCGGCGGCTGATGCTGGGAAAGGTGCAGGCCTTCCATTATGTCTTGGCCGTAAGTTTATGTGTGGCAGCGGGGGAGTCGGCGGGCGCGCGGGCGGTGCTGGAGAAGGGACGAGGATTATTTCCGAACGATACGGAGCTGTGCCAGGCGGTAGACCGGTTGACTCCGGTGGAGCCGGCGCGCGGCGGGAAGTTGCTTACATTGCCGGTGGGTGGGGATCGATCGGCTGCGCCTCATCGAGCGTCTGCTGGGGTGAGACGGCTTTTTTCGGTTTCGCCTTCACGCCGGAAGGGTTGACGGCGTCGCGCAGCTCTTTTGAGGGCTTGAAGAAGGGGACGCGCTTGGCGGGTACGTCGACCTTGTCGCCAGTTTTAGGGTTGCGGCCAGTGCGGGGTTTGCGCTGTCGAGTGCGAAAGCTGCCGAAGCCGCGAACCTCGATCTTGTCACCGGATTTGAGCGCGCCGATAACTGATTCAAAGAGGGTATCGACGATCACTTCACCGTCGCGGCGAGTGAGGTCGCCCAGCGCGGTGACTCTTTCGACGAGGTCTGCTTTGGTCATTAGTCGGCTCCCTGCGGCTTTACGTCGATTGTACCGTTAGACGCGGCGGCGAGGCATTGCGCTTATTTCCAGAGGAAGTAAAAGCCGGGCTCGTGTTCGAGGAGCTTGGCGGGATTGGGGAAGAGGTCGTCGGTGCCGGAGAGGAGCTGCGAAAGCAGGGTGTTCTGCTTCTGGACGCGGACGACGGTGGGTTCACCGGAGATGCCGGCATCGTGGGCGGTGTCCATAAGGGCGACGCGGAAGCCTCCCTCGCGGTCGATGAGGCCGAGACCGAGGGCCTGCTGGCCAGTCCAGACCTGGCCGGTAGCGAGCGGGCGGATTTTATCTTCGGTGGTATGGCGGGCCACGGCGACATCGCGGATGAACTGGCCATACATATTGTCGACAAGCGACTGAAAGTAGGCCTGCTCCTTTGGGGTGGGGTCGCGGGCGGGGTCACCGGCGGTTTTCAAGTCACCGGCGTGAATGTCGACGCTTTTGAGCTTGGCCCAGCGCATCAACTCGCCATAGTTGGTCCACTCCATGACGACACCGATGGAACCGACGATAGAGGCCTGGTTGGCGTAGATGCGGTCGCAGGCAGATGCGATGTAATAAGCACCGGACGCGCCGACGGAGTCAATCGAAGCGACGATCTTTTTGTGTTTCTCGCGGCGGAGACGAAGGACTTCGTTGTATATCTCCTGCGAGGGCGAAGAGGCACCGCCGGGGGAGTTGATATGGATGACGATAGCTTTGACGGCGTCGTCGTCGGCGTAGTTGCGAAGCTCGGTGTCGATCTTGTCGGCGGAGAGGATGACGCCACTGAGGTCGACCACGGCAATTTCGTCAGTGGAAAACAGGTTGTTCTTGCCGTGACGCATGGTGCGGGGTAGAGCAAAAGTGAGCGCTAAGGCCACAAGAGCACAGGAGCCCCCAATGATTCCGATGTAGAACCAAGCCGAGCGACGCCGCGGCGGCATGGCGTAGCGAGCGGGGAAAGCGGAATAGGC
>CAXTRY010000194.1:0-2833 GCA_964246805.1 uncultured Acidobacteriaceae bacterium
GGCGAGCGCGGCGAGGAGTGCGGCGGAGAAAGGCGTGCGGAGAGGCATGGAAGAACTGTAGCGTATTCGCGGGCCTACGGTAAGCGCAAAGACGCTGGATTATGCTGGGCAGATGAAGACGGCCGAATTGGTGCTGCCCGCCGGATCGTATGAAGCGTTCCTGTTCGATCTGGATGGGACGGTGGCGGACTCGATGCCGCTGCACTTTGCCGCCTGGACGCGTGCGGTGGAGGAGCATGGCGGGCGATTTCCGGAGGCGCTGTTCTACGCGATGGGCGGGATTCCGCTGCTGCGGACGGTGGAGCTGCTGAACGAGCGCTTCGGCACGGCGATGGTGCCGGAGGTGGTGGGGCACCGCAAGGAGACGCTGTTTCTGGCCATGCTCGACCGGATGCGGCCCGTCCCGTCGGTGCTGCGGGTGATCGAGGAGTATGCGGGTAAAGTGCCGTTCGCGATCGTGTCGGGGTCGAGCCGGGCTTCGATCACGAAGACGCTGGACCTTCTGGAGCTGGCGCACTTTTTTCCCGTGGTGGTGGGGGCGGAGGATGTGGTCCACGGCAAGCCCGCGCCGGAGCCGTTCCTGAAGGCGGCGGCGCTGCTGGGGTTTGCGCCGGGGAGGTGTCTGGTGTTTGAAGATGCGGATGCGGGGATCGAGGCGGCGAAGGCGGCGGGGATGGATTGGGTGCGGGTGCCGCAAGGGGCATTAACGGACAGGAGTAAACTTTTGCTATGAATACCTACCCAGTTATGAATCCAGCTGTGCAGATCGACTGGACCGGATGCGATCTGGTCGAGCGGACCCCAGCTCGCATGAGCAACGTGCCCATCCTTAAGGGAACGCGCGTGCAGGCTGATTCGATTGTCGAAAACTTCTGGGATGGGTCTCCCGTCGAGGAGATAGCCGAGAACTTCAACATCCCGCAGGCGACGATCAGCGAATTGCTAGCCTTTGCGGAGGGCAAAGAGACCACGCCCGGTGAAGGTGATCTTCGACCACAACGTCCCGCATAAGTTAAGGCGGATGCTGCCGGGTCTTTACATCCAGAATGCGGACGAGATGGGCTGGGCCGCGATCTCGAATGGTGAACTCCTGAAAGCTGCGGAGCGGGCCGGTTTCGACGTGATGGTCACGTGCGATCAGAACATCTTCTATCAGCAGAATCTAAAGGGCAGAACGCTGTCGCTGGTGGTCCTCAGTACCAACAACTGGAACCGCATCAAGCTGCGGACTCAGAATGTTCTCGCAGTGATCAACGCGTCCCGTGTAGGTAGCTTTGCTGAGGTCAAGATTTGAATATAGGCTGTGGAAAAATGTTTTGCTCCTTTGGTCAAAACCGACTTCCGCCCCGGTATATCTATCCAGGCGCACCAAGGCCTAAGCAAAGGAGATTGATATGCGCAAATCTAAACCTGGACGAACGGTTAGCCTTGAAGTCGATTTTTGGTTCGTTGCAAAAGAGGACGCCATCCATGTGGGAACAAACGACCCCGGCCCTGGAACAGAGGAGTTTCGACTCAGAGTGACCAGGGACGGCAGTAAAAAGGATGGTCACCCTTTGCTGTTCCGTTTGCTGGCGAAATGCCTCAAGAGTATGGGATCACCTGGACCGGATGATTTGACGACTGACAGGAACTAGTAGGGGACCGAAACGCACACGGCCCCTAAAGGATAGCGAGCAACGCACGGTGAGGCTTGCCGCGCCGTGCGTTGCTCGCCGTTGCCGCCGTCGACGAACGCGCCTATGCTGTGGCTATGGCTCTTCTACACGAAAGCCCAGTCATAGACTGGACCGACTGCCCCGAAGTCGAGACCATTCCCGGCAAGGTGAGTGGCGTCCCGATCCTCAAGCATTCGCGTATGCCCGCTGACGCCATCGTTGAAAGCCATCGGGGCGGTCTGCCAGCCGAAGGAATTGCGGAGGTCTTTCAGCTTACAGCGGAGGGAGTGCGCCGGCTGCTGGCTTATGCCCCAAAGCACGATTCCGCGCTCAAGCCGTGAGGGTGTTGTTCGACAACAATGTGCCTGCTCCGCTGCGTCGTCATCTGGTCGCCATCAGGTCTGCTTCGCCGTTGCCGTCATAGACGAACGCGCTTATGCTAACTAAGTAACCCTCCTACAGGAAAGCCGAACCGTTGACTGGACAGACTGTCCTCTGGTCGAAGTCGTTCCCGGCAAGGTGAGCGGCGTTCCGCTGCTGAAGGGGACACGGCTGCCAGCGGATACGGTTCTGAGCAACTTCGAGGCCGGGTCGCCGGTGGACGAGATTGCCGACAACTTCGACATGCCGGAGCAGACGATTCGAGAGCTTCTCGTATACGCTGCCGCTAAGCGGAAGCAACCGCACGCGTAAGAGTGTTGTTCGATCACGATGTGCCGAAGAGGCTGCGCTCGCTGCTGCCCGGCCATGAGGTCATTACCTCGCGCGAGCTGGGGTGGGACACGCTGCGGAACGGCGATTTGTTGAACGCCGCCGAGACCAGCGGGTTTGAGGCCATGGTCACGGGCGATAAGAACATGATCTATCAGCAGATCCTCGAAGGCCGCAGGCTGGCCCTGGTGATTCTTGCCGATACGGATTGGCCTACGCTGAAAGAGAATCCCGCGCCGATTGTCGCCGCCCTCGACGAGGCCACGCCCGGAAGCTTCCGATTGCTTACGGAGCCTGCCTTGGCCCGCCGCCCGGTTCGATAAGAATCATTGTGGATACGCAGCGGAATCTGCGGTACAGTGGGTTCATCGCTAATTAATACTGGCTGGTTGGTTCAGCGGCTTTGCCCTCGTCTCGCGCGGAGGCTGTCGGTGCATCCTTCCGAATCTGCTTCTAGGGAGAAC
>CAXTRY010000195.1:0-2752 GCA_964246805.1 uncultured Acidobacteriaceae bacterium
GCGTTCTTGGGGGCGGCGGGCTCGGAGGCCTCTTCTTCAAGGGTGGCGGCCGCGCCGTAGAGGATGGCCGCGCCGTTCGGGGTCGCGGGGTTGACGATGCCTTTGTCGCGTATCCAACCGGAGGCGGGGGTGACGTTGTCTTCGTTGTGCTCGGGGTCGGGATCGATGGATTCGGGATGGTCGGCGGCGTCGGAGCGGGTCTCGACATCGGTGTTGGCGAAGACGCGAACCCATGGGCCGTTGCGCTCGACAATGACGACTTCGTGGCCGGGGGTGACGAGAGCGAGTTTCTGGGAGTCGGCGTCGGGGGCGATATAGACGTTGGCTTCGTGAAGGACGGTGGCGCGCGCGGAGCGGTCGTAGCCGGAAGCTTTGTCCTGTTTGGAGCGCTGGGCGGCTGCGGGCGCAATGACAAGTGCGACGGCGAGGAGAGGGGCGAAGAGGCGATGCGGCATAGTCGAAGGAGCTCCGATTTGTTAGACTTCAGGCGAGCCGTATGGAGCCCTCGATGCTTAGGATACTTGTTCTCTGGGGTTTGGTCAGTCTGTCGCTGTGCGGGTGCGGAGGGTCGCCGAACTGCGATCTGCCGGATGTGGTCAGCGTCAGCCCGGCGAGTGCGACCGCCGATCATGGAGCGGAAGCGCCGGGAGGTCGGCAGCGGTTCATGGAAACGAGTGCGCCGAACACTACGGTGCCCGGATGCCCGGTTCCGGCGCATATTTTGCTGCTACAGCCAAATTGGACCGTCTCCGATCCGTTGCATGTGTCGATCAGCAGTGCGAAGGATGACACGAACGGCCTGGCGATTTGCCTGGGAGCGACCCAGGGGGCTGCGACGATTGTCGCCGTGGGGACGGGAACGGTGCCGTCCAGGACCGCGACGCTGACGTGCAAGTAAGATCGCCTCGCCGGTTTAGTTGAGTCGTTCCGCAAGCAGGTGATCGGCGACGCGGATGGCGTTCGCGATAATGGTGAGCGAGGGGTTGACGGCGCTGGCCGAGACGAAGCAGCTGGCATCGACGACGTAGAGATTGTCGAGATCGTGGGCTTTGCAGTTGGGGTCGAGGACACTGGTTTGGGGGTCGCGGCCCATGCGGCAGGTGCCGTTCTGGTGGCCGACGCCTTCAAGTGGAATACGCTTCTTGAAGTAGGCGTGGAGGGGAACGGAGGTTTCCGCGTGGCCGGCTT
Organism: uncultured Acidobacteriaceae bacterium; assembly: GCA_964246805.1. Classification (GTDB taxonomy): domain Bacteria; phylum Acidobacteriota; class Terriglobia; order Terriglobales; family Acidobacteriaceae; genus Edaphobacter. The sequence goes on from CAXTRY010000195.1 coordinate 1,189, forward strand.
TTTTGAGTACGTCGATCCAACGGTCTTTAAGGCGGTTGAAGCTCTCTACGTTATTGGGCGTATAGGAGAGCTGGATACGGTGCGGCGCGGCGATCGTGACCTGCTCGGCCTCGTTGACGATGCCGGTGTCGCCGGAGCCGTGGGCACCGCCGACACCGGGCTGTTGGCTGGGCATGGAACCGGCTGTCGCACTGGGTGTCGCATTGTGGAGGGTAACGCGGTTTTCAGGGTCGGGTAGGTCTTCAGTGGTCAGCCACCAGGGCACGGCGTGCTGCTTCATCTCGTTGAGGACGAAGCCGGGGGTGAGTGGGGGCGCGTCGCCCTTCATCATCTCGTGATGAAAGCTGCCCACGGGTTGCACCTGACCCAAGGGGAAGGGGTAGGTGGGGTCGGTGTCGCGAAGATAGAAGTCGTTGGTGCCCCAGGTTTTGGTGTAACTATCGCTATTACGTTTCAAGGAGAGGGCGAGAAGGGCGTCGGCCTGGTGATACATGAAGTTGCGGCCAACCTGATCGGAGCTGTTGGCCAGGCCCTGGGGATGCCGGTCGTTGGCCGAGGCAAGCAGGATGACGGCGGAGTTGACGGCTCCCGCGCAGACTGCGAAGAAACCTGCGGTGTAGCTGGCCTTGTCGCCTCCCGGGTGCTCGACCTCGACCGACGCTACAGCTGTTCCGGTGGCGTTGGTGGTGAGGCGAACGACGCGAGCGTTGGTGATTAAGGTGACGTTCGGCAGGTGCATGATCTGCCGGATGCAGTTGATGTCGGCGTCGGATTTGGCGTGGACGAGACAGGGATAGCCGTCGCAGGTGTCGCAGCGGATGCACTTGCCGGCGAGGGGATCGGCGGCGTTGCGCTTGAGGCCGAGGGGGATGGGAAAGGTGTGGACGCCGAGCTTGCGGACGTCGTCTTCGATGGACTGCATGCGAGGCTCATTGGCAAGAGCGGGGAAGGGATAGGCTTTGGAGTGGAAGGGCTCGGTGGGATCGAAGCTGCTGGCGAAGCCTCCATCAACCGGCGGCGCGCTGCCGAGATCGCCGTGAACGTGGAAGAGCTCTTCGGCGCGGGTGTAGAAGGGTTCGAGGTCGGCGTAGGAGATGGGCCAGGCGGGAGAGATGCCGCCCTTGTGTTGGATGACGCCGAAGTCCTCGGCGCGCATACGGAACATGGCCGCGCCGTAGACCTTGGTCTGACCGCCGACGTAGTACGCCTGTTGGGGATGGAGGTCTTTGCCGTCTTTATCCTGCCAGACTTCCTTGGTGTGGTAGCGATTGTCGAGGAAGACGGCGGAGGTATCCCAGTTGAGTTTTTCTTGAGGGAGGAAGGGGCCGCGCTCAAGAATCAGGAGGTTTTTTCCGGCCTGGGCGAGATGGAGGGCGAGGGTGCCGCCGCCCGCGCCGGTGCCGATGATGATTGCGTCGTAGACAATGGCCATGGACGTAGGATGCTGAGAAATGGCTCGATCAGTAAGTGGTGGCGAGTTCGGATTGGAGTTGGGCGTGGAGGGCGGGTTCGAGATTGCCGCCGGAGAGGACGGTGACGACTGTGCGGGCGGGGGGTAGTTCGT
>CAXTRY010000196.1:0-2749 GCA_964246805.1 uncultured Acidobacteriaceae bacterium
AGCCCTTGGCATGGAACGTGCCTTCGCGGCCGGTGATGCCCTGCACGATGAGGCGCGTGTTTGTGTCAACCAGAACCGCCATGATTATTGCTCCTTATGTATTTTCGAGATCATGAGCAGCTTCCTCATACTCTTCGAGCACAGAGTCAGTCATGTGCGCGAGATGGTCCTGCCGGCTCAAATCATCTAAGTTGTCATACGAGATGAAGGTGCAGCTATTCGCAAGCGGACCCTTCTCGAGCAGGGCAAATACAGGACGCTGTATCTCATCTAGGACCTTCTCTCGCCTGTACTCGGGTGCGACTATGTGCAATTTGATATCTATATTCGGTTGAAGAGCGAGTAGGTCCGCCATACGGAGCAAACCAGAGTAGATTGCTGTTGTATGCTCCACCTCGAATGCACGCACAAGGGTGCGCTTCTTGAGCCAGAGCACATCTATATTCTCGACTGTCTTAAATGTTACTCTGTCGAAGTTGAGCGGAAGCTCCTTCAGTATTGCTTCTCTTGCTTCTGGGGAAAGCTCACGCTCGATTCTGGTCTGATCGGAACGAGGCACCCACACGTCAAATCCCATGGTTGCGCCAATCTCAACAAGAAGCGCTTGCTTCCGAATCGATTCACGAGACTCTTCCGCAGCGGGCGAATTGTCATCGGCTGTTTCGGCAAGTTTCACTGGTTCAGGAACGACAACTGTTACCAAACCGTCTGACGACTTGACGGTGTCGGTCGCTTTAGAAACAATTCGCTGTTCCCGATCAGACAAAGGGTAATGTTTCAACTCCGAAGCTTGCCGAATCAGTAATTTCGAGAGAAATGCTCCATCATCGGGAGTAATCTTTGCGAGAGAGGACTGGAGTACGGCCTTCATAGGCCAAGCCATAGAGTCCTGCCGTAGATTACGGGTTCGGCTGAACCCCGCCCAGACATCCGGCAGCTTAATTGGTATTGCGGTATCCTCGTCCAGCATCACTAAAGGCTTAACGGAGAATCGCGTAGTCCATGGATCATCGGCTTTGCGGAAAAGCGGAGTGGAATCCTCGAACATTTCGCTTATGACTTCTAACAAGCCACACCATCGCGACAAGCGTACCAAGTAGCACACAAAAACGTCGCCAGGGCGTACTAGGTTCCGTGCGCGGGTCCGATGTCCGGCAGCGAAGCCGGTGACATTCGCGCCGTGCTCCCTGAATGCTTTCCACGTTTCAGGACTGAACAGGTCGAGTACGTAGTTCACTATGCAGCCTTAGCAGCGGCAACCGCTAAGTCTGCCGCTTCCTTCATCGTGACCCCGATCTGCACTTTCAACCCCGACTCCGCAATAATCTTCCGCCCTTCCTCCACATTCGTGCCTTCCAAACGAAGAATAATCGGCAGCTTGACATCCAGCTTCCTTGCCGCCGCGACCACCGCCGTCGCCAGCACATCCACCCGCAAAATCCCGCCGAAGATGTTGATAAAGATCGCCTTCACATTCGGGTCGCTCAACAAGATCCCAAACGCATTCTCGATCTGTTCCTGGTTCGCGCCGCCGCCCACATCCAGAAAGTTCGCCGCCGAGCCGCCCGCGTACTGGATGATGTCCATCGTCGCCATGGCCAGCCCCGCGCCGTTCACCATGCAGGCGATCGTTCCGTCGAGCTTGATGTAGTTCAGCGCGTACTTCGACGCCTCCACCTCCAGCGGGTCCTCCTCCGCCAGGTCGCGCAGCTCCTTCAGGTTCTTGTGCCGGAACATGGCGTTGTCGTCGAAGTTGATCTTGCAGTCGAGCGCCAGCAGCTTGCCGTCCTTCGTCGTAATGAACGGGTTGATCTCCATCAGCGTCGCGTCCGTCTCGACGAACGCCCGGTACATTCCCGTCATAAACCGCACCGCCTCGGCGATCTGCGCGGCTTTCAGCCCGAGCTGGAACGCCAGCTTGCGCGCCTGGTACGGCTGGAAGCCCACCGCCGGCTCGATGTACTCCTTGTAGATCAGCTCCGGCGTGGCGTGCGCCACCTCTTCGATCTCCATCCCGCCCGACTGCGACGCCATAAAGACGATCTTCGCCGACGCCCGGTCGAGCACCAGCCCCAGGTACAGCTCACGGTCGATAGCCGAGCCTTCCTCCACCAACAGCCGCTGGACTTTTTGTCCGGCTGCGCCAGTTTGGTGGGTGACCAGCTGCATCCCCAGGATCGCCTTCGACGCAGCCACCGCGTCGTCGAGCGTCTTCACCACCTTCACGCCGCCACCCTTGCCGCGGCCCCCGGCATGGATCTGCGCCTTCACTACCACGGCACCGCCTCGTCCAAATAAGCCCTTTGCCGTGATCTCCGCCTGATCGAGCGTCGTGACCATCTCGCCATCCGGCACCGGCACCCCGTACTCGCGCAAAATCTCTTTCGCCTGATACTCATGAATCTTCATCGCGCTTCGGACTCCCCTAAACCCGCACCCTGAGTGTAGAGGGAGCACCCCAACCCCGGCAAACCAGCCCCAGGCAGTCCAACGGGTGCCCCATCCTCAACGACGGCTTCATCGTCGTTAGGGTGGGGTGCTCTCTTCCAGTCATCTCGCCCTGCTACCCTCAGACAGATGTCCCTCCAACCCACCCTCAAGCGCCTCATCGACCATCGCGAAACCCTCTCCCGCGAAGAGGCCAGCTCCCTCCTACGATCCATCCTCGATGGCGGAGCCACCGAAATCGAACTAGCCGCCCTCCTCTCCACCCTCGCCACCCGCGGCGAAACCCCCGCTGAGATCGCCG
>CAXTRY010000197.1:0-2749 GCA_964246805.1 uncultured Acidobacteriaceae bacterium
ACCGTCACCATCACCCCTGTCGTCGCGAGTACCTCCCGCACCCGGTGATTGTTCGTATCGGCAACATAAAGGTTCCCGCCGCCATCGAGCGCGAGTCCCGAGGGAAAACTTAGCCGTGCCGCTGCCGCTGGTCCGCCATCGCCCGAAAATCCTACCAGTCCTGTACCCGCTACCGTGGAAATCGTACCCGTGACCCCGTCCACTCGCCGTACCCGATGGTTCCGCGCATCGGCGATATACAAGTCACCCGCCGCGTCGCACACCAGTCCGGCGGGCGAGTCCAGCACCGCCAGCGTAGCCGGTCCGCCATCCCCTGCGAACCCCTCCACACCGCTACCCGCCACCGTCGTCAACACCCCCGCCGTATCCAGCCGCTGAACACGATGCCGGTTTACATCGGAGAAATAAAGATTTCCCGTCGCATCGAAGGCCACGTCCGCCGGCAGCAGCAACGCCGCCGAGCCGTTCGAGGCTCCTCCGCTCGCAATCAGCTGCCCACGCCCCGATTCGCCGCACAGCATAACGAGCAACACAAGGCTGATGGTCAATCTTCGACCATCAGCCCGGCGCGGTGGGTAGATACTGCTCTGCATGCCCAAGCGTCTCGTACCTTGCTTCATTCCCGGCGCAATCTGGAACGGTGACGCCGCCAGTGTACCGCAACCCGGCTTGCGATGGACAACTGTATGCTGAATAGCGTCATCCACTTAGGTGTAAATTCATCACGGAGTACGAATATGCTGCCGAATCTATCGCGTGTCCGGAATCTTGCCGTTATCCTTTTTCTCGGCTCGTCCCTGCTCACCACCGGATGCAAGTCTGCTCCGGCACCGCAGCCCGGTGTGCGTAACTCCGATGGTTCGATCACCAATGCCGACGGTTCGATCACCTATCCGGCCGGAACCGCGCCCACCCAAGCCGCGCCCCCCACGCCGACCGCTCATCTCAACCCCGACGGCTCTACCACCAATCCCGACGGTTCCGTCACCTATCCGGCCGGTTCGCAACGCGCCGCTCGGGAAAGCCGGCCCGCCCCTCAAAACCAGCCCGCCGTGGCGCAGCAGCAGCGTCCTGAACAAGAACGCCGCCAGGACTCGCGCTTCCAAGACTCTCGCTCACAGGAGTCGCGTCAAGAGGATCGGCCCGCTCCCGTAGTCCGCGTCATCCCCAGCGGCACCACCGTCCGCATCACCACCACGGAAACGCTTAGCGCCAGCCGCAACGATGTAGGCGATGTCTTCCACGGCGCACTCTCCCAACCCATTCGCGTCAGCGGAGCTGAATACTTCCATGCCGGAACGCCGGTCACCGGAGAGGTCGTCGCTTCCAAGAAAAAGGGCCGCTTTAAAGGCGCGGGTGATCTCGGAATCCAACTCACGTCCATCGGCGGCAGTCGCGTCACCACCACAGAGTTTGAGGCTGAAGCTAAAGGTAAAGGCAAACGCACCGGTGCCCTCATCGGAGGAGGCACTGGCCTCGGAGCAATTATTGGAGGCATCGCGGGCGGCGGTAAAGGCGCTCTCATCGGCGGTTTGGCTGGAGCCGGTGCAGGGACGGCGGGCTCGGCTTATACCGGCAGCCGCGACGTCATCATCCAACCCGAGACGCCTATCGCCTTTACTCTCACCGAACCGCTGACAGTCAAGTAACCGCATAGAATAGGCTGATGCGGCTTACCCCTATTTTTATGCTCTCCGCCACGGACGCCGCGCACTTTCCTACCGAAGCTAAGACTCATGGCGCGCCCGAGATCGCTTTCCTCGGGCGTTCCAACGTCGGCAAGTCCTCGCTCATTAACGCGCTCCTCGGCTCTAAAGAGGCCCACGTCTCCTCCACCCCTGGACGCACCCGAGCCATCAACTTTTTCGCCCTTCACGAAGGCGCGGGAGAAAAGATGCGCCAGGTCCCCAGCCTCATCTTTGCCGACCTGCCCGGCTACGGATACGCCAAAATATCGAAATCCATCTCCTCCGAGTGGCCGAAATTCATCGAGCCCTACCTGGCCGAGCGCGACACCCTAGCCCTTTGCGTCTGCCTCGTCGACACCAACATTCCCCCGCAGCCCAGCGACACGCAGCTTATCCAGTATCTGCAACAAACGCAGCGCCCCTACCTCGTCGTTGGCACCAAAGCCGACCGCCTCTCCAACAACACCTTGGCTAAGTCCATCGCCACCCTGAAGCGCACTCACGAAGTGGAAGAAGTCCTTCCCCTCTCCGCCAAAACAGACGCCGGAACAAAAACCCTATGGTCCCGCCTTAACGCACTGGCGAACTAGTCTGTCTTTGTTGTCATTCCCGGATGAGATTTGAGTTTGCAACCCCTTATTTCACTCAAGCCGTATGGCTAGAAACCGGCCGCCCCATCGCTCCGGGACGACCGGCCCGCAATTATTCATCGTGCGTATAGTAATCCAGTCCAAGGTGCGTAATCAGCGACTCACCCATCACATGCCGCAGCGTGTTCTTCAGCTTCATCGACTGAATAAATAGATCATGCTCTGGATAGACCCCAGGGGCGGAATCCGGTGCCTTGAAGTAGAAGCTTAACCACTCCTGTATCCCCAGTCCTTGCAACGCCGGGGTCCGCGCCGCCAGATCCATAAACAAGATAAGATCGAGCGCCAGCGGGGCCGCCAGGATCGAGTCGCGGCATAGGAAATCCACCTTCAACTGCATCGGATACCCCAGCCACCCGAAGATGTCGATGTTGTCCCAACCCTCTTTGTTATCACCGCGCGGCGGGTAAT
>CAXTRY010000198.1:0-2736 GCA_964246805.1 uncultured Acidobacteriaceae bacterium
GTCCGCGGATGGATGTTGCCTGTCGAGATGACCGCCGAGCAGTTTCAGCGCGTCAGCCCATTTCAATGGATCATCTCATCAGCCGCGCACATTCGGACGCGCGCGCTTTGAGAACAGCCGCGGCAATCATAGATATTCGTGAATCTTCGGCATGGCGCGCCGTGTCTATTTGATGGCTGTCGAAGTATTACATGGCGAGCTAAAGGAGATTCCGATGAGCAACTTGAATGGAAAGATCGCGCTGGTGAGTGGAGCTTCGAAGGGCATCGGCGCGTCGATCGCCAAGCATCTGGCGGCGGCGGGCGCGACGGTGGTGGTGAACTACGCCACGAGCAAGACGGGCGCGGATAAGGTGGTCGCGGAGATTGCGGCGGCCGGTGGAAAGGCATTCGCGGTCCAGGGAGACTTTTCGAAGGCCGAGGAGATCACGCGGGTCTTCGGCGAGGTCAAGACGCGGTACAGGAAGCTGGATATTCTGGTGAACAACGCGGGGGTTTATGGGTTTTCGCCGTTGGAAGCGATTACCGCCGAGGAGTTTCATCGCATTTTCGACCTGAACGTGCTCGGCTTGCTACTGTCGACGCAAGCGGGTGTGGCGCTGATGCCGCCGGAGGGTGGATCGGTGACCAATATTGGATCAGTGGTGGCGACCATGGCTTCGCCGTCGACGACGATCTATGCGGCGACGAAGGGCGCGGTGGACACGATTACGATTGCTTTGTCGAAGGAATTGGGCGGACGGAAGATTCGGGTGAATAGCCTCAATCCGGGTGCGGTCGCGACGGAGGGCGCACAGGGTTTAATGGGCGGCGATTTCCAGGCGAGGATTGAAAAGGCTACACCGCTTGGAAGGATCGGACAGCCGGAGGACATCGGCAAGATCGCAGTGTTTTTGGCGTCGGAAGACGCAGCCTGGGTCAATGGGCAGACGATTCTGGCGGCGGGTGGGTATACGTCATAGGAGATGAGAAGAGGGCAAAAGACTGGTTTGTCTTTGCCCTCTTCCCCGTAGCAAAAATCAAATGGAAAATAATTATCATTCAATGCAGGTTGGATAGCGTATGAAGGAGAATGTATGGGTAAGTTGAGCGGCAAGGTAGCAGTGGTCACCGGTGCTTCAAAAGGTATCGGCGCGGGGATAGCAGAGCGGTTGGCGGCGGACGGCGCGTCGGTGGTGGTGAACTACTCACGCAGCGCGAAGGAAGCAGAGGCTCTGGTCGCGGAGATTGCCGCAGCCGGTGGGAAGGGGATTACCGTGCAGGCGGATATCTCGCGGCCGGAGCAGATCAAGCCGCTCTTCGACGCGGCACTTGACGCTTACGGCAAAGTGGATATCCTGGTCAATAATGCCGGAGTGTACGAGTTTGCGCCGCTCGAAGCGGTAACGCCGGAGAGTATCGATCGATTGTTCAACCTGAACGTGAAGGGGCTTATCCTTGCGACGCAGGCGGCTGTTCGCGTTTTTCCGGCCGAGGGCGGCGTCGTGGTGAATATCAGCTCCATTGCGTCGGAGGGGCCTGCTCCGATGGGTTCTGTATATAGCTCAACGAAAGGCGCTGTCGATGTGCTGACACAGGCTTATGGTGCGGAGTTGGGCGCGCGGAAGATTCGCGTGGTAGGCATTGCGCCGGGCGCGACGAACTCGGATGGAACGAAGGGCATCCCCAAAGAGATGATGGATTCGATCTCTCAGAAGACGCCGCTGGGGCGTATGGGAGAGCCGGCGGACATTGCAGCCGCCGTGTCTTTTGTGGTGTCGGAGGATGGCGGCTGGGTGACGGGAACGACGCTCCAGGTGGGTGGAGGACTGCGCTTCTAACTTAGCGCGAGCGAGACCTGATGAAAACTCAGGCCTCGCTCTACGCGCGGCTCATGTAGGCGCCTTCGGCGGTGTCGACGCGGATTTTTTCGCCTTCGTTGATGAAGGGGGGGACCTGGACGACGAGGCCGGTTTCGGTTTTGGCGGGTTTGGTGACGGAGGAGGCGGTGGCGGACTTGATGCCGGGTTCGGTCTCGACGACGGTCATCTCGACGACGCCGGGGAGCTCGATGCCGACCGCCTTGCCGTCGTGAAAGGAGACGTTGATGGAGAGGTTGGGCGTAAGGAACTCGACGGCGTCGCCGAGGGTCTCGCGCTTGAGCATGGTCTGCTCGTAGGTGTCGTCCATGAAGTAGTAGTCGTCGCCGTCGTTGTAGAGGTACTCCATCTTGATCTCGTCGACGCGGATGCGATCGATGGGGTCGGGGGAGCGGAAGCGCTCGATGAACATGGCACCGGTGCGGACGTTGCGCAGCTTGGCCTGGATGAAGGCGCGGAGGTTGCCGGGGGTGCGGTGCTCGACCGAGAAGACGAGATGGAGGTCATTGTTGTGCTTGATGATCATGCCGGGGCGCATCTGGGTGGCGGGGATGGACATACGGACCTCTTGTAATCGGAGTGGTGCGAAGGCGGGCGCGTGAGGCGGGCGGGACTTCAACCCTTTGATTGTAGCTTGTAGCCTGTAGCTTTTAGCTCGCCAGCCGTTACCGGCCGCCGAAGAGGCGCTTGAAGAAGTGGCCGAGCCGGTGGCCGAAGCCATTCGGTGCCGGCGCGGGTGTAGAAGCAGTAGGCACTGTCGCAATGGGCGTGGGCGCACCGGAAGGAGAACCCGCGATGGTGCCTGTGCCGTCGCCTGAAAACCCAAGTTGCGTCGAGACCTGTGCGTTGGCCACGCCGGGGGTGCTCTGGGGTACGGG
>CAXTRY010000199.1:0-2730 GCA_964246805.1 uncultured Acidobacteriaceae bacterium
GCGCGCCTTCATGTTGTCCTGTAGGTATGCGCCGAGAATGTCGTCACGCAATCGCTTCGACAGCGCTTCGTCGCGCATGGGGAAGACGACCTCGCAGCGCTCATGCAGGTTGCGCGCCATCCAGTCGGCACTGCCGCAGTAAACCTCGGGTTTGCCGTCGTTTTGGAAGGAGAAGATGCGGCTATGTTCAAGGTAACGTCCCACGATGGAGCGGACACGGATGCGTTCGCTCAACCCCTTCACGCCGGGCCGCAACGAGCACATCCCCCGGACGATCAGGTCGATCTCGACACCCGCCTGCGAGGCTCTATAGAGTGCCTCGATCGTAAGACGTTCAAGCAGGCCGTTGACTTTGGCGACAATCCCTGACGGGCGGCCGGCGCGAGCGTGTTCAGCTTCGCGGTCAATCATGGTGATGAAGCAGCTGGCCATGGTAACAGGCGCGACCAGCAGCGGCTCATAGGTTTCGGACTCGGATTCGGCGGTCAAATAATTGAAGACGGATTGCACGGCCGCCGTAATCTCCGGACGCGCGGTAAGTAAACTGATGTCGGTGTAAAAGCGAGCGGTGACGGGATTGTAGTTCCCCGTGCCGAGGTGAGCATAGCGGCGGACCACGCCGTCCGGGTCGCGCCGGACTAGAAGCGAGAGTTTACAGTGCGTCTTGAGACCGAAGATGCCATGCGAGACGCCGACGCCCGCGTCTTCCAGTTCGCGCGCCCAGCGAATGTTGGAGTCCTCGTCGAAGCGCGCCATCAGCTCGACGACGACGGTCACATCTTTATTTTGCCCAGCCTCGATCAACGCACGAAAGATGGGCGAGTCTTTACTGGTGCGGTAAAGCGTCTGCTTCATGGTGATGACGGCCGGGTCGTTTGAGCCGGCCTCAATAAATTGTTCGACGGTGCCGTAGCTGTCGAACGGATGGTGCAGCATGACGTCATGGCGTCGCAGGTCTTCAAAGATATCGGCTGCCGCGGGCATGGGCTTGTAGATACATGGGGTGAACTCTGGATATTTCAGGTCCGGGCGCTCGACGAGCGAAGCAAGATTCATCAGCCGCGAAAGGTTGACGGGGCCGTCGGTGCGAAAGACCTGCCAGGGGTCGAGCTCGAAGTTGACCTGGAGCCGCTCTACAATCTCGTCCGTGGCTGAAGCCTCGATCTCCAGACGGACAGCATCGCCCTTGCGGCGGTTATGGAGTTCAGAGCGCACGCTTTCAAGCACGGAGCGAGACTCCTCTTCCTGCATATAGAGGTTGCTGTTGCGCGTGACGCGAAAAGCGGCCTGCGACAGCACCTCATACCCGCGAAACATCCGTCCAACCTGCGACTCGATAAGCTCATGCAGCAGGATGAACTCGGCATGACCGGCGGGGCAGGGGAGGGGCACCAGGCGCGGCAGCGATCGCGGTATGGTGACGACGCCAAGCACTTTGCCGGATTTCGCTTCGACCGCGGTTCCGATCGCTTTGCGTTTGAAGCGCAGCATCAGCGCGAGACAGAGCGCTTTGTTCAGCACACGCGGGAAGGGATGCGAGGGATCGATCGTGACCGGCGTCAGGAGCGGATCGACCTCGTTCGCGTAAAATGCGAGCGCTTGGGCGCGCGCCTCGTTGCTGAGTTCTTTCCAGCGTAGGATACGAATCTTCTGTTCGGCCAACGCGGGGAGCAGCTGCGCGTTCCAGCAGGCATACTGCTCGTGTACAAAGGCTGCTATGGAAGTGCTCAGCGTGTCGAGACGTTCCTGCGGCGTAAGGCCGCCCTCATCCGGGGCCTGCGGTTGGTTATACCCATCCTCGATCCGTTGCAGGATGCCGGCGACCCGAATTTCGACGAACTCATCCAGATTGCTGGCGGTAATGGCGAGGAACTTGACCCGTTCAAGCAGTGGATTTGAGGGGTCCTGCGCCTCTTCGAGCACGCGCTCATTGAACTTCAGCCACGATTCGTCGCGAGAGAAGAAAAGATTCTGGATCACCGGTTCGGCGATCTTCTTCGCGGGTCGCTTCTTGGCGGGAATGCGCTTGGTCGTCATCGTAGGGCACAGATTACTGTATCTGGAGGATCGCCGGGCAAACAGCGGATGTATTTCTGCTCGTATGACCCAGCACGTCGAGTACAGTACCTCCATGGTAACGCTGGAAGCGATAACGCTGATCGACGCGCCCATCGAGCGCTGTTTCGACTTGGCACGGAGCGTGGAGGTCCACCTTGCGGGCAACGTGCACTTTGGCGAACAGGCGGTTGCGCTCGAAGGGATCACCCGGGGGCTGATCGCTAGCCGTACAAGCGGTATTACGTCTTCATGGGGGAGGGTTTTGTGAGTATCAGTAAGAGAGTCTTCGCGGCGGCTATGGTCTTGCTTGGGCTGGTGGATTCGGCTGCTGGGCAGCGGCGGTCCGCGCCCCCGATCACAATGGAGAGCCGGGAAGTACGGGATCATCTTCGCGGAGAACGACGCTCGATCCATGTCGACCTACGGCCAAAACGGTCATCGACTACGCGGGCGGAGAAGTAGGCATGCCGGATGCCATCCGTGACTTGGAGCGGTTGGTGGATGAGACAGCTGGAACGGCGAAGTGGGTGCACGGCTCCAAGCCGTAGCGCCTTAGCCGTGCCGGTGCATCTTCCAGCCGAGGTATTTGGTGGCGGCCTCGTAGACGGGGGCGGCGGTGGTGGAGAAGTTGGCGGCAACGTGGTGCTCGAAGCCGTGCTCGCAGATGAAGCG
>CAXTRY010000200.1:0-2560 GCA_964246805.1 uncultured Acidobacteriaceae bacterium
TTACGGATGAGATCATCCTTACCGCCATCCTCGTCTTCGGCATCTTCGCCATCACCGAGCAGTACAACGAACAAGCCCCCGGAGCCAACTCCGGCGCGCTGATCATCGGCTTCCTCATTGCCGCCATCGGTGCATCGATGGGGTATCTGGAAGCGTGGCCTATCAATCCGGCCCGCGACTTCGGTCCCCGCCTGTTCTGCTTTCTCACCGGCTGGGGGTCGTCGGCTCTCCCGTCTCCCGGCAATTATTGGTGGATCCCCATCGTCGCGCCTTTGTGTGGCGGCGTCGTCGGCGGCGGAGCCTACCAGGTGCTAATACACCAGTTTCTTCCAGCCAAGGGACGGGCACGGGCCATGCAGCCCGTGCCGCTATCCAACGAATAGTCAGTCTGAGCGCAAGCCCTCATGGCACCATCGTGAGTGCCAGGTCGAAGGACCTGGTCATTGTTTCTGCAGTTACTCTTGTTCTGTCGTCGCTGCCAGCGTTCCTTCAGACCAGCATGCAATCAGTGAGAGGAATCGCATGACCCGCGCCGCCATCTTCGCCTCGCTCGCCGACGACTTCGACGTGCTCGTCCTCGGCGGCGGGGCCACCGGTCTCGGCATCGCCGTAGACGCCGCCACCCGCGGCTACCGGACCGCACTTATAGAGGCGGGCGACTTTGCCCAGGCCACCTCCAGCCGCGCCACCAAGCTCGTCCATGGCGGTGTCCGCTATCTCGCGGGCGGCCAGATCCACCTAGTTTACGAGGCTCTTCACGAACGCGCGGTGATGGTCCGCAACGCGCCGCATCTGGTGCATCCGCTTCCCTTTATCATTCCGGCGAACCATGCCTGGGAACTGCCCTACTACGGCGCGGGCCTGTCTCTATACGACCTGCTCTCCGGGAAGGCGTCGCTCGGCCCCACGCGCGTACTGGGTAAACGGGCGACGCTCGACCGCATCCCCGGACTGAAGGCGGACCACCTTTCCGGCGGCGTTCTGTACCATGACGGTCAGTTCAACGACGCCCGCCTGTCGCTCGCCCTCGCTCGGACCGCGCGGGACCACGGTGCGGTCGTCGCCAATTATGCGCGCTGCGTCCGTCTCTTGCACGATCAAGGCAAGGTGACGGGAGCCATCGTCCGCGATGAGGAGACCGGCACCGGGATCGAGGTCCGCGCCAAGGTAATCATCAACGCCACCGGCATCTTCGTCGATGAGCTGCGTCGCATGGATGAGCCTACCCGCCCGACGCTCCTGTCGGTCAGCCGGGGATCGCATATCGTTGTCCGGGCCGAGTTGCTCGGCGGCTCGACCGCCATCATGGTCCCCAAGACCGACGACGGACGAGTGATCTTTCTTATCCCATGGCAGGGCCGCGTCGTCATCGGCACGACGGATATCCCAGCTCCGAACCCCATCATGGAGCCGGGCCACACCGAAGCCGAGATCGACTATCTCCTGGAACTCGCCAACCTCTATCTCGTCCAGCGGATCACCCGCGACGACATCTTGAGCGTCTTCTCCGGCTTGCGCCCGCTTGTCACCGGTAAGAGCAGCACCACCTCGAAGCTCTCCCGCGAGCACCACATCGATGCTTCAGCGAGCGGCCTGATCACTGTCGCCGGAGGCAAGTGGACCACCTACCGCCGCATGGCCGAAGACGTTCTCTCCTTCGCCATCAAGCAGGGCGCTCTCCCTGTCCGCAAGTGCGTCTCTGCCCACGTCCCTTTGCGCGGCGCGACCATATCGACTAGCATCACCGATCCGTTTCTACGCGAGTACGGCACCGACGCTACCGCCGTCGAGGCCTTGGCCGCCGAGTATCCCGGCCACATGGACCCCGCGCTCCCCTACACCTTTGCCCAGGCCGCCTACGCGGTGCGCGAAGAGTACGCCCGGACCGTCGAAGATATCCTCTCGCGTCGCACCCGCGCCCTCCTCCTCGATGCCGAAGCCGCTATCCGCGCCGCGCCGGCCGTCGCCGCCCTGATGCGCCAAGAGCTTAACCAAACGCCCGAATGGGAGCAGAGCCAGGTGGCCGCCTTCATCCAACTAGCCAGGACGGACTATATGCCGGCAAATTAGCGGCTTTGCTTTTCCGGCCTAGCGGCCTTCCTTTTTCGGCAGGTATTCGTCGCGCAGGCGAGTCTGCCGTGTCTCCATCGGTATGGGCACGCCGTCGATATAGACCTGCTTGACGCTGGTTCGCACATCGAGCGGGTCGCCGTTGGCGATGACCACATTGGCCGTCTTGCCCACGTCGAGCGAGCCGAGCTTGTCGCCCATGCCCCACATCTCGGCGGGGTTGAGGGTGATGGCTTTCAGAGCCTCGTCGTAAGGCAGCCCATAGGCGACCGAATACCCGGCGGCGTAGGGAAGATTGCGATTGAACTCCACGCCGTAGGAGGCGAATGCGATCTTGACACCGCGCTTCTGCAACTCGGCGGGCAGGGAGAAGACGGCGTCGTAGCGCTCGTTGGGGCCGGGAAAATCGTAGATCGGACCGACGATCACCGGGATTTTGTAGGAGGCGATCTTGTCCAGCACGTCCTGCGAGTGGGTGACGTGGTTGAGG
>CAXTRY010000201.1:0-2445 GCA_964246805.1 uncultured Acidobacteriaceae bacterium
AAGAGGCCGGGCCAGGCGGTTTGTTGCGGGGGGGGGTGGCGGGCGAGGCCGGGGGCGGGGTATCTGCGGGGGGTGCCGCGGGTGCATACCAACCATTCGAACCAGTCGCGGCGATGGGTTGCGGAGCATCGGGTGGCGAGCTTGTTTACGGACAAGGTGGTGTCGCTGACGCCGTATGTGGAGCCCTATATCGCGAAGTGGGTGGGGGTGCCGCGGCGGAAGATCGCGGTCATCCCAAACGGCATCAGCTTCGCGGAACTAGAGAGTGCGCACCGAATCGAGATCGATGGAATACTACGGAAAGCTCCCGTGGTTGGGATGGTAGCGCGGCTCTCCCCCCCAAAGGATTACGCAACCTTCCTGCTGGCTGCAAAGATTGTTGTCACGAAGCGGCCCGAGGTCCACTTCATCAGTGTTGGCGATGGACCGCAGCGAGAGCACTTTCAGCAGGAAGCGAAACGGATGGGTCTTGTGAACTTCCACTTCCTCGGAGGACGTAAGGACGTTCCCTCCTTATTGCGCCGGATGACAATCCATGTGCTTATGAGCAGGCATGAGGGACAGGGCTTATCGCTGGTGGAAGCGATGGTAAGCGGAACACCCTGCATCGGTTCCGATATTCCGGCGATACGATACACCTTGGAAGAAGGGAGATCGGGTTTACTTGTACCGGGTAACAACCCTGATGCATTGGCGGCGGCCATCGAGCGCCTCCTGGATGAGCCGGAACTGCGCGAAGACTTAATTGCGCGAGCAAGGGAGTTCTCCGGGAGTTTTCACGTTTCAGCGATGACTAATAAATATTTAGAGCTCTACGCGCGCGTGATCGCCGATCAGAGCCGTTAGTACGGCGGATTGCGTCGCAGCCTCGCGCGTATTTGCTGGTTGCGCAGATCTACGATTTTGCGGATGAGCTTATCGGCTCCAAGAGCATAGCTAAGCCGGAGTACTGCTTGCCGGAACGGTTTGCGCCGGATGGAGGTGAAGCGTTTCTTGTAGCGGTTCATGCGAGCGTCGAAGGTCCAGTCCCCCGCCATGGAAGA
The DNA here is from genome assembly GCA_964246805.1 of uncultured Acidobacteriaceae bacterium. Classification (GTDB taxonomy): domain Bacteria; phylum Acidobacteriota; class Terriglobia; order Terriglobales; family Acidobacteriaceae; genus Edaphobacter. The sequence goes on from CAXTRY010000201.1 coordinate 1,044, forward strand.
TTGCAGGATGGCTTTGCCGGTGGGGCTTTCGACGGGGAGGACTGGGATAAAGGCGACAGGAAAGTAGGGGACATCCTGGAAGAGCTTGCTGGCGGCGGTACGGTAAATCTTCAGCTTGGGGTTGAAAATTTTGGCAAAGCTGGGGAGGGCTGAGGAGGTCTCGATGACGCAGTGGCAGCGGGAGAGCAGGATGGAATCGAGCAGGGCGCGATCGGTCTTTTCGCTTCGAGGCGTGGTCTGATGCATGGCTTTGTGGAAGCCGACTTCGCCCAGATTGACCACGGGCAGCGTCGTCATGGCGCGAAGCTTGTTGACGAAGGAGAACTCGTCGGTGGCGGCGAAGAAATAGTCAAAGCCGGAGCGGGTGGCGAGGAACTCCTGGACTAATGCGAGAAAGTCCTGCTGGGTGAAGGGGTTGCTATCGTCGAGAGTCGTGAGCTTGTCGTTGCCGCGATAGTGGATACCCAGGCCACGCCCGGCGGGCAGCGCGCGATCGGCCTGGGCGAGGACCCGGAGAGGAATCTTGAAGTAGGTGTGCCACATGGCGCTGAGCTGGTCCCAGTCGTTGCCCAGGACGCGGCCCTGCTGGCGGCGCAGATCGCTGATGGCGATGGTGTGGTAAGGGCCGGAGGGCGTTTGGTAGGCGAGGTCCAGGACGCCGGGAACGGTGACGAAGTCAGGCGGGTTGCCGTACTGGCTGGCACAGATACGCCAGGCGGGGAAGAGTCGCTCTGCATAGAGGTAGGGCAGCACCTGGAAGACAGTGTAGAGCACGTTGCCGAAGAGGCCGTCGTTCATATCTTCGGGATTGGTGACGATGCAAAGGGGAGGCTTCATCGAGTGATTGTCTCCAAGTCGAGAGCGCGCTATTTGGGAAGGAGATTGGTGATGCGGAGCATGGCGTAGACGAGGGCGACGATCAGGACGGTGGCAATGCCCGCGTATTTTGCCGACTGCTTCAAGGGGAGATAGCCGGGGGCGACGCCGTGCTCGACGCCGAGGCGATGGATGGCCATGGCCATGCCGATGTTGACGAAGAGCACCATGGTGTAGGAGCGGGAGAGGAACCATCCGGCGGCGAAGTAACCGGAGAGGCTGACGATCATGAGGCCGCAGAGGCGGCGGATCTCTTCGGGAGCGAGGAGGTCCGGGCCGGTTTTGGGGGAGGCGAAGAGCTTGCGGGCGGACAGGGCGGGCAGCGGCGCGGAGGCGGCGCGGGAGCCGGGGCCGGTTTCGATACCGGGCGCGGCAAAGGCCATCTGGAACGCGGGGGCGCGGGCCGATGCCGGAAGTTTGAAGGCTCCGGCGCGGGCTTGCGGAAGCGGGGAGCGGAGGGGGTCAGCCGGATCGGCGTCCGGCATCGCTGCGGGTTTGCGGGCGGTGATAGCGAGCTCGTAGAAGG
>CAXTRY010000202.1:0-2382 GCA_964246805.1 uncultured Acidobacteriaceae bacterium
CCATGTACTTGCCCGGCTTGGTGGCGTTGAACCACACGGTCGTGTACTTGCCCGGCATCACGTCGCGCTGGACGCGAAACGCCGGGATGAAATAGTTGTGGATCACGTCCGTGGAGGTCATGATGAGCTGCACGGGCTGGTTGATCGGCACGTGGAGGTCGCCGACCTCGTGCCGGCCGTTCTCGTGCTGCACGTCCCAGTACCATTGCAGGCCGACGACGTAGATGGGCAGCGCGTCCGGCGGCGGCTTGCTGGCCTTGGCGAAGACGCCCGCGCCCCAGACCGTCGTGACCCCCGAAGTCAACATCCAGTACCTCGAATATGGCAGCCCCAACGGTACGCCCGTTATCCTGCTCCACGGCTTTCCCGACGCGCCCGTCGCCTGGGAGCCTGTTATCACCCATCTCGATGCCGCAAAATACCGCCTCATCGTTCCGTATCTGCGCGGCTTTGGCGAGACACAAGTCACCTCGCTCGATCTTGTCGGCGGTCAGGAAGCCGCGCTCGGCAGCGATCTCCTTGCCTTCGCCGACGCTCTCGGCATCCCGAGCTTTCATCTTGCCGGACACGACTGGGGAGCACGCACCGCTTATGCCGCCTGCGTCTTCGCGCCAAAACGCGTCCGTTCGCTCCTCGCATTGGCATCGCCTTATACGATGTATGCCGGACGCGACCTTCCCCCCGAACAGGTGCGGGCCTATTGGTATCAATGGTTCTTTCAACTCGAACTCGGCCGCAAGATGATGATCGACCATCCCGAAGAGTTCTGCCATCAACTCTGGCAAGCATGGTCGCCGGAGTGGAAGTTCTCCGCGGACGACTTCGCGGCGGCGGCCACGGCCTGGAAGAACCCGCAGTTCGCCGCCACCGTTCTCCACTATTACAGAATGCGCTGGGGTGGCGCTCTCAGCCTCCGCGGCTACGCTGAAGTTCAGGCTCAACTCGACAGCAAACCCAAGCCTAAGATTGCCACGCCAACTATCTACGTCTGCGGCGGAGCCGACGCCTGCGTTCTACCCGCCGCCTCAGAAGAGCAGGCCGATAGCTTCTCTAGCTCTTACGAGCGGATCGTTCTTAAAGGTGTCGGCCACTTCCCTCATCGTGAAGAGCCAAAGACCATTGGGACACTTCTCTCGCGTCAGTTGAAGGCAGCGGAATAGCTTTCCTTCGGATTCAGACTTAAGCCACCACTCACTACAATCGATTCAATGCACCTCAGCCTCCCTCCACATTGGCGCTTCGCTTGGCTCATCGCCGCTTCCTTTCTCGCCGGAGCCATGAACGCCATGGCCGGCGGAGGCTCTTTCCTCTCCTTCCCCGCCATGCTCTCGATGGGCGTCCTGCCGATCGCGGCCAACGCGACCAATACCGTCGCCCTCTGGCCCGGCCAGCTCACCTCCGTCGCCACGCTCCGCGCCGATCTCCGCCGCGACCTCCTCCCCGTCGTGATCATCGCCTCCATCCTTGGCGGCGTCAGCGGAGCCGTCATCCTCCTCCGCACCGGGCAGATCACCTTCCTCCGCATTCTTCCCTGGATGCTGCTCTCGGCCTCGCTGCTCTTCGGGATCAGCGGCCCGGTGTCCCGCCGCCTTCGCGCCCGCGCAAAACACCCTCACGCGCAAACCACGCCCGCACTAATCCCCCTCTTCTGCGTCCTGCTGCCCGTCTGCTTCTACATCGGCTACTTCGGCGCGGGCGCGGGCTTCCTCATCATGTCCGCGCTCGCCCTCTTCGGCGTCGAGAAGATGCACCAGCTCAACTCCCTCAAAGTGCTCGCCGCCTGCCTGTCGAATCTCTGCGCCGTCCTCACCTTCATCGTCGGCGGAACCGTCCTCTGGCATTACTGCCTGATCTCCATGGTCTTCGCCGCGGCGGGCGGCTATCTCGGCGCACTCTACGCCCGCCGCATCAATGGCGGCGTCCTCCGCGTCATCGTCGTCGCCACCGGCTGCGTCATGGCCGCCTACTTCTTCTACCGCCAGCCGTAAAATCTAACGAACCGGGTGCCCCATCCTCACGACGGTTTCATCGTCGTTAGGGTGGGTTCACGTGACAAGATAAAAGCATGTCCCACGAAGGAATCCGCATCGTCTCCGAAGCCGACGCCCGGCGCGAAGACCTCTTCCACCGCACGCTGCCGCCCGCAGCCGTCACCCCCGCCAAGGTCCGCGTCCACAAAACTGAAGGCTCCGGCATGGAGATCGACTGGCGCGACGGCCACCGCTCCGCTTGGACCTTCGCCTTCCTCCGCGACGCCTGCCCTTGCGCCACCTGTCACGAAGAGCGCGAGAAATCCGGCCGCCCCCCCGGCATCCCCAAGCCCAAACCGACAACCCTTTTGCCCCTGTACGAAGCCCCTGCCCGCCCTGTTGAAGTCACGCC
>CAXTRY010000203.1:0-2346 GCA_964246805.1 uncultured Acidobacteriaceae bacterium
CCCAAACCCCGCCCCCCAACGCCTCGGGCGTCGACAGCCCCCGCGTCAACCTCCTCCTGAGCCAAAGGGAGGATGCCGGGACCGCCTTTGTGATGCCTTCGTGGGTCGGCCTCTCCTACGCCGCAGCCGCGGAGCGCGCCGCCGCCCTCGGTCTCGCCGTCTACGCCACTCAGTCCCCGGCTGCCGCGTCCGATCCCGGCACCACGGACCAACCTTCCACCACCGGGGGCACTGTCAGCGGCCAAAGCCCGCAATCCGGCTTCCGCGTCCAAAGAGGCCAGACCGTCCGCCTCACTCTTGGCGGCTGACGCATCTACAGTTCGAAGACTGCCGCAAAGAAGCCGTCTCCCGGATGAACCCCCGGCAAGGTCCGCAAGTATCCGTTCCGAACACCGCTGGACAGCAATCGCCGACCCGCTTCTTCCCCAAGCCTTTCCTGCTGAACAAGCTTGGCGAGCAGGTCGCCCACCGACACGCACCGCGCGCCGCCCAATCTCTCAGCTACTTCCTCATTCTCCTCCGGCTCCAGCGAGCAGGTTGAGTACACCAGCCGTCCGCCGGGGGCGAGCCGCTCCAGGGCCGCCGCCAACAAGGCTTTTTGCCGGGTAGCCTGACGCTTCAAATCCTCCGGTTTCAACTGATGCCGAATCTCCGGATTCCGCCCCAGCGTGCCCGTTCCGCTACACGGCACATCGCACAGGATGAGATCGAATCGCTCCTCCCCCGACATTGCCAGTGCGTCGGCCGCACGGCACTCCACCCGGGCATTGTTGTCGAATCGCCGTAGCCGTTCCTCCATGGCGCGAAGTCGCCGCGCACTCACATCCGTCGCGAGAATGCTTGCGGAAGGCAGGCGATCCGCCAACACGATCGTCTTGCCGCCGGGAGCCGCGCAGCAATCCCACACCCGCGTCCCGCCCTCCGGCATCGCCGCCGCCGCCAGCTCCGCCACCAGCCGCGACCCATCATCCATTTGAGGAAGCAGCTCGTCGGCCCCGAACAGCTCTCCGCTTGAAGGCTCCCGTTGATCTGCCTCACAGATCGCCAGCGCCGCCTCGCGGCCATACGCCGTAACCCACCGCTCCACCAGCCACAGCGGATGCCCCAGCCGCTCGGCAAACGCCGGTATCGACTCATATAGGCGTTTACCGGGTCTCTGCGCCGCGGCAATCTTCCGCAAGATCGCATTGACCATGCCCGCCGCATGAGGCTGATTCGCCAGCTTGCAGAGCTCCACGCTCTCGCTCAATGCAGCATGTGGTGGAATCCTGTCCATGTGCAGCAGCTGAAACGCCCCCATCCGCAAAGCCAAGGCCACCGGCTCCGCCAATCGTTGATCCGGTCGTTGCAGCAGCATCTTTACCCGCGCATCGAGCGCAATCTGCCAGCGCAGCACCCCCATCACCAGTGCCGTCGCAAGATTACGGTCCTCCGGCGATAACGCCTCCGTCCGCGCCGAGTGCAGCAGCTCGTCGCTATGCCCCTGCCGCTCCCCCACCAGCGTCAGAATCTCGATCGCCACCCGTCGCGCCGCCGTCACCTTCGGCGTCCCCGCGCCCTTCGGAATATCGGCCGTCTTCACGCGCCCAGCCGTTCGCCGTTCTTCAGCTGGAAGCCACGCAGAAACTCCGCCGCTCTCATCCTTTTCTTGCCCTCAACCTGTACCTCGTCTAAGCTGAGCACCGTACTTTCGCCACAGACCACCCGCAACTCTTCGCCACGTACCATCATCGTCCCCGGCACGTCCGCCGAGCTCTCCTCAACCAGTCGCATCTTCCCGGCTACGAACTTCTTTCCCCGTAGCATGGTCCAGGCACCGGGCCAAGGTTGAAACCCTCGCCAGCGGTCATAAATCTGTTTCGCTGGACGCATAAAGTCAATCAGCCCATCGTCCCGCTTCAGGATCGGCGCAAGCGTCGCCGCCGCAGGATCCTGTTTCTGCCCGGTGAGCGTTCCCGCCGCCAAACCCGCCAGCGTCTCGACCATCAACTCCGCGCCGATCGCCGCCAGACTACCGAACAGGTCTACCGCCGTCTCGTCCAGCCCGATCGGCACCACCTTCGCCTGAAGCATGTCCCCCGTGTCGAGGCCCGCGTCGATCCGCATTGTCGTCACGCCCGTTATCGTTTCACCGTTAGCGATGGCCCGTTGTATTGGCGCGGCCCCCCGATACTTCGGCAGCAGCGATCCATGAAGGTTGATGTTCCCCAGCGGCGGCAGATCGAGCATCCACTGCGGCACGATCCGTCCATACGCCACGATCAGGATCGCGTCCGGCCGGATCGCCTCAAGCCGCGCGCGAAACTCCTCATTCACCTTGATCTTCTCCGGCTGGACGATCTCCAG